>JBCCOV010000061.1:0-23253 GCA_039039985.1 Pseudomonadota bacterium | reverse complement strand
TTCCGGGTTGTCTTTCCAACCTTTACGCTCAGAGTTGGCATGTCCCACACTTTGACAGCTAGATTTTCTCTTTCATGTTGCAAAAGAGCAATGCCGCCAAGTACGCCGGGATCGATGCCGAGCACGGAAATCATAAAGCACTCAATCAGTTGAAAAGACGCTTACGCGTAATGGTCCAAAGTTGTACATGCGCAGATGCAGGCCGGGTATGTCCAGATATTGAACAGTCCAATAAGTCCAATCGAAACAGACACTTATATGCCGATTGATCCACAACATGGCATCAGCTTTCCCTCTAAGGTTGTGCCTCTAACCTGTTCTCTTGTAACGCTTTTCTAACAAACTTTCTGCATCAGTGCAATGAATTTTCGTTTTATTAAACACAATGGGAAATGAGTATCCATGGTACTTGCGGTTTGTTGATTACAATTGCTAAGAAATGGTCAGTCATTCCGCACGTTTAAACCACCGGAGCTTTCCGACAATGGCCCCCAAATCTGGTAGTCAAGTTGCATCGCGAAAGAGCGCTATGAACGGGCGTCGCGAGCGACAGTCCCGCGCACCAAGTCCGCGACCGCCCCGCCCACGCAACTTGAATGGGGGTGTAATGCCAGGATCGAAGCCGAACCCGGCTCTCGAATTGCCGGTTGACGTTGACTGGTTGAAAAGCCGACTGCGAACAGCGGGCAAAAGATCTATGGACGTCGCGCAAGTTTGGTCGAAAAAGAGTGCGGCTGCGGTCAGCAAAGTTTTCGACGGCAGCCGGCGCATGTCTCTGCACGAGTTCGTCCAGTTGTGTCGCCTCTTGAAAGCGCCACCCGAGGAAGTCTTGCCGCGCGTCGGCTACAAGATCGACGCGGCAAAGATGACGGTCAAAGGCGAGGTACTGTCCGACGGCAATGTGACCACGATAACGGTCAACGTTGGCAAGCAGCGCGAGTTGCCGCCAATCGACAGCGACCTGTCACTGCTACTCTGCACGGCGGATAGCGGCCCCATGGCCCCTTACAATGACGCGATGATCGTCTATCAAGAAGCGGACCTAGGAACCGTGCCACCGGGTGCATACGACAGGCTCTCCATTATCGAGATCGCCGGTATGGCGCAGCCGGTTATGGGGGTGCTCACGCGCGGCCGCAGCCGCAAGTCGGCTCAAGTCCGGTTTTTCGCAACGGGCGAGACACAAGACGTTGAAAATGTCATTCGGGCGAGCCCAGTTGTTGCAATTCTAATGCCGTGAGCACTGAACAATGAAACACGATAATGAAGCTGCAATCGCGGACGAGATAATGTTGACCGCCGACGAAGTCGCCCGGCTGACCCGTAAGACAAAAGAGACGCTAGCAAATGAGCGAAGCCGCGGGGAAGGCCTGCCATATATCAAAATGACGGGTAAGATCCTGTACCGCAGCTCTGACGTTCTCGACGCGATACTTGCTGGACATGGCGGGTTTTCGTGGAACAAACTAGAAGCCTCGCTTGGCCGCTACGGCATGCCAAGTCAGGAAGTCAAAAAGCTGATGGCGCATCTGCGTCGTGACATGAAAGGATGACATCACAAAACATCATGTACATGCCCGCAAGGTCGACCCGATTTTGCGACCCATGTGCGACCCAGTTTTTTGTGATGATATGGAAATTTCCAAGACCGCAGCTAAGCAGCTGAATTTATTGGATAATTTCCGTGCTGCGGGCGTAGTTCAGTGGTAGAACGACAGCTTCCCAAGCTGTATGTCGTGGGTTCGATTCCCATCGCCCGCTCCACCCATCGCTGCTCCAACGAAACCTTATGATCCAGCGTGGTCCCGTGTGTCTGGCTGCGGCAAGCTCCTGACACCGAAGCAGTCGATCCATGCCACCGCAACATATCAGACATCTCTCAGATAACGCATTCGTCATCTCTTGTTCAGGTTGGGCCCGACATACCCGTTATCACCGACCTTGAGAGCGTACTCCGAGGCTCGGCATCCTGTTTAAGAGGAGGGACCACGTGTCGAAGATTCTCACCGGTATCACTCTCGCCTTGGCCGTGGCTGTCGTTGCAGCCCTGCCAATCACGGCGTCAACCGCCCAGGCCGCAACAGCCGCCGGCGCTGCAAAGACCGCTCCGGCTGTCGGGGCAGATCTCCTTCAGAACATTCACTTTTGTCATCGGCGTTCCCGCATCGGGCCGGTGACAGGGCTGCGGCATCGCCACGTCGGACCCGGCTGTCGCTGGGTGCGGACCGGCGGATACCGCAACAGATGTCGGCGTTGGCGCCGGATTTGTCGCCGTCGCTGCTTTGACCGACGCAACCCACGCCGTTGCTTCCGTCGTTGCTATAATCGCAATGCGCCAGATCGTTGCTTCTAAGCACTTGCGGCATGAACTGAATTGGCGGCCCCGACAGGGGCCGTTATTCTTTGAACTCTGACGCCGATAGATAGATTTGTGACAGGGCGCTGCCGATCACCTTCTCTTCAGTTCTGCTTACTTTCGACAAACAATCGCGCCGAGTAACCGGTCATGATCTGGCCGTCGAAAAACCGGGCGACAGGCGGTAGCGTCGCGGTGAATGTGATCGGTGCGATGGACGTCTGAAAGAACGCGTCAACAACATCGACTTTCTCGACACTTTGAACCGTCGCGGACAACGAGACGTCAAACCGTCCGCCTTTACGAACGACGCGCTGCTTGCTGTAGGCGCGTGGGTAAAACAGCACCGTCGCCGAGTAGCTCCCACGCCCCGCCACTGTGATCGGAGCGAAGGCGCGTTTCGGTCGTGAGACGCCGGTCTGGATGTTTTCCTTGGTCGAAAAGTACCCCTGATCCGCAAAGTACGTCGCGCGAAACTCGCGCTCGCGAGAGGTTTCGAGATCGCGAACCTTAAGGCGCAGTGTCGAGACGACACCGTCTCTCGCGCCGCTGTTGGCAATGGTGACGGGAACAACGAGCACTTCGTAACCACCGTTTGGGTCGCGCGTGTAGGCAACGGTGTCCGGCACGAAGAGATGGAGATTGGCCTGCTTCAACACCGTTTGGTACAAACTGACGCCCGACATGACGAGCGCAAATAACGACACCAGAATGGTAGAGTAGGTTGCCATGCGGGATCCTGCTAGCGCAGCGGTGGTCTCCGCAGATGTTTCAACGACTCCATCGGCGTGCTCGCGTCGTTTACTCATAATTGTCGTATCCTCGGCACGGATCTGAGCTACACAGATGTATCACTGCAATCTGAACCAGCCCGACCGCGTAACACGGGCGAAGACATGCCCCTAGTGCGACTGCGCAACCACCTGCAGGAACTTGTTCGCCATAGAGGAGACGCCAATGCCGCCGGACACGCTCCACCTTCGGGAAACAGCACTTTGGAGCTGGAGCCTATACCCCAACCAGTGTTATCTCGGGCGTATGCAATTGACGCTGCGTCGTCCGCTGGAGCAGTCGCTCGCCCACTTAACGGACCAGGAGTGGCAGGAGCTTCACCGCACGCTCTCGTCCTATGAAGGGCTGTTGCAAGATCACTTTCAGCCCGACCGGTTCAACTACAAGCAGCTGGGTAATCAGTGGCATCAGCTTCACGTGCACGTCGTTCCACGCTACGCCGACTCGCGCGTATGGCGTGGCACGCAATTCCTCGATCAGAGATTTGGCGACGACCCGCACCCTGAGTTCGAGTCACCACTCGACGATGAAGGGACGCACGCGCTTGCGACTTGGCTGAAACCGTTGGTCTCCGCACTCGACGTGACATGACGTGAAGCCGTTGGAGTATCCGTCTTGATCAGGCGGTCACTGGCGCCCATTCAAAGTTGTCGCGCAGGCCACTTACTCGGCGGCCGCGCGCCCTCCCGGCATAGCCCAGTTGAAGCCTGAGCTTAGCTCTTCCGCACGCCGGAAGGTGTCGGCACGACAGACGCGCCACGGCTCGGCATAGCGCAGCGGCACCGGTCGATTCTCGACGTCCAGAAGATCACCGGGATTGAGGTAGTCATAGTGATCTGCCAGTGAGACGACGCGGTCGGCCGCTGCACGCCGCAAGAAGTGGTGTGGCCGGAGCTGACTTGGATGTTGAAGTCCGGCGGCGGCGATCAATTCCGCAAGCGCTTTCACGGTTTCACGATGGAAGCTGTAGACGCGCTCTGCCTTGTCCGTAACGACGATTGCCCGCTGCCGAGACCAGTCGTTCGCCGTCACGCCCGTCGGGCAATGTCCGGTATGACACGCCTGGGCCTGAATACAGCCAACCGCAAACATGAAGCCACGTGCCGCATTGCACCAGTCTGCCCCCAGCGCCATCACGCGCGCCATGTCGAAGGCGGACGTGATCTTCCCGGATGCACCGATCCGCACTTTGTCGCGCACATCGATTCCAATCAGGGCATTGTGCACGAACGTCAGGCCGTCGCGTAGCGGCATGCCCATGTGGTCCATGAACTCAAGCGGTGCAGCTCCCGTCCCGCCTTCCTTTCCATCGACGACGATGAAGTCCGGCAGGATGCCGGTCTCGGCCATGGCCTTACAAATCGCCAGGAACTGCCAGGGGTGGCCGACACACAGCTTGAAGCCGGTCGGTTTGCCCCCGGACAATTGCCGCAAAAGCTCGATGAATTCGAGGAGTTCAATCGGCGTCGAGAACGCACTATGCGCAGCGGGAGAGATACAGTCCTTTCCCATCGGTATTCCGCGGGTCTTTGCAATCTCAGGCGTAATCTTGGCTGCCGGAAGAATACCGCCCTGACCGGGCTTCGCACCTTGGCTGAGCTTAATCTCGATCATTTTAATCTGAGGGTCGACAGCCACCTGCGCAAACTGATGCTGATCAAACGCACCATCATCAGTACGGCAGCCGAAGTAGCCAGAGCCGATCTCCCAGATCAGATCACCGCCAAACTCTTTATGGTAGCGGCTGACGGCGCCTTCACCGGTATCATGAGCAAAGTCGCCCTTTCTGGCGCCCTTGTTCATGGCGCGGATCGCGTTCGGCGACAGCGATCCGAAGCTCATTGCGGAGATGTTGAAGACCGAAGCGCTGTAAGGCTGCGCGCACGCAGGACCGCCGATCGAAATCCGGAACGGCTCGGTTGCGCGCGGGCGCGGCGCCATAGAGTGGTTCAGCCATTCGTATCCACTGTCGTAAACATTGTACTGCGTACCGAATGGCCGCTTATCGAGCACCGATTTTGCGCGTTGATAGACAATGGCGCGTTTGTCGCGCGGAAACGGCGTACCGTCCTTTTCGCCCTCGAAGAAGTATTGCCGCATCTCGGGGCGAATGCCCTCGAGAATGAAGCGCAAATGCGCGGCAATTGGATAGTTCCGCAAGATTGCGTGCCGGGATTGCAAAAGATCTCGCAAGCCCAAAACCGTAAACGCGGCAAAGACAACCAGCGGAATAAGCAGCAGCCAGATATCCGGCCAGACGACCAACGCAGTGCCGCTTAGCACCGTTCCCACAACGGCAATCGTCAGCAGAATGTATCGAGAAGTGAACGGCAGAGTAAGGAATGTCATCAGCGCGGTCCCGACGGTTACGTCGCAGTGTTTGCTACCGCGCGACCGTAAACGCGTCGCACAAGATCGCAACGGGTTACCAACGCCAAAAAACACTCTGATCATGTAAAAGCAAAACCGCCAGAGGAACAATAGCCCTCTGGCGTTCGATGAGGTCGGAGCTTTCTGACCACGCGCTGTGCCGAAAGGCAGCGTTGCCAGACGCAGTTTCTAAAGCTCGTTCGGACCTGGAATACGGGGCTCAGGATTGTTTGGCTGATAGCTGGGCGGGCCACCTGCTTCGTTCGGGCCCGGTTCTCGCCGCGGCGGGTTCGTACGCGGTTGGCCACCCAACGGCCCGCGGCTCATCTCCACAATCAACGCCAAGCGGTTATCCCCAAACTCCACCGCGTAGTAATCGAGTTTGGAGACGGACCCGTTGCTTTCACAGATGCCAGTTGCCTGAGCGATTCGCCGACCGGGCTCTCCGGTTGTTGGACGACGCTCGGTCGCGTTACGTCCATTGCAGAGCTGTGTCTGATCAGTGAGCAACATTTTGATGCCGGATTCCGCGTTTGGACGCGCCATAGTCAGAACCAGCATCGCTCCAAGCCGACCGTTGTCGTAACGCCAATTGACCGGGAAGTTTTTGAAGAAGTTATCGCCCACCGGCAGGATCTCGTAGCGCAGACGCGACTTGGCGAGATAACGGACCGCATACTCCATGGTGCCGCCCCGAGAGAGAACGGTGGAATTGTTCGGTGTGCGTGGGGCAGGCTGACGCCGGTTCAAGGCTCCTTGTCCCGGTCCCGGGTTACCGAATGCATCGTCATTACGATTTCTGGGCGGCTGCGGCTGATTGCCGAACGCATCACCATTGTTTGGCTGCGGCGAGGAACCGAACGCACCATTGTTACGGTTGTTACTGCGTGGCGGCGCATTGAACGCATCGCCTCGCGAGCTTCTGCGGTTATTGTTCGTGTGGCGAACCCAGCATCTGGCGACATGGTTCGCAGCACGGAAAGAGCCGGTCAGCTTGAAGCTCGACGTGCCGGAGTCCGAGCGGATCGTCATAACACGACCGCGCATCAACGGACGAACACGGTCAATCGACCGGCCAATATCGATAAACACGCTGCGCCCGCGATAGGTCGCATTCGTGTTCAGCAAGGTACGCCCGTCGACGATCAGCGAAGCCGGGAAGCGAGACACACGGCGCTTCGGCCAGTTTTCGTTGTAGAACTGAATCGTCCACTTGCTGTTGTTGTAAGCAATGAGCGAGACGTTGATACCGTTGCGATAGGAAACCCGAGCATAACAACTCAGGAAGCGCCCGCCGTCGTAGAGCGCAGAAATCGTCCAATTTCCGGTGCTTGAGTATCTCTCAGTCCGAAGATTATCAGCATGTACCGCGCCTGACGTTCCAGCAACGGCCAACATGCAACAAACAAGACCTAAAGCTCTCTTCATCTCGACCTCGATCGTGCAGCTGCGCGAACACTCCGCCTCCTCAATGTAAGCGAGTGTAACCTAAGAACGACGGTACGAATACCTGTTGAGCGGACAGAAAACGCATGCTGTCAATTTCGTGACATTTCCGGGACTTTCGTGTTGAAATGTCGCCGCACACGAACACACTGCACCAATCCATACGCAAACGAATACTGGCAGGGGCACTGTTAGTCTGACAAAAACCGGCGCCCCGCTTGAACGGCGTGCGCAAAAAACATGCGTCTGCGACTCACTATACGACAGCTCAGGCGCCGGGTCACGGGGCTGAGCACCGGATGGATTGAGTTCAGCTCGGCAACGGGCTAGCACCGTTCGTAAAACACAGAAACGAAATGGTGATGATGGGAGCGCCACGTTGGAGGACAGCGGCTTGCAAGTATCGCGGGAACATTCCGCTACCTTGGATAGAACAAACACAGTTAACGCAAACGTGACCAAGCTTGAGGTCCGGGTTTGGCGCGGTGGCGAAGCGGGCCACTATGATACGTTCTCGGTCCCCAAGCGCACGAATCAGACGGTCCTAGACGTTGTTACGTGGATTCAGCGTAACCTTGATCCGACTCTGAGCTATCGGTTTGCCTGCCGGGTTGGGATGTGCGGCTCGTGTGGCATGACCGTGAATGGTGCACCTCGGTGGACGTGCCGCACCCATGTTTCGAAAGTGGCCAGCGACAATTTGCTCGAGATCGGGCCGTTGGCAAACCTGCCGGTCATCAAAGATCTGACCGCCGACATGAGCCGGTTCTTCGAAAAGTGGCAGCAAGCCGAGGGAACATTCGTACCAACAAAAACCAGGAAGGACCCGATCGCGGCGATCCCGCCTCAGGATGCGGCGCGACAGAACGTTGACGAGGCGATCGAGTGCATCAACTGCGGCGTTTGCTTCGCCGCCTGCGACGTCGTGCGATGGAACGATGACTACTTGGGGCCGGCTGCACTGAACCGGGCATGGTCACTTGCCAATGACGCGCGCGACGGCGGAAACACGAATCGTCTGCGTGCAATATCTGCAACCGGCGGATGCCACGCCTGCCACTCCCACCAATCCTGCATGCAGCACTGCCCAAAGGACCTTAATCCGACCCGCTCGATCGCTGGCCTGAAACGTCTGACGATGGAGGCATACTTGCGAGGTGACTTGTCATGAACCTGCGTTTGTACCTCCTACAGCGCGTCACTGCCGCTCTCATGCTGCCGCTGGTTCTCGGGCACCTCATTGTCATCTTCTATGCCACCAGCACCAAGCTTACGGCGGCGGATATCTTGGGCCGCACCGAAGGCAGCATTGGCTGGGCTCTGTTCTACGGGGCGTTCGTTTGTCTGGTTGCAGTGCACGGTGCGATTGGCTTCGCCACAATTGCACGCGAGTGGTTCGGCGCGGGAGGCCAAGCCCCGACGATCATCATGTGGACAGTCGGCGTCGTGCTGCTTCTGCTCGGCCTGCGCGCGGTGTTCGCGGTGACAATGCCCGGGGGACTGTCATGACGATCACAGTCGAGAATCGAAACGAGCGGACGCACCGACGCAGTATCCTCTGGTACGCCGCACTGGTTCACCGGATTTCTGGGCTGTTGCTTGTCTGTTTTTTACCACTGCACTTTCTTGCTCTCGGCTTAGCGCTGGAGAGCGAAGCACAACTTGAAGGCTTCTTGCGGTGGACGGACTCATCAGCCGTAAAGCTGTCAGAAATGGGCCTGGTGTTCCTTCTGACGGTTCACTTGATCGGAGGCGTCCGTGTGCTCGCGCTTGAGAATCTAAGCTGGCGCAACGACCATAAAAACCTAGCGGGCTTGGCCATTGCTGCTGCAGCGATTGTTGCGGCGCTGTTTTTTCTGCGCGTAATCTGAAACGAACTGCCACACCAGTCCCCATCGCGGAGGATCGTGATGACCACCATAGAGCGCAACACGACCGATATTCTCATACTCGGGTCCGGCGGCGCCGGCTTGTTCGCCGCTCTCCATGCCGCCCGAGCAGCGCCTGAGCTGAGCATCACCGTCGCAACCAAAGGACTGCTTGGGAAATGCGGCTGTACCCGCATGGTACAGGGTGGGTACAATGTGGCCTTGCAGCCCGGCGACTCCGTTGAACGCCACTTCATGGATACGATTGAAGGCGGGAAATGGCTGCCGGACCAGGACCTGGCTTGGACGCTTGTCACAACCGCCATTGAAAGGGTCCGGGAACTTGAAAACGAGGTCGGCTGCTTCTTCGACCGTAATCCGGACGGCACGCTCCACGGCAAAGCATTCGCAGGCCAGACCTTCGACCGGACGGTTCACAAAGGCGATCTGACCGGGATTGAAATCATAAACCGGCTGATGGAGCAGGTCTGGTCGCGCCCGATCGGGCGTTTGGAGGAACACCGCGCCGTCGCTCTGGTGCCGGACAAAGCGGGCGAAAGCATCGCCGGCGTTCTGATGATCGACATCCGAAGCGGGAAATTCCGCTTTGTCCAGGCGCGCGCCGTGCTCCTCGCAACCGGCGGCGGCCCAACCATGTACCGATACCATACGCCGTCCGGTGATAAGTCGATGGACGGCTTGTGCATGGCCTTTCGCGCCGGGCTGGGCTTGCGCGATATGGAGATGGTCCAGTTCCATCCTACCGGTTTGCTCGCCGGCATGGAAACACGCATGACCGGAACCGTGCTGGAGGAAGGTCTGCGCGGCGCCGGCGGACACCTGCTCAACGGCGACGGCGAGCGGTTCATGAAAGACTATGACCCTAAAGCCGAACGGGCGACCCGCGATCTCGTCTCGCGTGCCATTACGACCGAAATGCGCGCAGGTCGAACCAGCCCCAACGGCGGCGTTTACATCCAGATGAGCCACTTGGGCGTCGATAACGTCCGCAAGCAGTTCAAGGGCATGGTCGAGCGCTGCGCTGATTGCGGTTTCGATCTCGCGGGCGGACGCGTGGAGGTCGTTCCAACCGCGCACTATCACATGGGCGGTGTCCTCTGCGCCCCGGACACGTCGACGACACTGGCAGGCCTGTTTGTCGCCGGTGAGGACGCGGGCGGCGTTCACGGCGCCAACCGTCTCGGCGGCAACGGCGTCGCCAACTCGACCGTGTATGGTGGTATTGCTGGCGATACCATGCCCGGCTGGATTACGGACAACCCCTACTGGCGCGATCCCGACGACAGCATAATCGCGCGCGAAGTTGCGCGTGCCCAACGCCCGTTCGACTATCCATCCGGCGATATCAATGGCCTGCGCGAGCGCCTGCTCGACGTGATGTGGGAAGACGTCGGCGTCATACGAAACCGCGCAGACATGGAGCGCGCGCTGACGGAGCTCGACGAATTGGACGCGGCTTTGCAGCGGACTGGCGTGCTCGACACCGATCGCCGGTTCAATATGACCTGGCACGACTGGCTCAATCTTGAGAGCCAGATTACGGCGTCAAAGATCATTACCCATGCAGCTCTTGCGCGGGACGGCAGTCGCGGCGCGCACTATCGTGAGGATTTTCCGGACGCCGGAGATCTGAGCACGTCCACGTATACGTGCGCCACATTGGACGACGAGGCCGTGCATATCGCACATGAGCCGGTAAAGTTCACGCGCATCAAGCCCGGCGAGACACTGCTGACGGACGAAAATCTGGAAGCCGCCGAGTAGGTGTCAGAAGCGCGTCTTCAGATCGAACCAACATGGACTTGCGTGGCGGAAAAGTTGGCCGCGCAAAGCGTCAGTCTGGCCGGACCACACCGGTTTGGCTTGTGATCAAGCCGTAGTGCTCGATACGTCGATGGCGGGCAAAGTCGAAAATTGTCTCTTTGCCAAATCGCGTCGCGTCCAGATCACAGACGTGGACGATCAGTTCGTCATCCTCGGTCTTTGTCTCGGCAACGATCTCCCCGTTGGGATCGACGATCACACTGCAGCCAAACATCGGAAATCCGTCTTCCACGCCGGCCTTGGCAACCGCAACCACCCAGGTTGCGTTTTGGTAGGCACCAGCCTGCACCGACAGCTTGTGATGGAAAGTGCGCTGCTCGGCGCCCTCGCCCGACTTTTGCGAGTTCACAGACGGGGTATTGAAGCCAAGCGTGACGACCTCGACACCCTGAAGCCCCATGACCCGATAGGCCTCCGGCCAGCGGCGGTCATTGCAAATCATCATGCCAAACAAGCCATCCATGAAGGGCCAGACCGGAAAGCCCAAATCTCCGGGCTCGAAGTATCGCTTCTCCAGATGTTGATGCGTGCGCTCCGGGTCAAACTCAGCGTGTCCCGGCAAATGAACCTTGCGATACTTGCCAACGATCTTGCCCGTGGGATCGACCAGGATGGACGTGTTGAAGTGCCTATTGTCCGGGGTCAGCTCCGCATAACCGAACGTCATCCCCATGCTTAGCGATGCTGCACGTTCAAATAGCGGACGGGTCGCCGCGCTAGGCATCTGGTGCTCGAACCATTGGTCTGCCTCAGCGCGATCTTCGTGATACCAACGCGGAAAGAAGGTCGTCAGCGCCAGCTCCGGATACACGATGAATGTCGCGCCCTGGTCATGCGCCTGCTCCATAAGCGCAAGCATGCGAGCGACGACGTGTTCGCGGGAATCCGCTTTCTGAATTGGCCCCAGCTGTGCGCCGGCAATCGTCACGGAACGGGTCATCACGCCTCCAGGCAAAAGTCGATCTCGCCAGATTGATGACCTTCAGTTTCGGACAGAACGCACGCCGCATGCAAGCCGCGGCTGTTGTGCATCTTGCGCAGCACGTATGCATCGATAACCTTGCGAAGGGCCCGCCAAGACCGCGCTCAACAAGACCACGTTCAACATGAAAGAACCCAAGATGGCATTAGATGAGACGGCGCGCGGTGTGTATGTCATTGCTGTAACGCCATTCGATGACAGCGGCGGTGTCGACGAGCGCTCTGTTGCCAGCATGGTGGACTTCTACCGCGGATGCGGCGTCAGCGGCATCACGATCCTCGGCATGATGGGTGAGGCGCCGAAGCTTGAGACGTCAGAAGCAATCACCTTTGCAAAATCAGTGGTGCAAAGAGCGGACGGACTACCGATCGTCGTCGGCGTTTCCGCTCCCGGGTTTGCAGCGATCCGCGTGCTCTCGGCCGCCGTGATGGACGCGGGCGCAGCTGGCGTCATGATCGCGCCTCCAGCCTCAATGCGAACCGACGATCAAGTTGCAGGCTACTACGACCAGTGCGTTGATGCGATTGGATCAGACGTGCCGTTCGTGATCCAGGACTACCCCCTCGCCAGCGGTGTCGTCATCGCGCCAAAGGTTATCAAGCGGATCGTCGATACCCATCCGAACTGCGTCATGCTCAAGCATGAGGATTGGCCAGGCCTCGAAAAGATCTCGACGCTGCGCACATACGAAATAATCGAAAACATGCGACGCATCTCGATATTGACCGGAAACGGAGGGCTGTTCCTCGATTTCGAAACCGAACGTGGCGCGGACGGGGCAATGACTGGCTACGCTTTCCCTGAGATGCTTGCTGAACTGATCACGCTGCAGGCAGAGGGTGAGCGGGACCGCGCACATAACCTGTTCGATGCCCACCTTCCGTTGTTGCGCTACGAACAGCAGCCGGGTCTTGGTCTTGCGGTTCGCAAGTACATTCTGCAACGGCGCGGTGCGATCGCATCGGCCGCGCAACGCCAACCAGCGTCGACGCTGACAGCGAGCGCCCAGGCGGAAGTCGACTATCTTCTGACGCGTTTGGCCGAGCGCGATCCACGCGCGAAGCTCCCCGGGTAATAGGGCTGGCGCGGCTACACGCCTGCCGCGCCGAAACGTGCGGCAAGCTCGGCATCGCTGGTCTTGCGTCCGCTCGGCGCTGCCGCCGCGCCACCTGTCCGCGGCAGAAACACGCCGCTCCCCGGCGTCGCCATGCATTGACCGTCGCGAACAATGACGTCACCACGACGGATGGTCGCGATCGGCCATCCTCGTACGGTCCGGCCGACATAGGGCGTATATCCCGTTCGATCCTGAACCAGCGAATCCGACAGCATCATCTCGCGTTCCGGATCCCAGATCACCAGGTCCGCGTCGGAGCCAATCGCAAGCGTCCCTTTCTTCGGATGGAGATTATAGATCTTGGCCGGCGCCGTTGCCGTGAGTTCCACGAACTTTTGCAGCCCAAGCGGCCCGCGCGAGATCATAGCGTCGAACAGCAATGGCATGCGCCATTGCAGACCGGGTAAGCCGTTCGCGATCTCCTTGAACGTCGGACTAGCGCCAGCGCTCAACTTGCCCGTCTCATCAAAACGATATGGCGCGTGATCGGAGGAGATGACCTGGAGTGCCCCATCGCCGAGCGCCTGCCAAAGCGCCTCCTGGTCCCGGCGCGTTCGCGGCGGCGGCGAACACATCCATTTCGCGCCCTCAAGACCGGGTTTGTCGAGATCATCGGCCGTCAGGAACAGATACTGCGGACAAGTTTCACCGTAAACCTTGACGCCGCGCTGGCGCGCAGACCGGATCAGATCCGCCCCCTCAGCAGTTGAAACGTGAAAGACCATGACGGGTTGATCCAGCAGTTCAGACGCAAGAATGAGACGATGTATCGCCTCGACCTCAGCGGCACGCGGATGACTGACGGCGTGAAACTTCGGCGCAGTTTTCCCGTCGTCGACGAGACGCTGGCTCATCCAGGCGATCATGCCGTGATTCTCGGCGTGGACGCAGACGAGTGACCCGGTTTCCCGGGCAGAGGCCAAAACGTCGAGCAAGGCTGAATCGTCAACCTTCAGGAGGTCGTAGGTCATAAAGACCTTGATGGACCCGTGCCCTTCACCAGCCAATGCAGGCAGGTCCGTCTGCAAGGTGACATCATCCGTCTCCGTGACAATGAGATGAAACGTGTAATCAACGACCGCGCCTTGCGCGGCGAGACGTGCATAGTCTTCAACAACGGTTCGCAGGCGATTGCCGCGGTGCTGGGCCGCGAACGGGATGACGGTTGTCGTCCCGCCGACAGCAGCCGAGACTGTGGCGGACTCGAACGTGTCGGCATTTAGAAGGCCGCCGGCGGACAACTGCTCGATGTGACAATGGCTATCGACACCGCCCGGTAGAACGAGCTTACCCGTCGCGTCGATCTCCTCACGCCCGGCGTCCAATCGATCTGCCAGCGCCGAGATGACACCGTTCCGGATGCCGATATCCGCAACGAAGTCGTCGCTCGCCGTCGCGAGCCGTCCGTTTCGTATCACGAGATCGTACGCCGGCGAGGCCATGGGAAACTCCTGTTTTGCGGAAGGCTAGAGGATGTCATGTTACGGACACTGACACGACGCGCAAAGTCCGGAGCAACACCGCATGGCTGCATCACGCCACCGCATTACCGTGATCAATCCAAATTCGAACATCGCCGTTACGCGCGGCATTGATGACGCGGTTGAGCCGTTAAGAAGTGTCGACGGGCCGGAGATCGCCTGCATCACCCTCGACGACGGTCCATTCGGCATCGAAAGCCAAGCTCACGTCGAGCAAGTCACGAAGCCGCTTCGCGACAAGATCACCTCGGACGATGCCAGCAGCGCGTTCATAATTGCCTGCTACTCCGACCCCGGCCTCCACGTGTGTCGCGAGGCAACGGCGCGTCGCGTCTTCGGAATCAACGAGTGCGCGGTCCTCACCGCACTGGCACATGGCGACACGTTCGGCGTTCTCGCAATCAAGGAGGCTTCGATCAAGCGCCACGTGCGATATCTGCGCCAGATGGCATTGATTGACCGCCTTGCTGCAGAGCGCGCTCTGGATTTGACGGTGGCAGAAACAGCGTCCGGTGAAGAGACGTTCGCGCGCATGTGTGCCACCGGTCGCCAACTCCGCGACTTAGACCGCGCCGACGTAATCATCATGGGGTGTGCGGGCATGGCACGTCATCGTCAGGCCCTCGAAGCCGAACTCGGCATTCCGGTCATCGATCCCTGCCAGGCCGCCGTCACGATGGCAATTGGCGCCGTGCGTCTTCTCGACATCTGAGCCGTTGCAGTCGTGCATCAATGCGATACGGGAACGTTTTCGCCGCCACTTTGCGACCTACTGCCGTGTTGCCGCCTTCGGATCATGCTGAAGCGCGCCGAGATTTTGCATGCTGCAAACGTAGGGCCAGTCCATGAAAAGCCTCTCCGTCGTTGAGTTTATCGCAATTTTGTTCGCCGGCCTCGCAGGTATCGCCTCTGCAGTTCAGGCCTATGTTTCGTGGGAAACCCGGGGCGAAGTCTCACGTGCTATCGTGTTCGCAGAGCGCATCGACGCGTGTTCCAAGGTCCTCGCAGCGTTGGACCCTTTCGTTGCCAAGGCACGCGCCGACGGTCGCGAGCGGGTCGCACGCGGGAGCCCTGACGGCCGTTATTCACTCAACCGGTACTACTATCGTATGTCGTCAGGCAACACCGCCTTTGATGCCGTGCACGGCCCACGCATCGAGGCTTGGCGCGTCGCTGCGGCGGCGTTTTCGATCGTGGGCCCGCCCGGCTCGGAGGCGAGGCTGGCTTACCTTAATAGAGCGATCGCCGAGGACATCGAAGCCGGCAAGTTCATGAGCCAGGCCGAAATGCTTGCTTGGCTCGAACGACTGGAGATCGAGACCAAAGCTCTCAAGCAGGGCTGCCGAAGTATTATGTGAGGCCTGCCAACCCATAACGGTGAGTTGACGCATGAGACACTACTCAGAGTTTGGATTTGCCGACCCCGAGAACGCCAAGCACTATGCAGAAGGCAGCCCAGCGAGCTTCGTGCCGGGATTTTCGGTCATGCATGGCCTAGTCGTGCAGTTGATCAGCGAAACAGCGGGGGGTGACGGGCACACGCTGGTTCTCGGCGCTGGCGGCGGCTTGGAACTGAAGGCCTTCGCCGAGGCCTGCCCAGGCTGGCGGTTTACGGCCGTTGAACCCTCTCCTCAGATGATCGCCGCCGCCAAGAACAACCTTGATCACGTCGCCGATCGGATTGACTGGATTGAAGGTTACATCGCCGACGCACCAGCCGGTCCGTTCGATGCGGCGACATGCCTGCTGACGCTCCATCTCATTCCGGACAATGGCGCGAAGCTGGCTGCCCTCTGCGCTATTCGAGAGCGTCTGAAACCCGGCGGCGCGTTCGCGGTCGTCGACAATTGCCTGGGCCCAAAGGATCCGAACGCCAAGCGCACAATGGACCGCTACATCGCCTTTGCACGCAGCAACAGCGTGGACGAGGACCTCTTGGAGCACGTCGCAACTACCGTGACCGAAAAGGGCGAGTGCATATCCGCCGAACGCGAAGTCGCCCTGTTGGATGAGGCGGGCTTTACGGACGTGGATCTATTCTTTGCAGGACTGTCCTGGCGGGGTTGGATTGCACGGCGACCTCTGTGAGTGGGCATGATGCAGCGCACGCGAGCTAAATCTTCCGCAAAAGCGCGAGCAGGTGCTGCTTTTCTGAAGCCGTCAGCGACTCTGTCAGACCGCCAATGACGTCGCCAAGAATATGTGTGAATTCGCGCACGAGATCGTGGCCCTTCTGCGTGAGCCGCAACAAGCGAACGCGCTTGTCCTCCGGATGCCCCGCACTTGCGACGTACCCTTTGCTTTCAAGGGAATTGATGACACGCGTGATTTGCGACTTGTCGCGCGCCATGTGCGTGACGAGCGCCTGCATTGAGACCGGTTCCATTTCGGCAAGCGCCATCAGGATCAGGCCGCCAAACTGCCCGACCCGCTCCGTGTCGACGGCAACAGCGCGTTGATGCAAACCGGAGTGAATCCGACGCATAAACCGATCAACAAAGTAGGCCAGCTCGGTCGGGTCTGTCATCGGGCTCCAAAATAGTTGACTACGTCCACTTTCATTGCCAATAGTTGACTTTATCAACCACGACTGGCGCCACGAGGCTCCGGTTCGTGGCGTCGCGTTGAGGCGATTCGGGGGAGCCGTTCACGTGTCGCAAGCACAATCTATTTCGCTCAAAATTGCTGCCGTCCTCTGGATCATTTGGGGGCTTGTCCACGCGTTCGCCGGTGGCATCGTGCTGGCCGGGGATGCGACCGCCGGCTTTCAGGCGATTGCCGACGCCGTCGTGCCAGAAACGTTGGCATTGGCGTATCCGCCGGCCGTCGGCGGCATCTTGAATCAGCACGGCTGGAACCTGGGTTGGTTTGGCATCGCGACAATCATAGGCGCGATTTTCATCTGGCGTGGAAATCTCACTGCGATCTGGGTCACAGGTATGGTCGGCGGCCTTGCGGACCTTGGCTATCTCCTCTTTGTCGACATCCCCGGCTATGTGAATTTCTTCCCCGGAACCGTGATGACCATTGTTTCGGGCTCGGCAATTGTCCTCAGCTTCTGGGTTTGGCTTTTGAACCGCGGGCGCGTCGAACAGAGCTGATCAGCTCTGCGGCGTCTTGCGCCCGCCCTTCGGGCCCTGCCGCACCCACCAAAGCCGAACTCGGCTACACAGGAGTTGGTGGATCTCCAAACCGATCCAGAAAACGTTCCGCACGCGGCATGGCATCGTGCAGGTACTCTTGCGGCTCCCGCAACCACAATCCGTCATATGTGCGCGACTTCGGGCCGGATATCAGGACATCCGCCGGCAAAGGAACAATCTCGGCCGACCAACCCGGCCACCATCGATTGGCCGTCGCATGCGTATGTGCCAACAACGCGCGCCAGCTCGCATACCCGTGATAATCGAAGGCGGTGTCACCTGACACAACGACGATATGGTTACCCGTAAAACCATTTGCCGGCTTGATCCACAGCGCACCAAATCCGCGGTCGGGATACTTCGCGAGAAAGGCATACGCCAGGATGTGGCACGCCCCGCACGCAAAGAAGACGCGGTCAGGCAAAGCCCACCGCCGCTCGGGGTTACGTTTTATGCCGGGGCCGAGACGATACATGTGGTTAGGATAGCTGAGTCTAAGCCCGGAGGACACGCGTGTCGCCGCTGGAGTTGCTGGAACAAAACATTGCCGAGAAAGGGCTCGCCATACCTGCGGAGGAATGGCAGCGCCTCCGTGCGGACCTCTCCGAAATCACATACGCGGCGGGCGCCGTCATCTTCAGTATCGCTGATGTCTCCTATGGATGGTTTTTTCTATCCAGCGGCATTGCTGCCTCTGAGCAAGTTTCACCCGACGGAGAAGCGTCGATCGCGCGGTTCTTTGAAGCGAGACAGTTCTGCGCCAATCTGACCAGCACGTGGCGGCAGGAACTGGCGCCTGACAACCTCGTTGCAATCACGGATGTGGAAGGCGTTGTGCTGCCGGACCGTATCTTTCGCACCGAATACTTGCGCGGCGGTTTGTTCGGTGAGTTCCTTCGCCTCAAGGCGATGGAAACACTGCTGTTCGACAAGGACCTGATTATCGCCAAAACATCGACAGATACCGAAATGCGGTATCGCTTTCTCGAACAAAGCCACGCCCAGGTTATCGCGCGCGTCCCGCAAAAGGACATTGCGCGCTTTCTCGGCGTCACACCGCAAGGATTGAGCCGTTTCCTGCGGCGCACGGGGCGTCGGCCGACTTAACCCAGGTTCATGCGAACCGCACCAACGTCGGCTAAGTGACGGACAGCTGGTTTTGCGAGCGCGCCGTGCTCCGGTTGCACAGGGACCTGATCATGTCTGAAACGCTCGCCACACTCAGGGCCGCCTGGCCGATGCTGTCGAGAGCGCTGTCGAGCGGACAGCTGTTCCGCCCCCAGTGCCATCTTGTCGACCCGGACCCCGACATCCAATGTGACTACGACGTCGCCATTCCAATGAGCGAAGGCTACGCACTGACGGCGAACATCTTCCGCTCCAAGCGTCGCCTCGCATCAGGAGAAACGACGCCGGTCATCATGTGTGCGCACCCGTACGACAACCACAAAACCCCGGCGCTCAAAAAGACGCCTCTCGGCGGGCCACCGCAGCAATACCGGCTCATTCCGCAGGCCGGCGGCTGGCCGGAATTCTCGACATTGACGAGCTGGGAGTCACCGGATCCCAACTTCTGGGTTCCCGCCGGCTATGCTCTCGTCAACGTCAATCTTCCCGGCTATGCCAACAGCGGCGGCCCGGCCTCCGTCATCTCGACCCATCAAGGCAAGTGCTATCGCGAGGCGATTGCCTGGGCGGCGGCCCAGCCCTGGTGCGATGGAGGGGTCGGCTTATGCGGCGTCAGCTACCTCGCAATCAGCCAGTATCACGCGGCAGCCGCGCCAACGCCGGAAGCGCTGCCGGATGCCCTCAAGTGCATTTGCCCATGGGAAGGCGTTACCGATCTCTATCGCGACCTCGCGTGCGGCGGTGGCGTCGCCGATACCGGCTTCTTGGACTTTTGGTGGCACACCGAGGTGAAGGAGCCGCTGAACAACTCCCTGGCCGAATACCTCAAGACCGAGCACGCGATTCCGCCGCGGGTTTTGGACGCCTACCCGTTCATTGACACCTACTGGGCGGATAAGGCCGTCAAGCTTGAGAACATCACTGTGCCGATGTTGGTCTGCGGTTCGTTTTCTGACCATGAGTTGCACACGATGGGGTCGTTTCGCGCCTACGAGCGCGCCAGCTCCGCGCGCAAGTGGGTCTATACGCATCGCACGGGAAAATGGGCGAGCTTCTATTCCGACGACGTCAAGGCGCTGACCCGTGACTTCATGGACCACTTTCTGAAGGGCACCGACAACCGATTTGCCAGCCTGCCCTCCGTTCGGCTTGAGGTTCGGTCGGCGCGCGACGACATTCATGACGTTCGCTGGGAAACGGACTGGCCTTTACCGTCGACGGACTATCGGCCGTTGTATCTCACAGACGGCGAACTCGCCGATACGCCACAGCACACAAGCGGTGAGATCTCCTATTCGGCCAAAGATGAGTCAGTCGCATTTGATTACGTGTTCGACCAGGACACGGAACTCAGCGGCTATATGAAGCTCAAACTTTGGGTCGAAGTACGCCCCGATGCGCGGAGCGATCTACAGCCCGATGACCTGATCCTCTGCATCTATGTCGACAAACGTGATCGCAACGGACGTTCTGTCCGGTTCAATGGTTCCGTGGGGACAACGGACGACATGGTCACACGCGGATACTGCCGCGTCTCACGACGCGCGCTTGACCCGGAGACGTCGACACCATGGTTGCCGGTGCCCTTAGGCACACGCGAAGACAAGCTCTCAGCCGGTGATGTCGTCCCGGTCGAGATCGCGCTCCGCCCGAGTAGTACATTCTTCGCTGCCGGCGAAGGCCTCCGCCTCATCGTCTCTGGCCGCGAGATCGTCCGCGCGCCCATCTTCAAGAAGGATACCAGCGCGAACGCAGGGCAGCACGTGCTGCGCTTCGGTGGGCGGTTCGAGGCACATTTGCTGGTGCCGGTTGTGGCGGTGGTGAGACGATGATCTAGTTGGATTTCTAATCCGATCCGACGAATGACGAGCGTTGGCTGCGCAATGAGTGGCCCCCACCCAAACTCACGCCCCTTTCCCCCAGGTCACCTCCCAGTCGTTCCCGAGCACGTCAACGACTTCGCCGTCGGCTTCGAAGAATTTGTTGGGAAGCGTGAACATCGCGAGCATGATGCCGCCGTCGGGGGTCCAGGCGGCGTGGCGGCTGCCGGCGGGGCGGGAGACGTATTCGCCGGCATCGACCGCCAACCCGGTGTCCGGGCCTTCGGTATCGACCAACTTGCCTTCGATCACCCACGTCTGCTCGATGCCGACATGCTCATGATCCGGCAAGATCGCGCCGGGCGCCATGCGGACCAGGGCCGTGACCATGCCCGTCGCCTTGTCGATCAACAGCGGCTTCATGTCGACGCCGTGAAACTTGGTCGGCGTCCAATCCATCTCGGCTGGCTTGACGTGATGCGACATGTAGTCGGTGTCGATCGATGCAGTCGGCATAACTTCTCTCCACAGTGCTTCAGCCGGCCATAGGCGCGACCGATAGGCCGTTTACGGCGTGTTTCGCAATCAATTGGGCCACAAGGCCGGTTGATTTGGAGTCTTCCACAAATTCCGCAAGCCAAGTTGCAGCTGCAGTGTTCTTGCGAGGTGTCCCGATCGCCTGTTGAACGGCACTGAACTTGCCGTCGAGAATGCGAGCGCCGTCGAGCTTCTCGACATCGGATAACAGCCGTGGCCTGAGCCCCGCGAGGACGTCCAGCTTGTCCGCCACAAATGTATCGAACGAGCTGTCGAGCGAGTCCGTTTTGATGAGCTCGGCATGTTGAATGTTGCGCGCGAGCCAGAGGCCGTAGGCCGCCCGGCCCGCGACGGCAATCCGGACGCCGGGCTTGTCAACATCAGCAATCGACTGAAGCGCTGAGCCGGCGGGCACGAGGTAGGTGGCCTCGATTTCGCAGTAGGCCGCCGTGAATGCGATGGTTTCCGCCCGCTGCGGCTCGGCCCCGATATTGCCGATGTCCCATTCGTTCTGCTCAGCGGCATCCGCCAGCGCGCCGGGCGACGGGTAGGTCACATACGTGACCGGCACGCCGAGTTTGTCCGCAACCGCCTTTGCCATATCGGGCGAAACACCGACCGGATCTCCGTTCGCCGCCGTGTCGGTGACCAAGAGAAAGTTCGACAGATTGATGCCGGCCCGCA
Source organism: Pseudomonadota bacterium (assembly GCA_039039985.1). Classification (GTDB taxonomy): domain Bacteria; phylum Pseudomonadota; class Alphaproteobacteria; order Rhizobiales; family Hyphomicrobiaceae; genus JBCBWG01. The sequence goes on along the minus strand of JBCCOV010000061.1, from coordinate 1,684 downwards.
GCACACCGGTTGGCGCAAGCTCGGCTTTCACGTGTTCATTCACGAGGCCAGTCCCCATATTGTGCGAAGCTACAGTGTAGATCGCAACACGCGCGGGAACAATCGCTCCGTTGGCCCGTATGAGTTGCAGAAGCGCGGACACAACGCTTGCTGGCCCAGCATCGGTGACGTTTCACCGGCAGGGCCGTCAGAGACAGGCAGACGAGATGCGCGCGGTTGCAGCGTGCCTCGACATCACACCGTGATAAGACCTACGGTGGAAACGACACATGGAATCCATCAAGTCCACTCATAGCGGCGTCACGTCGGCGACACGCGAAACCGACAGCGCTCTGGCAGGGAACTGACCGATGATCCCCATCAACACCCTTCAATCTACGGCCGAGCACCTGATGGCCAAGGCCGCAATTGAGATTCCTGATGACTACCTGACTGGTCTCGAACGCGCCGCCGATACGGAAACCGGCGAGCTGTCCGCCTTCGTGATCCGCGCCATGTTGGACAACTACAAGGCCGCCAAGGAAGATCGGCGCGCCATGTGCGGCGACACCGGATGCCCGCGCTGGTACGTCAAAATCGGAAACGATGCGCGCATCGAAGGTGGCCCGATTGCGCTTGAGACGGCTCTGCGCCGCGCTACGGCAAAGGCAACGCACGACGTGCCGTTGCGTCCCAACCGCGTCCACCCCCTCTGGCGCACCGACCATGACAACAACGTCGGCATGAACGCGCCAGAAATCGACTATGCGTTCCACCCCGATGCGGATTGGATCGACCTGACAACAGTTCACAAAGGCGGCTTGTTCGGAACGGACTACCGGATGCTGTTTCCCGGGGACGGCATTGACGGCATCAAACGGTTCTTTCTCGACACACTGGTTGCGTTCGGCAAACGCGGTCTTGCCTGCCAGCCGGCCATTGTCGGTGTCGGTCTCGGCGGCTCGAAGGACACGTGTATGGTCCTCGGCAAGCAAGCTGCCTGCTTGCGCCCGGTCGGTTCGCGGCACTCAGACCCCAAAATCGCGGAACTGGAAGACGAGCTGAAAGACCTCGGAAATGCCACCGGCATGGGCGCGATGGGCTTCATGGGCTCGAACATGGTGATCGATGCCAACATCGAAGTCGGCTACTGCCACACTGGCGGCATGCCGATGTCGGTGCACATGTTCTGTCTATCGTCGCGCCGGGCGGTGGCACGCATTTATGCGGATGGTCGCGTCACGTACCGAACAGACCCTGAGTGGTTCACGGATTACATGCGCCGAGCAACGGTCGAATGGGAGGAACCCGTCCGAGAGGCTGCCGAGTAGGCAGGGACATCATCGGACCGGCCCTCCCATCCGTCCCGCCGGCACATCAACCCTCATGCGCCGGCGAGGCTGAAACCGCCAACCGGGAAAGCGGTCTCAGAACAGGGTTCGTGAAAGTGACCGCGACGAAATCGACCGTATCGTCGGATGCCGAAATGGCGACCGTGATAGCCGAACCGTCGGATACCGAACCGGTGACGGTTAAATCCGAACCGCCGATAGCCAAACCGCCTAATGCCAAAGCGACGATGCCCAAATCGACGACCATGGAAGCGATGAGACCGGCCGTAACGAACAGGTTGAAGGTGCGTCGACGCCGGCATGGCTTGACCAGCCGGGGCGACAGACGAGAACGGCCCGGCAGCAGCATGCGG
>JBCCOV010000060.1:0-23338 GCA_039039985.1 Pseudomonadota bacterium | reverse complement strand
GCGCGCCTTGCGCGCCGCCCCTGAGCGATTTCAGAAGTTCCATTCAACACGTTGCGCCTTGTTTTGTGCGATCGTGTTGATCATTTCCGCGATGTACATAAGGGCTCGGTCCTCGTATGTGGCAGTACGTGCTCAAACGCTTGATCTTGATGATCCCGACGGTCATCGGCGCCGCGTTTTTGGTGTTCTTCCTCCTGCGCCTGCTTCCTGGCGACGTGTGCGAGCTGAAGCTCGGCGGTGAGGGGGCTTACTATGATCCAGCCCAAATCGCGCTTTGCCGCGAGCAGCTTGGCTTGAACGACCCACTTATCGTCCAGTTCGGCCGGTTTGTTTACGGCCTGGTTACTCTGGACTTCGGCAAGTCGATGTGGACCGGCCGAGATATCTCCGCCGAAATCGGATTGCGTTTTCAGCTGTCGCTGCAAGTTGCGATCATGGCGACGCTGGTCTCGATCCTGATCGCTATCCCGCTTGGCACGCTCAGCGCAGTCTACCAAAACACCTGGATCGACTATGTCGTCCGTGCGTTCTCGATTGCCGGCATCGCCATTCCGTCGTTCTGGCTTGGAATGATCATCATTCTCGGCCTGCTGATTACAACGCAGTCCTGGTTCGGGACGCCGTGGATGCCGCCCATTGATTACAGACCGCTGTGGGTCGACCCATGGCACAATCTGTCGATGCTGATCTGGCCGGCTGTGGCGACGGGCTACAGATATTCGGCCGTGGCCACCCGCATGACGCGCTCAGCGTTGCTGGAAGTCTTGCGTGAAGACTACGTGAGAACTGCCCGAGCGAAGGGCTTGCGCGAGAAGCTCGTGATTAATCGCCATGCTCTCAAGAACGCTCTGCTCCCGGTCGTCACCGTAATCGGCATTGAGTTCGCGTTCCTGATGGGCGGACTTGTCGTCACCGAGCAGGTCTTCAACTTGAACGGTCTTGGTCGGCTTCTGGTCGATAGCGTGACCTTGAACGACTATGCGATGACCCAGGCGATCGTGATGATCATCGTGCTCATCTTTGTCTTCACGAACTTCGTTGTCGACATCATGTACGCGTGGCTTGACCCGCGCATTCGTTACAGTTGAGGGGGCAGGCGATGCCGACCACGTCCGAGGTCCGCGTGCAGGCGACCAAGATCGCACAAGACGCGTCTCAATTGGAGGAACTCCGCGACCGGCCGGGGTTTTTCTCTGAAGTTATGAGTATGGCGCGCAAGCAGCCGCTTGGCACGTTCGGCGCGCTGGTGGTCATCGCAATGGTGATTGCCGCAGCGCTCGCACCGCTTGTCGCACCATTCGATCCGGAAGAGAACTCGCTCGAGTTCATGCTGACAGCGCCGAATGCAACGTATTGGCTCGGTACCGACGAGTTTGGTCGCGATGTTCTCAGCCGGATCATCTATGGCGCGCAGACGGCACTGTTCGTCGGCTTGGTTTCCAGCTTCGTCGGCGCAATCATTGGGCTCGTCCTGGGCGTCGCCAGCGCCTTCTTTGGTGGTCGGATCGACCTCATCCTGCAACGCATCCTCGATGTGTTCATGGCGTTTCCGCTGATCATCATCGCGTTGACGGTTGTGGTCGCCTCGCGCAGCTTGTTCCCAACCGCTCCACCGGAAGTGCAGGTGATCTTCGTCGTTATTGCAATTACGATTCCGTTCATTCCGAGATGCGCGCGCGTCGTGCGCTCAAGCGCGCTCGCAATTCGCGAGATCCCCTACATCGATGCGGCACGGGCCAACGGCTATTCGAATTCACGCATCATTATGCGGCACATGGTTCCGAACGTCATGGCGCCGTTCCTCATCATGATCACGGCGTTTGTCGGCCAGGCGATTCTGTTGGAGGCATCCCTGTCGTTCCTTGGCCTTGGCGTTCAAGAGCCGACGCCGGCCTGGGGCCTGATGCTCCGGTCCGCGCAGGAGCACGCTGAGACATCACCGTGGACGGCAATTTGGCCGGGCGTCGCGATTACGCTTGCTGTGTTCGGCTTCAACATGTTCGGCGACGCCGTTCGCGATGCATTGGATCCGAAACTGCGTTCGAACCAGTAGCGTGGAAACTGGAAAAGGCGCCGGCTTGCGGGCCGGCTGATTGGTGGTCCAGTCCCAGACAAAGATCACCCGGCCATGATAGCGTGGTTCGCATGGCCGGGTGAACTATGCTGTGTCCGGGGGAAAAGGGACCCAGCTCAAAAACTCAGTTCAGCGCGAGTGAGACACCGGCGCGCAAGACAAAGACGTCAAAATCGACCTTAGTATCGATGTCTTCGACCTTGTTTCCATCCACGTAACTCGCCCCTTTGAGATCTTGATCGGAGAAATCGTAATAGAGGCCTTCGATCCGGGCGATCAGCTGCGGTGAAAACCTGGCTTCGACGCCGCCGCCAACGACATAGCCAACGGCCGTGCCAACGTCCAAATCGCCGGTGACATGGCTTCCATTGTCGTTGAATGCCACCTCATAATCCAGGTTGGCAAAGGCAACACCAGCTGTGCCGTAGACAGCCATGGCGCCGAACACATAACCCGCTCTGCCGCGAATGGAGGCGAGGAAGTCGGTTTTGAATTCTGCGCTGCCATTGGGGTCATCAGGGAAAACGTCGCCCAAGTCGCCGCTGGCGTCGGACCAGCTGATGTCCGCCTCGACGCCAAGCAAGTAGTTGCCTTGCTGAAAGTTGTAACCGATATGGCCTCCAACGACTGCGCCATCATATTCGATGTCGTCACTATCGGCCTCACCCTTAATGTCACCCCAGCCGTAGCCGCCATGCACACCCACGTAGAGTCCGGACCAGACCATTGGGCTGTGGTTCAGTCCCTCGTCGGCCATGGCACCCGTGGCAACAATGACTGACAGAACACTGGCAGCCGCAGCCTTGCTCAGACGTTTGATCACTGCACGCATCTCCTCTTTCTCTGCAGATCAAGCTCAACTCTTGATTGTCTGCATAAGGACTATACGTCCAAAGATAGATCAACTTTAAATATCAGCTTGCGGATGATATCATGTGGTGTGTTGCAGGATTGCTGCTATCGGAAGTGGTGCAGCTGGGGCCAATGCACGTGTATCCGCGGCAGGGTCTGCTTGTCCTGCAAGCCCACTCCGAACCTGGAAACACCCGATTTCAATTGGGCTTGCGCTGCATATGAGATCGTTCTGACGACACTTGAAAGATGTGGAGAAAATTGAAACACGCGAAGGCACTTGGCCCGTCAGGTCTGCGTCCCGCCGTTAACTTGCAACAACTGGCCGTTGATAAAGCCGCCGCGGTCGGAACTCAGCAACGACACGAGCGCTGCGATTTCGTCCGGCTCGCCAAGCCGGCCCGTCGGTATGCGTGAGACCTGGCTCTTGACGTGGGCCGTCATCGCCGGATCTTCGTGCTCAGACCGTGTGGGACCAGGTGAGATAACGTTCGCCGTGATCCCCTTCGGCCCAAATTCCTTCGCAAGCGCTTTCGTCAAACCCCATGCGGCGTGCTTCGAAGCTGAGACGTGCGCGCGTCCATTGTAGCCGTTGATCGCATTCATACCGGCGAAGTTGATCAGTCGCCCCCAACCTGCCGCGACCATGCCCGGCAAACACCGTCGCGTCAGCCAGTACGACGCAAGAAAGTTCACGCCGAGTACTTCATCCCACTCCGCATCGTCGATATCGAGGAAGGGAGTCTCAGGGCGGATGGCCGCGTTGTGCACCAGCACGTCGACCTGACCGAACGCACTGATCGCAGCGTCGGCAACAGCGACGGCACCGTCCCGCGTGCCAACATCTCCCATGGCAATTTCTGCGCATGCACCTGCCGCAATACACATTTCAGCCGTCTCATCGCAGATGGCTTGGTTCTTGCGCCCGTTGATGATGACATCAAAGCTGTCAGCGGCTAGGCCAACCGCGACAGCGCGTCCAATGTTCTGTCCGGCGCCAGTCACGAGCGCGGTTCTACGCTTCTTACTCATGTCGAGATAATCCTTTGTCGATCACCCGTGCGGTGGACGCAGATCGGTCGCGCCCGCTCGCTCGGGAGAACTCTTATGGACAATGCTATTCCGCAGCTTCTGCTTTCGAAGACTCGAACTGCGTCCGCAGTCGATCCCAGTCCGACGCGCCAACGCGCTCAAACATGTCGCGGACGACAATGCCGGACGCCTGGTCTGGCAGCGTGCCTGAGGCCTTAAGCGGGCCGAGAATGCCTTCGCAGGTCATCATGATGCTGCGCAGAAGAACGTCCGGCAGAATGGCCAACGCAAATCCCATGTCCTCAATCTCAGACAGCTCAAACGCCGGGGTTTTGCCGCCGTAGACGAGGTTGAACAGGCATGGCCCGTTGACGGACTTTGGAACGGCGCGCACTTCGTCGGGGGTTTGCGGTGCCTCGACAAACGCGATGTCGGCGCCGGCGTCCAGTGCTGCGTTTGCACGCTCAATTGCGTCCTCGAGCCCGATGACGGCGCGGGCATCCGTGCGTGCAATGATCAGGAAGTTCGGGTCGTGCCGCGCCGCCACAGCCGCCCGGATCTTTGCGGTATAGGCGTCGAGCGGAATGATCTCTTTGTCGTCCAGGTGGCCGCAGCGCTTCGGAAAGCCCTGGTCTTCAATATGGATTGCGGCAACGCCGGCTCGCTCATATGCCTGAACTGTGCGTGTAACATTCAGTTCATTGCCGTAGCCGGTGTCGGCATCCGCAATGACCGCGAGGCCGTCAATCGCGGAGATATCGGATGCGTTATCGACCATCTCCGTCATGGTCAGCAATCCATAGTCAGGATAACCCTTTCGGATCGACGTGCCGGCCCCCGTCATATACGCGGTCTCAAATCCGGCATTTGATGCGAGGTGCCCCGTAAGTCCGTCGTAGACGCCGGGCGCGACGACGAGCTTGGATGACGTGATTTGCGCCTTCAGGCGTTCGCGAATGGCCATGGCGGTTGGCATTTGGGTGTCTCCTCGACTCGATCTGGTTTGGCGCCGTGGTTTCGGGGCCTATGACTTGGGTGCCGCGACGCTGAGGTCTGAGCGTGTGCCGCGCGCTATTCCGCGGCGTTCCTTTCCGAAACGGTATCACGAAAGCGCGTGCGTAATGCATCCCATTCTGCGGAGCCGAACTTCGCGAAACCTTCCTTGGGCGAATAGTTGCCCATCGGCGCCGGCAGGGGCGCGTCGCGGCGGATTTCGGATAGCAACTGCTCACATGCACCAAACACGTGGCGCAGAAGAAGCGAAGGCAGGATCGTAATCTTGAAGCCCATCTCTTCAGCGCGCGCGAGGGTCACAGGTGGCGTCTTGCCCTTGTGGACGTGATTGAGTAGGCACGGCCCGTCGACAAGTTTGGGAACGCGTGCCATCTCGTCCTCGTCCTGCATCGCTTCGAAGAAGATCACGTCGGCACCAGCCTTTAGCGCCGCGTTCGAGCGCGCGATAGCCTCGTCAAACCCCAGAACGGCTCGGGCATCCGTCCGCGCGATGATTACGAAGTCATCCGACTGTCGTGCGTTCACAGCGGCTGCGATCTTGGCGCAGAATGCGTCACGATCGATGACGTCTTTGTCGTCCAGGTGGCCGCACTTCTTGGGGAAGTCTTGATCCTCAAGATGGATCGCGGCAACGCCGCGGCGCTCATACTCGTGAACGGTGCGCGTCACATTCAGCTCGTTGCCGTAGCCCGTGTCGGCGTCTGCGATGAGCGGGAGGTCCGCAGCAGCAGCAATGCGTCCGGCGTTCCCTGCCATTTCCGTAAGCGTCACCAGACCATAGTCCGGATAGCCGTAGGTGGCAGCGGTGCCCGAGCCGGTCATGTAGACGCAATCGAACCCGGCCGCCGCGATCAGTTTTGCCGTGATCCCGTCATAGGCACCCGGCGCCGTAATCATCCCCGGCTCTGCAAGCATTCGGCGCAGGCGCGCTGCTGCCGTAGGTTGAACTGCCATCCACCAAATCTCCTTAATCGAACGAGCCGGGCTAAAGCGCTTTACGCGAGTGCTGCCATCATGTCTGAGATATCGGAAGCATCAGCAAGCCCGGCAATCGCAGATCTCGCCTGCTCGGTTCTGGCGGCACCGATCACAGGTGCGGCCAAAGCTTCAAACTTCGCGGACAGCTTCTGACACTGATGATCAAGATTGGTGGCTGGGCGGCCCACATCGCCATTCGCCGTGAGTGTTTGTCCGTCCCGTGTGGTCAGGACAACGGTCGCCGTCATGCGGTCGCGCCCCTCATCGCTGAAGACGGCCTCAACGCGTTGACGTGCTTCGACGTAGCGCGGGTGCGTCGCGTTCTCGGCGCTGTAGACGTCAAGCGCTGCCGTGTCGGCGCCATCGAGCCCCATCACTGCGAGATGTCGAACCGAGAACTTCATCTGAAGTCCGGTCTCCGGATCTCGCTGATCACAGTTGCCGGCGGCCCGTGTCGGGAGATGCAGCGTCATATGTGCAATGTCGTCTAAGCCAACGGTGTGGATTTCGCGCAGTGTGCGTATGGCTTCAAGCGCCGCGTGGGTGCCGTAACAAGCCGCATGAAACTTGAACAGGTTTTGCTCCACCGCGAACGCGGCATGGGGATCGCAGCGTACGGTTGATGGAGCGAATGTCGGGACTTGTGTGGCGGCAAAGCCTTGCGGTGCCTCGATTGCGCGCGGACTGGCCGTGAAACCGCGGGCGGCCAGGCGTGCAGCCCGCAACCCATTTGCCGCAGCGGCACCTGCGTGGAACGGTTTTGTCATCGTCCCGAAGTTGCACTTGAGGCCCGCGGCCTGGGAGGCAGCTAGACCGAATGCGCGCGCTATCGTGTCGGCATCAAGCCCCAACAGATGACACGCTGCCGCCGTTGCCCCGAACGTGCCGATCGTACCGGTGTTGTGAAAGCCGCGTTCGTAGTGCGAGGCGCCGGTCATGGCGCCAAGCGCGCATTCGACTTCAAATCCGGCAACAATGGCCGCCAATACAGCGGCACCTGAGGCCTCCCGCTGTTCGCCGAGAGCGAGCACGACGGGCATGACGGGTACGCTCGGGTGGCCACCAAGAGGTCGCACAACGTCGTCGTAGTCGAGCGCATGCCCGGCAGCGCCGTTGATCAGGGTGGCGTCATGCAGGCGCGCCGTGCGGTTCTGCCCGATCAGCGTGCAGGGTCCTGCCTGTTCGTCAGCAAACTCGTCACGGAGCATTGTAACGAGTGGCTCAGCATGTGCGGCAAGCGTGACGGCCGACCAATCGAGCAAGCTATGGGTTGCCCACGTCAATGCGGTCGGTGTGACGTGATGGGCCCGGAAGTCGGCAACAAATGCGGCCAGGTTCTGTGTGACCGTGTGGTTTGCGGCCGTGCTGTTGTCTGTTGCAGCGTCTTGCATGGGGTTCGGCTCCAAACGTGTGTGGGTGCACGTGTAGTAGCAGTGGCACACTATTTTACATCCGCCCGGAACGGTCGCCACAAGTCTTTTGCAAGTCGTTTATTGTTGCTCTTCGAGACGAACTCCAAGTCCACAGGAGCCCGTTATGACCCGACGCGCGATTTATGTGAACTGCGACGGTCTCGAGCGAGACTGGATCGCGCGTGCAGAATTGGCCACGTTGTCGGAGCTCCGCCGCACGAGCCTGTGGTGCAGCGATCATCGCGCGATATTCCCATCAGCAACGCGGGCTTCGGCGGCCAGCATGGCAACCGGTTGTCTGCCTCGGCGGCACGGCTTGTTCGGCAATCGCGTTGCATTCACCGAGGACGGCCGGTTGGTCGTCTATGACGTCGGTCATCCGGACTTCTTCGACGACATGCGACGGATGACCGGCAAGACGCTTTACGTGCCGACACTTGCGGAACGGATCGCGCCAGATCGCACCTTTGTCGCCTATTCGAACGTCTCAGCCGGTGCCGCGGCTGCGCTCGATCCGGATCAACATGGAACAGTGTACCACCGCATGCGGTCGCAAGGGCCCGGCGGCGCTGTGCACCAGCCGCTATCGGTAACACTTGACGTTGCCGGCGACACCCAGCTGACGGACATGTTCCTTGACGACGTCCTGCAGGCCGGCGGACCGACGATTGGCGTACTTTGGTTCGGCAATCCGGACGCAGCGCTCCATGAACATCCGATCGGCTCTGCGGCCCATGTTTCGACTTTGACGGCGATCGACGCGCTGGTCGCCAAGGTCGTGCAGCGCATTTCACACCTGCGGGAAGTGCATGGCGAGGACATCTTGCTCATTGTCGGCTCAGACCACGGCCACGAGCATATCAGCGATGGTGTCGACGTGGTGGGGTGGGCGCGTACCAGCGGGTTTGGCGACGATCTTGATGCCGGACGCATCGCATTTGCAACGCAGGGCACCGCATTTCTGGTCTACGCGAGCGGTCTCGACGCGGTGCGGCTTGATCAGTTGCTGGACGCGATCGCCAGCCAGCCTTGGGCCGGGGAAGTGGCCCGAGGATCGGCCTTGGACATTTTGGGTGTGTCGCAATCGCAAGACTTGGTCGCAGCGGTCAACATGGGATCCATCGCCCGCGATGACGACCTGCAGGCGGGACGCTGGGCCGCCTTCGAAGGTCCGACCTTCAGTGGCATTGGTCATGGCCAACACGGTGGCTGGGGAACTTACGAGACCAAGCCCTTTCTCATCGTCAACCACCCAAATCAGCGGGCAATGGTGCGAACCGCAGCATCATCACTTGTCGACATTGCGCCAACCATCTTGCAGTTCATCGGGTTGCCGACGAGAGGGATGGACGGTTCATCGCTGGGCGGGATGTAATCGACACCGATGTATTGGCGTCACCAACGCGGTCGTGCTCAATAGTGTTTGCGGGCGGCACAAAATGACAAACACGACCCGCATCACGGCGGACATCGGGGCTCGTATCCGGGAAGGTAGCGCACAACCATGATTGAAAATCTGCAGCGCCTGGTGAACGCCGATGCAGCATTGGTCCGTCGTGCCCGTTGGATGACCGCAGACATGTTGCTTGGCATTGGAGACGACGTATATCTCGTCGCGATCCGTCAGGGGCGCATTGAATCAGTCGCTACGGCCAATGCGTTCGTTCGGTCCTATGACTTTGCAATTTACGGGACGGCTGACGCGTGGGACGAATTCTGGAAGCCCGTGCCAAAGCCGCGTCACCACGACATCATTGCACTCGTGCGAGAGGGCAAGATGCACATGGAAGGCAATGTTGAACTGGCCATGGCGCACTTCCTCACCTTGAAGCTGATGCTGGAAAAGCCTCGTCAGGCGGGAGTCCGGTCATGACGAAGGTGGAGATCGAGCCGATCGTCGGTCGCTACATGCGGCTGGACATTCACGGGCGTCCGCATCGCCTTTATTGGGAAGAAAGCGGACACGGCATTCCGCTCCTCTGTTTGCACACGGCGGGTGCTGACGGCCGGCAGTATCGTGCGTTGCTCAATGACCCGGAGATTACGAAGCGGTTTCGCGTCATCGTCTTCGATATGCCGTGGCACGGCAAGTCGTCGCCGCCCGAAGGCTGGCAGGATGAAGACTACAAACTCACGACTGAGAACTACGTGTCGCTCGTGATGACGGTAGCAGAGGCATTAGACTTGAAAGATCCGGTCGTCACAGGCTGCTCCATTGGCGGCCGCGTTGTCCTTGAGCTTGCGCGACGACATCCAGACTATTGGCGATGCGTAATCGGTTTGCAGTCGTCGGCCTATGTCCAGCGCTACTTCGATTTGTCGTGGCTTCATCGTCCGACAATCCACGGCGGAGAAATGTGCGCGGCGTACTGCTACGGACTTGTGGGACCACAAGCGCCGCTCGCCCATCGCTGGGAAACACTCTGGCATTACATGCAAAGCGGGCCCGGTGTATTTCTAGGAGACTTGCACTTCTACTCGATTGATGGCGACGTATCGGATGCACTGTCCGAAATCGACACCAATCGCTGCCCGGTTTACATGCTGACCGGGGAGTACGACTATTCCTGCACGCCAGCCGCAAGCGAGGCGACCGCCGCAGCAATCAAGGGCGCGAAACTCAACATCATGCCGGGGCTCGGTCACTTCCCGATGAGCGAAGACCCGGAGAGTTTCAAAGCGTTCCTCTACCCGGTACTCGATGACATTATCTCCCGCACATAGCCGAAGCGCATTCCGCTTCCCAATGCCAAGATTGCTTTTGTGATGGGCCAGAACGGACTGCCGGCCGCACTGCAGGCACGCCTGCCATTTTTCTACGGATGGATTGTCCTGGCGTGCGTCTGTTGCGCCGGCTTCGCGCGGCAGGGCCCCGCAGTCGCAACACTGTCGATTTTCGTTTCGCCCATGAGCGACGAGTTCGGCTGGTCGCGAACTGCAATTTCGTCTGCTGTGTCTCTTGGCGGCATATTGGCGGCTGTTTCATCGCCTGCCCTCGGGCCCATGCTTGATCGCCACGGCTCAAGGGTCACGTTAAGCCTTGCGGTCTTGACGACGGGCTTGGCGATGATGGCCTTGTCGCTGACGCCCGCGCTGGCGGTTTTCATTGCGCTCTTCTGCATTGGTCGCATGAACTTTGCCGGCCCGTTCGATCTCGGCATCTATGGCGCCGTGAATAGCTGGTTCGTCCGCAAGCGTGGTCTCGCCACGTCGATTGCCAATCTGGCCCAGATGGTCGGCCTGATCGCCATGCCGCTATTGGCGCAAGCGGCGATTCTCTACGACGGCTGGCGAACAGGCTGGCTCGTGATTGGTGCGACTGTGCTGATTGTTGGCTTTCTGCCGACGTGGTTTCTGGTGGTGCGGCGCCCTGAGGACATGGGCTTAGCCCCCGATGGCGATCAGGCGCCTTTGGATGATGACGGCAGTCCGCGGCCGGAACTAACGCAACAGGAACCGAGATTCACGCGGCATCAGGCGTTGCGAACGCCTGCGTTTTGGCTGCTCTCGCTCTACACATTACTGGTGTTCCCGGTCCAAGCAGGAATATCGCTGCACCAGGCGCCGCATCTCATCGAAAGCGGTATCACACCGACGACAGCCGCACTTGTCGTCAGCGCGTTCTCGTTGGCATCCGCCATTTCAGGGTTCGGGTTCGGTCTGATCGTGCGCCGCATTTCCGTGCGTGTGAGTCTGGCGTTCAGTTCAATGAGCATGGCTGTCGGGGTGCTTTTGATGACGGCAATCACGTCGCCCACCCTGGCCTTTATCTCTGCGGTATTTTTCGGCTTAGGGATTGGCGGCATCCTGACCGTCCTGCCGATTGCCTGGGCCGACTATTTTGGTCGGCGCAGTTACGGCGCAATTCGCGGCGTCGCGCTCACGGTGCAAGTGGTCGCGCAGGCAACCGGACCGCTTCTGTCCGGCGTCCTCCGAGACCTGACCGGCAATTACGCCCTTTCGCTGTGGACCTTCGCGGGACTTGTCGCCGTTTCTGCTCTCGTTGCGATTGCGGCATCTGCACCGAAGCCACCAACCCGATAAAGCGCTTGATACTGCACGAAGCTGTCGCGAGGCGCCGCGCCTGACCAGCACAGCTCAGATGCGACGATTGGTTGTGCGAGGGGAGACGGGCCAACAAGCACGATCCATGAACGTTTGTTTGCTTCGTGTTCCGGGCCACCGGTTGGTGTGTTTTACAATCAGGCGCAGTTTGCGAGTCAAGCTCAACCCTCGCGAGAAAGTCAGCCGCGTGTCGCGATATCAAGACGTCGTTTAGCCCCGCTTCCTGGAGAAGCATATTCGATCGAGCTTTAATCACCACCGCTGGCGGGAGCATAGGTGTATTTCAGATCGCTATTTTTTGCAAAAGCAATGTGCCGTTACGTGTCCTGATGACCTCGCGCGCAATTGAGACTCCTCCAAAGCTCAGTTTTGCACTCGCAAGAATGTAATTTATATCAGAAAAATCAATAAAGTGAAAGGGCTGTTGAATTTAAAATCTTCAGAGTCTGGCGAGCTGTCGCTTTGTTGGGATTCAAAATCAAATTCGTGGCATTTTCAGTTTTGACCAAAGTTCTGATAGGTTGATATTCTTATCGAATGCTGAGTTGCAGACAATGTGATGCTGCACGCAATGGTGATAATCTAATTGATTATTATTGAGCCGTTAAAATCAACCCAAAGTTGGTTTGCCTTGTTTCTGTGTAAACAATTCCAACAAAAATCGACTGTAAAATCTTGGTTGATCATCTTGACATCATTGGTAGCCTAAGCAGATAGCAGATAAATCCATCCTTAGACTTGTCCTGTCAGCGAGCAACCCACCTGATGAATACGCACAAGAACAGCAGTCTTCGCCTACCTTTGATTTCAGCGCCCGGTATCCGAGGCCGCAAGTTAAGCCTGGTCGCCGTTCACAACAGCAATATCAGGCAGGCGGTCACGACCTGGAACGAAGACATTCAGACGGGACCGATTGGTCTTGGATGGGACTTGCTCGAAGACCAGATCGTGCGGCATCCAGGCGGCACGGGGTATCCCGACGATGACATGATTTTTCTGGTCTCAGGCGGGGCCAGCAATCGCCTGTTGCCGACCGGCGTCGAGAGTGCTGAGGGGCAGCAGTACGAATGCCAGGGCTATCGCTTCTGGAAGATTTACTACAGGCAGGAGAGGGATAAGAGCGGTCAGATCACGACGGATCAGTGGCTGATCATCCGGGAAAACGGCATGCGCTATGTCTATGGCGGCGCCGTAACCCGGCCGGACGGGCGCAACAATGTTGCCGCAAACAAGACGGTGCAGTGGGGTGTCACGTGGGGCAATTGGTCGGGCACTAGCGTCCAAACGCAGGGCCAGTCGCAAACGCCAATCGCGTGGAGCCTGGCGCAGATCGTCAACATCCACGACGAGAAGATGACATTTGCCTACGACCAGGTGGAACTCGCGGTCGGTGGTGCGCCGGACTCTGATGATGTTGGCCTGAACTATACGCAAAGCCAGCGTTTGATCGGGATCACGACGGATCGCGGCTACGCCGTCACGCTGAAATACGAACCTCTATTGGCATCTGAAACGCCGGAGCCGGTCACGGCCCACAACAGCAAGGTGGATCAGGACTTCACGTGGCTGCAGCGGCGGTTCTATACGCACTATCTTACCCAGATTGACGAACACAACCAGTACGGAACGCACGTTTCGAGTGTCGTTCTCGACAACAGCGTTCGCCTCAACGAAGAAGGTTCGTTCAATAACGATCCGGCAAGCGACTACTACAAGATGGACAAGCGTCTGCTTGTTGGCGTCAGTCGCATCAACCCGGAAGGCCGTCCCTATCAGCCCAAAACGCAGTTGCGCTACTTTGGACAGGACACCGGTTATGGTGCGTTTAATGTGACTCGCACCAAAGCGGACGTGTATTGCGAAGAGACTGAGGGCCTCTTTGGTGCGGTGAGAGAATTCGTGCCGGCAACCGGCAGCCGGACGACGTACACTTATTCCGCCAAGGTGCTGGATGACCTCGACTGGAATGAGAAACTCGACCTGACCAACTTGAGTGGTGATCAGTGGAAACACCCGCAAGTCTATTTCGGCAGTGACTACACCATTCTCACCGCAGTGAACGACAAAAAGTTGCTGCGCTTCTGGGTCTACCAATGGCGCGGGACTTGGGAGAACACGTTCACTCAGGAAATCACAGACGTTAAGCAGTCGGACGCGATCCAATTCCTGGTCCAGCGAGACTACTTTGCAATCGTCTCAGCTGATGAACATGACCATAGTAAAGAGCTGAATCTAATCTATTATAAAAATCCCAAGAATCCATATGACTGGCTAAGCAGTACGACCATAAAACAGCCGGCCGTTATCGATCATGAGACGACCTATATTCTCAAAGGCAACAACAAGAGCTTCGGGATTCTTGTTGTCTCCAAAGGCAAGCCGATATTGGAGAATGTGAAGACTGTTGGAGATCTCTACCGCTATCGATTTAACGGCACGACTTGGGTGCAAGACCCTGAACCCATAGCCATCGATCACACCGAGCACCGTGATAATGGGCTGTATAAGCCTGTATTTGGGATGACGGCATACGACGGGTATCTGTTCGTCGTTAGTGCGCGCAACGACAACGAAACAAATCCTGTGCTACGGAGATATCATGTCGGGCCCGACGGCGTGTGGGCGGAAAAGCGAAAGGTCCTAGATGGTTTCACGTTCTATAAAAAAGGCTACATTAAGGACGTAGGTGATCAAATCTGGGTGTTCACAGGGCTTGACACGCTGCAGGTTGAGCCTGGGCGGGGATGCGTCGGCATCGCAGCATTTGCGGTATGGAAAATGCTCGGCCAGGGTACCGGAGACGGTGACCTCCACTACACGAAGTGCACCATCGTCGATTGGTTCGAAGATGGCGCGGCCGGCGAACCAACGGAACCATTCCGTTACTTTACGACACCTGAAAGTGAGATAGCGATACTTTCCGCGGACACTCTGATTAGTGTCCGGGAGGACGTCATACTTGTCCCGCGCACAGACAAGAACACCTCATATCGAGACGTGTACCGCTATGACGGTTCGCAGTGGACAAAGGGTGAGCTGCAAAATCAGAATCTAGAAATGGGCGCACCGCTTGGTTTGGACGAGGTGATTTCTATCCATGATCACGTTTTTAAGGAGAAACGCGATCTTGTGACGTACAGCCCCGTCAATAAATGGGTTCAGCAAGATGCCGTTAAAATCCCTGAAAAGTTGGACACCACTAAGCTTGTCCGCATTTCCGAGGCCGCTGCCGAATTCACACTTTCCGTTCTCGGCGTAGGAATGCTTTCTGAGGGAGTAGGTGGCGCTGTCTTCGGCTTAGGTGCGATGGTTGGGAATACGGCGGAGCTCGTCGTCAGCAAGTTCGGCGCTCCATTCTGGATTCTGGACAGCTTAAAATTTGGCCAGATGTACAATGGGGGTATGCGCTATGTAAGTGTCGCAAAAGAGAACGATGGCAATATTGCATTCTATCATATTGATCATTACGGCAATGCGGTAGAATTAGAGAATCAGAGTGAGATCAAGAATGCGTACAGCGTGCTTGCGTTCTCGAATAGCGAGCTGCTTCACGGTTCTCATGCCGGCGACAGTTATGTACAGCGGTTCCGAAACGGCAGGGTTGTTGAGGCCCTGGTCCTGAATGAGCAGCTTTCGAAAGGGGACAATGAAGTTGGTCGGCGCTTGCTGGCTGTACCCGGTACCGCAATAGGGTTTAGCACGCATGCTGTGCCAGGAGACGGCACGAAGCGTGACGGCGCACTAAGCGACGATGAGCACAGCTTCATCAATGCAAAGACCGTTTACCTCAACAAAGTCCTCGACGCCGTCGCCCTAGACAGCGAGCAGCAGATTGTCGAGCATGTCGTGAGCAAGGTCACCGTCGATGACGGCTATCAGCGAAGCTACACGCATTTCGACTACAGCCCGGCCCATATGGTGTTTGTGGCCGCGAGCGTCACCGGCCTGTACAATCAGGTGAATCGCGCTGGCGGCGCACCGGACTTTAAAACCGCTGCGGACAAGCATGGCTACGTTGCGACGTTGACGTACAATGGCCGCACGGATCTGCAAGAGATGCCTGCCGAAGGCGCTGACTGTAATGCGGTGACGTACCCCCTCTCAGTGATCGGACTGAGTTACCTCCAGCAGAGC
Source organism: Pseudomonadota bacterium (assembly GCA_039039985.1). GTDB lineage: Bacteria > Pseudomonadota > Alphaproteobacteria > Rhizobiales > Hyphomicrobiaceae > JBCBWG01. The sequence goes on along the minus strand of JBCCOV010000060.1, from coordinate 7,777 downwards.
ATGAAGGTTGCGACGCCGATCGATCTCCCTGTCGCGAAGCAGACGAGCTATTGGACGGTCTACGAGCGTGATTCGATCGCCGACCCGAGCCGGAAGCTGTTTTGGCGGCGGAAACTGCGGACGGATCATGAACTCGACGGTGTCACTAAGACAAGTAGACGGATCTTTGACAAGGCCACCAGCGGGTTGGTAACTGAGGCGGAGACTTACTACATCGACGACAAGTCGGCGACGGGTGATCCCAACGCCATCAGCCCGACGCGTGAGCGGCTGCACACCTATTACACGTACGGCTGGCAGATTCCGGCCTACCAAGCGCTCAGGGACCGTAACATCCTGACGCCGCGTGTGCAGCAACGCACCGTCCGGCTCAATGTCCGACTGGACGGGCAGGCCAACTCTAAGACCGACACCTTGGGCCAAGTCGAGGCGACGTCGGTCAATACGTGGAACATGGCCGAACTGCGCCCGGAGACGTCCTACCTCTGGATCGGTGAAACCCCGAAGCCACCCGCTTTTGAAGCATGGACCGCTGCGGAGGAGCCAAGCGACGCGTGGCTGAAAACCGGCCAGGTGACGCGCGCCTTTGAAGGCATTCCGGTTGAGACAATGACCGCCGAGAATGTCGTTCGGTCCACGCTCTATGACAACAAGTATCAGCTTTCGGTTGCCCGCTTCACGAACGCTTCGCTCGAGCGAACTGAGGCCTACTTCGCGGCGTTCGAGCCGTACGAAGATCTCAGCCGATGGGGCTCTGAACTCACGCAGCATCTCGTCACGAGCGACTCGTTCGCCGGCAGCCGGTGCGTGGCGTTGGGCAATGGCACGCATTTGTCTCTCGCGCCAGGCTCAGCACTCGTGCACCACTTGCCGGGTGACATGGTGCTGGGTGCCTACGTCAAGACCGCAGCAGACTTTGCTGGCACGGATAACGCCGCGATTGATCTCGTATTGAAGGATCACGCCGGCACGGTTGTGTTGCGCGCAGGATTGGAGGTCGCCGCAACTTCCGGGCAATGGGCCTACCAGGAAGCGACAGTCGCCCTCGACAAGTCGGCTTACGTGGGCTGCCTTCTCACGCTCGAACTGTCCAGCCAAACCGACAAGAGCGTGCTGGTGGATTGCCTCAGGTTGTCCCCGGTCAAGGGCAGCTTCAGCGGGACGGTCTACGCCACGGCCGATCACGTGCCCGTGGCACAGTTGGATCGCAACGGACGGGTGTCCAGAACTGACTTCGACGATCTGCAACGCCCACTCGGTAGCACCGACAGCCAAGGCCAGGTCGAGGCGGTCGGCACGCACTTCTTCTCGCGGGACGGCGGAGTCGACGCTTTTGACGCCACAGAGCCGAACACCAGTCTCGCAATTCAGGCGCTTGACGGCGGCCGCTACTGCCGCTTCCGTGCCGGTGATCCGGACGGTTGGACGCCGCAGGGCGCAACAACAGTCAAAGATGGGAAACTGGTGTTCGGCATGAGCTCCGGCGCTTACTTCCCAATTGATCCGACGGCGTCGGTGGGCCTGCGTTTTCAGATCAAGTTCCTTACGCCGTCAAAGGCATTCGCGATCATGTTTGCGAGCAGCGCCGCCAAAAACTACGTGCTGTCGTTCGTCACGACCGGCAATACGTGCAAGCTCGAATTGGACGGACAAGTATCGGCGGAGATTCCCACTCCGAAGGACGTGCTGTTGATGCGCGCCTTCTCGGAAGATCTCACGCAGGCGACGCTCTACGTCTACGCGGATGGTCGGCAAATGTTTGCCGTGACTATCGATAACCCGATGCAGCACGACAGGCTGACTTTCACTAGCCAGAGCGGTACCGCCGACGTCGAAGTCAGCAAGGTCTTCGTCTTCACCAGCCCAAGCGCGACCATGGTCTACGCCGACGGCGCCGGCCGTGCGCGGCAACACCAGGCTGTGGAAAGCGGAAACAGCATCATCGTCTCTGAGCAGCTCTATGATCCGCTTGGCCGGTCCGCGTTCCAGACCGTTTCAGTTCGCAAGTCCAAGGATAATGGCTCGCAGTCGGTCCGCAACGCTAGCGCCCTCTCGTTTGAAGACAACTTCGTTCAGGCGCGCGATCCTGAGGGCACGGGCCCTGGAATGGAACTGTGGAGTACAGATCCGAACGATCCGAATCGCGGAAAGATGTCGGGTCTCGTACGAGACTGGTGGACGTGGTCCGACCCGGCACCCGAGTATGAGGCCGACCGGGACTACCCGTATTCCGGGCAGTACTACGAGGCGAACCCGGTTTCCCGCGTTGTCGAATCCACCAACTCCGCCAAGGACTTCATCTATCAGGCGAGCCACGCGGATAAGTACGAATACGGTCTGACGCCGGATGCGCAAAAGCTCATGGCGAAGCAGGGAATCAACGACAACTTCGACGACTTCACGGTGACGACCGAACAGACCCCGCTCAGCAATTCAGAGAAGCTGACGTCGGTGAGCGTCACTGACAAAATGGGACGTCATGTCGTTTCCGGGTCAGGTTCCGGCGACGATCCGTTCGATGCAAAGGGAGACGCGATTGTCAGCGGTTCGAGTTTCTCTTACGACCCGGACGGTTCGAGATTTGTCACGTCGCAGCTGCCCAACTACTACTTGGACGATCCCGACGCCACGGCCTTTGAGGTCGAGACCGAGTTCGACAAGCGCCAGCTGCTGACGAGGCGTAAGAGCCCGGATGCCGGTGAGTCACGCTTCGTCTACGACAAGCTCGGCCGCCTCCGGTTCCGTCAGGATGCCGTCGGGGCAGAGCGAAACTACATGATCTACCGAAACTATGACCGTCTCGGCCGGGCCCTTGAGGCCGGCGTGCTTGAAGGGCAGACGTGGAACCAGTCGGAGCTGGAGAGCATTGCGTTTCTTGCGCCGACCCAGTTGAACGACGGCCTGATTGCGCACTGGGACTTCAATCAGACTGATGGGCAAACCATCGTCGACCGTTCCGGTAACGGAACCTCCGGCCAGCTTGAGGGGACACCCACTTGGGCCTGGGATTCGCCGAATGGCCTGAACCGCAGCTTGTCGTTCTTTAACGCAAACGCAAATCGCGTCACGTTCAAGGACCCGGGCACGCTCAACACGCTGTCAGGCCCATGCACAGTTTCGGTTTGGGTCAAGGTGCAAGCGCCGTCTCCGTCGGTTGCGATCATTCTCGGCGCCGTCTATGGCGCTGCTCCGAAGGCCAACCAGTTCTTCCTGAGGATCGACGACTGGAAGACCTATCGGTTCGGTTGGCACGACGCGGCGGCGAATGCGTTCCATGGCGTGACGGCACCTGTCGACGCTGCCGACATCGCACAGTGGGTGCTGCTTACGGGTGTGTATGATGGCGCCAAATGGCTGCTGTACAAGAACGGCACTGCGGTCGGCAGTCAGAACGATTCTGCTGGCCCTCCCGCCGGCGCGCGTACTTGGGCTTTGGGTGCCGATTCCGTTGGGCCGGCGGCCAACTTCAATGGAAGCCTGTCGGACCAGCGCATCTACAGCCGCGCGTTGAGTGCGCTCGAAGCCAAGGCCCTTTATCTGCAAGGCATCGCGCTTCCGAAAAAGCAATACGTCTACGACACCGAAGTCTCAGAAACGGATGTTGCCAACAGCGCATGGCTCCACGGCTTGGTGCGCACCAGGCAACACCTCCTGGCGGAGCAGCCGGAAAACTATGCGCGCGGCCGCCTGGTTCTCGGCGTCGCCCGCAACTTGACGTCGTTGCGCGACGGGGCCGACAGCCTTGTCGGCAACTGGTCGCTCTCTGAGGGTCCCAAGGCGAAGCAGGTTGTGAGCAGCGCTGGCGGCACGCCGGTTTACGGTCGGCTGGATGGTGGTGTCACCTGGCAGACGCACCGTCCCGGCGGTGACGGCTACGCGCCGCAGTTCCCCGGTGAGACGGGCAGCGTGATCGCGCTGGACGCGGACAAGATCATTGCCAAACTGCAAGGCGCCGACTTCACACTGGCCGCGTGGGTCCAGCCGGCGCAGCTCAACAAGCGCCAGCAGATCCTGTCTCTGGGTGCCCCTGAGGCGGATCAAGGCTACTGGTTCTTTATCAACGACCAGAACCAATTGGCCTTCGATTTGAGCTCGTCGGCCGGTCCGACGTCTTCGCTGGCGCTTCCGGCAAACGTCTGGACGCACGTTGCGGTGACCTGCACGGACAAGACCGTTGCGCTGTTCGTGAACGGGCAGCCCGTCGGCGAGAAGGCGGGCATGTCACCCAACCTGCAACCGGGCGTGGCCAACATCGGTGGTCCGCTTGAGGGCTACGCCGGCCTGACGTTCGACGGCAGCATTGCGGATGTCCGGATCTACCGTACAGCGCTTGCGCGCGCCGCGCTTCAGCGCGTGTATCTGTCCGGCACACCGGCGCTTGCTGACCAGACGCTGGTGGCCACCAGTTACACGTACGATGCGGACGGCCAGGTCACGAGTGTCCTGGAGGCGATACACGCCACGCAGCAACCGCCGCATCTCACCCGGTACGAATACAACACCGCCGGTGACATCACGAAGGTCATCTATCCGACGCCACAGACGGCCAAGGCTTAGGCCGTCTGAACCCCCGGCAATCGAAAGACGCGGCGAGACCATCCACATGCAAGACAGCCAACACGCATACGCAGACAGTGATGCGCAGACCACCACCGTCACGCACCGCTACAACCTACTCGGTCAGCGGATCGCAACAGATGTCGGGGCCGATGGCAAGCCGGCGACGCCGTTGGCGCAGTACCAGTACAACGCGGACGGTTCGCTCGCCGAAACCGCGCTCGGCCCGGACGGCCTGCCGCGGAAGTATCGCTACGACCCGCTCGGCGAACTCACGCAGATCGCCGACCCGGCGATGACAGAAACGCTCAGCTACAAACTCCCAGGCGACCAAGGCTACGGCGACGGTAACATCACCCAGGCGACGTACGACCTGCACTACACCGACGGCGTGTCACACACCTATGCGTACAGCTACGATCCCCACGATCGTCTGATGGCGGCGCACAATGATCAGGCAAAGCTCGCAGGCAGTTCTCTGGAAGCGGTGACCTACGACCCCAACGGTAACATCAAAACCCAACGCCGCGGCGACGGGCAGACGCACATGTATACCCTCGCGCCGAAAACCAACCAGGTTGCAACCGTCACGAGCGACGGGACCAATGCGCATTATGCGTATGATGCCAAAGGCCGTCTGAATAGCGCATCCCGCGAGGGTGCACCGGACGTGTCGTCCCTCGACTACGATCCGTTGAACAACCTGCCACGCCATGTGTCCGGTTCAGATGATCTGGAAGTTGACTACCACTACGACGTCCACAATCGGCGCGTGGCGAAGGTCAGTCGCAATGGCGGCGCGGACACCAGCCGCATCTACTACCGCGGCCAAGGTGCAACCGCGCTGACGGAACTGGCCGGAGATGCCACGGGTCCCGAACCACAAACCTACCTCCGCGGCCCGGGTGGTCTGCATGCCGTCGAGATCAAAGGCCAGCGCTACTTCGTCTCGCGCGACCACCTCGGCTCAACCCGCGCACTGACGGACGCCACCGGCAAGGTCACAGCGTACTTCAACTATACCCCGTTTGGCGACCTGATGCCCGGCAACAGCCAGGACAGCGACGGCCTCGCCGCCGATATAGCTTACCGCTTCGCCGGCACCGAATATGACGCCGAAACCGGCCTCTACAACAACCGCGCCCGCTGGTACGACCCAGCCCTCGGCCGCTTTCTAACGCCTGACCCGGCCCATCAGTATCCGAGCCCGTATGTCTACGTCGGCAACAATCCGGTGAATGGGGTGGACCCGACGGGTATGTTTAATCCGCTGGCGGAGGCTGGTGTTGGAGCTGAGGTTGATGACGCCGAAATGCTAACTGGCTTGGCGCCGGGGGGCGATGAGGCTGAAAACCCCAACGTGGCCCGCCTGAGGAAAGACAAGGAAAAAGAGAAGCTCCAGGAGGATTATTCGTCCTCAGCCTCCGACGACAGCAGTGATGCCGTGATTCACGATGTTTCCGAGGAATCAGACTCGGAGTCATTCGATGAGTTTTCTGATCCGGAATTGCCGGAGCATATGCAGCAATTAAAACGTCTGAGTACAGAGGAGCCTAAGGTTTTTCGCGCATTATCTTATTTATTGGACTTCCGAGAAAACGAGCACATTAAGTATCGTGGAACAATAGGAGCGAGGACCATTGGTCATGCCCGAATACAAATCACATATACTGAGGCCCCAGAACTAAGTCGCGGGTTGGTTAAGCATGCTCTTTTTCTATCGCGGCAGATGGTGAAAACTGGTTTTGGGAGCCAGAGAAGCTTTGATGAGGGGCACGCTCCGTTGGTTAATTTTGAATTGTCCATCATCAATTTTTTGGAGGATAATATGAAATTTACTGATATTAATTTTATAATTGGTCGCAATCGTCTGACTGCGGACCGCATGATACTGTTCATTGGGAAGGGTATAGGCGACCTTTTTGATGATAAATGGAATAAACCAGTAGATAGTTTTACTCGTGCTCAAGACCGTGCCCGTCGTCTTGAAGTGGCTCGACACAAAGCACTTTTGGTGTTGGTGGAAAGGGCGGGCTATTTAATGGAGAGGTGGTTCGTGCACGGCGAATGACACACCGTCACGAATTGCGATCCAGCTCAAAGATCAGCAAAAAAGACAGAAAATCAGTACGGCGAGCGCGCACCGATGCAGAACGATGATGGACGACGTGGTCGTGACATGACGGATACTGCCACCACCACCGTCACGCACCGCTACAACCTGCTCGGTCAGCGGATCGCGACCGACGTGGCAGCGGACGGCAAGCCGGCAGCGCCGCTCGCGCGGTATCAGTACAACGCGGACGGCTCGCTGGCGGAAACCGCACTCGGTCCGGATGGCCTGCCGCGGAAGTATCGCTACGACCCGCTCGGCGAACTCACGCAAATCGCCGACCCGGCAATGACCGAGACGCTCGGCTACAAACTCCCAGGCGATCAAGGCTACGGCGACGGCAACATCACGCAGGCAGCGTACAACCTGCACTATGCCGACGGCGTGTCACACACTTACGCGTACAGCTATGATCCCCACGACCGCCTGATAGCCGCACACAACGATCAGCCGAAACTCGCGGGCAGTTCGCTTGAGACGGTCACCTATGACCCCAACGGCAATATCCAAACCGAACGCCGCGGCGACGGCCAGGCGCACACGTATACCCTCGCACCGAAAACCAACCAGGTTGCAACCGTCACGGGCGATGGGACCAATGCGCATTATGCATATGATGCCAAAGGCCGGGTGGCCGGCGCGTCAGGCGACGGCGCACCTGATGTCACAGCCCTCGACTACGATCCGCTGAACAATCTGCCACGCCATGTGTCCGGGTCTGATGATCTGGAAGTTGACTACCACTACGACGTCCACAACCGGCGCGTCGCGAAGGTCGGCCATCGTGGCGCCGGCGGCTCAGACAATACTCGCGTCTACTATCGCGGCCAAGGTACAACCGCTCTGACGGAACTCGCCGGAGATGCCACGGCTCCCGAACAACAAACCTACCTCCGCGGTCTGGGCGGCCTGCAGGCCGTTACGCTTCAAGGCCAGCGCTATTACGTCTCGCGCGACCACCTCGGGTCGACCCGCGCGCTCATGGACACCGCGGGCAAGGTCGCGGCGTACTTCAACTACACGCCGTTCGGCGAACTCATGCCCGGCAACAGCCAGGACAGCGACGGCCTCGCGGCGCATATGGCTTACCGCTTCGCCGGCACCGAG
>JBCCOV010000059.1:0-23515 GCA_039039985.1 Pseudomonadota bacterium | reverse complement strand
GATGGCCCAGGAGCGCACGTTGCAAGCCATATCCGACCGCGTCGCCACCATCGTCACAGCAATCACGGAACGCGAAGCCCGAAACTACATCCGAAATGCCGGATATGGTCGCACCTAAACCTGAAATGCTCTAGAACGCGCTCAAGTGGCGAGCGCTTGTCGCGAGCGGTAGCGCCACGAAAGACTCGCCTGCGAAAAGCGCAAACGAAAGACGTGAATTTGATTTGGCGCGACGAGCTTTGGTCCAATTTCAATTCTGGTCCGCTAGACTCGTCCGGCTGGTTCATGCCCGGCCGACGACGCCCGTGATCACATGACGTGAGATCGTGCCGTCATCTACGGATTGTCGTTGGACTGGGAATAGCGCGTGTCTGCGCCGTCCGGCCAGAGCGCGTTGACGACACCACGGCAAATCGCCGGCCCGCGGATGGCGAGAAAGCGGGCGGCTCCGGATGGCGTCGTGTGGTACGGATCTTTAACCGCCCCTCTTTTGTTTTTGTAGTAATAGGCCGGATTGTCTTGAAAGGCCGCCAGCGTCTCTTGTGTGACGCCTTTGACCAGACCGCACCGGTGGTTATTGTCCAATAGCGCCATTTGCAGCTTGTCCTGCGCGCGAACGCGGGGGCGGTTGATCTTGCCGCGGTAGGCCGGAATCGTTGTCAAAAACATGCAGTTCGTCGTGCGCGGCATTTGCGCGTTGACCTGGATGAGATCGTTTTTGAGCCGTGATGCCTTGAGCCAGTGAAAGGTCGACAGGCCCAGGAAGTGGAAGATCATCAGCTTCGGTGGTTCCGGCAAGGCGGAGAAAATGTTCTGAAGCGGCGACCGGTTGGCGCCGCAGAACTTGTGGTGACGGCTTTCGCCGATCTGAACCCAACGCTGATTGCGGTAGCGCATGGCCCCGTAGGTGCTGGCGTTGCTGAGGCCGGCCGGGTCCTTCACGCAAATCATGCGCGTGCCCTTCTTTGTCTTGGATAGCCACATGTGCAGTCCGGTGGCGCGGACGCCCAGTATCCCGAATGACATGGCCTGGACTTTTTTCAGTTTGTCGTCGGGCAGGCCAAGGCCGCTGCACCGCTCAGCAAAATTGTTGAAGAAGCTGAGAAAGGCCGGGCCACTGCCGAACGCCAGCTGAGAGTCACCTAGCACCATAATCTCAGCGGGACGTAGTTTCGCACTTTGCGCCGCGGCCGGAAGTACGGCGCAGGCGCAGGTCAGGATCGGCACGATCAAGCGACGGGCATATGTCAACGATGATCTCCAATTCGGTAATTTGTGCGCACTAGGGCCATAAGTCTCGCCGGGCGTGAAGTGACGTCTTCGAGAGATCACAACATTCTCAAATGCGCGTGCCCGGTCGGTATCGGTTCAGCCGGCCGATATCTTGCAATGCGGATTGGTCAGGCGGATTGGCTTCAGCGCGTGCACGCGCCGCCGCGTGCGTGTTAGTTTCGGTGCAACAAGGAGATCAAGAGGAAACGCGCATATGTTGAAGGATCCGCCGGTACTCGAAATCAAACGCGCCTGGACGCGCCCAGATCCTGCGTTGCTTAAGCGCTTCGACGGGGCGCAAACCGGCCATCTCGTTGATGCAATGAGCGGTCGTGGTGGATTGGACATGGCGATCAAGCCGCTGCTGTCGGAGCAGTCGGCCTTTCTTGGAACGGCACTTCCGGTGGCCACAGGCGCCAACGATAACTTGGCCCTCATTGCCGGCGTGTCCCGCGCACAGCCTGGCGATGTGATCATTGCGGCTTCAGACGCGTTCGATCGGACAGCCGTGTGCGGCGACATCGTTGCCATGCTGGCGAAGAACGCCGGCTGTGCGGCCATTGTCATCGACGGGATGGCGCGTGACGTGGCCGGTCTCGAAGAGGTGGGGCTGCCGATTTTTGCGCGCGGAGTCACGCCGAACTCCTGCGTCAAGACCGGACCTGGAACGGTTGGGTTGCCAGTCATTGCAGCCGGCGTGCGCGTCGAGGCTGGTGATGTCGTCATGGGCGACCGGGACGGCGTTGTCATCGTGCCGCGCGCGCGACTGGAAGAGGTGGTCGCCAGTGTGGACGCGATCCGCCAGGCCGAGGGCGAAACCATCGCCAAAGTCCAGACCGGGTGGACAACGTTGCCGTTCATGGACGACCTGCTCGCGTCCGATCGAGTGACCTATGTGGACTAAGTAGCGCCACGTCGGACGCGCCTGCGTCGCCGTACCCGTGCCCCGCGCGCATTCTATACCATCGTCCGCTCGGCGGCCGAGCGCGTGCGTAGACGGATCCAAGCCGAACCTCAAAACTATCCCAGGCTGAAAAGGGCCAAGCCATGAAAGTCACCGCGATCCGTACGATCCGCTCAGACGAGTTCCCGAACATCTTGTGGGTTGAGATCGCGACCGATGAAGGCCTGGTTGGCCTCGGTGAGACGTTTTACGGCCCGGCCACTGCGGAGGCGCATATTCACGGGATTGTTGCGCCGTACCTTCTGGGCAAAGACCCGCGCAACATCGAGGCGCATCAGGCGCATCTGACCGGGTATGTCGGCTTTGTCGGGGCCAGTGCTGAAATGCGCGGCCGGTCTGCCGTTGACATCGCACTTTGGGACATTCTCGGGCAAAGCGCCGGGTTGCCGCTGTGCGATCTGCTGGGCGGTCGGGTGCGCGACAAGATCCGTGTTTACAACACGTGCGCCGGTTACTCCTACGTTCAGACCAAGCCGACGCAAGGCACCGACAACTTCGGGCTGACGGCGACGACGGGAAACTATGAAGACCTGGACGCGTTTCTCCATCGCGCCGATGAGTTGGCGCAGTCGCTGCTCGACATGGACATTACGGCGATGAAGATCTGGCCGTTCGATTACGCGGCGGAAGCGAGCGACGGGCAGTGGATCGGCGTCGATGATTTGAAGCGGGGTTTGGAGCCGTTCGAAAAGATCCGCACCGCCGTTGGCGACAAAATGGAAATTGCTGCCGAACTGCATTCGCTGTGGTCGCGGCCAATGGCCGTCAAGATTGCGCGAGCACTGGAAGACATCGCTCCGATGTGGGTCGAGGATCCGGTGTTCATGGACCATCTCGGCTCGATTGGCGACGTTGCGGCCGAGACGAGCTGTCCCATTGCCGTTGGAGAAACCCGGGGCAGCCTCGCGGACTTTCGCCAGCTTTACGAACTCGAAGCGCTCTCCATGGCGATTATGGACGTCACATGGTGCGGTGGCGTTTCGGTTGCCAAACGGGTGGCGACCATGGGCGAGAGCTATCACATGCCGGTCGCATTCCATGACTGTACAGGCCCGGTCGCCCTGTTGGTGTCGACACACCTGGCGCTCAATACGCGCAATTGCTGGGTGCAGGAGATTGTCCGCGCCTTTTACTACGGCTGGTACGGGCGGTTCGTCACAGAGCTGCCGCCGATCGATAAGGGCATGATCACGGTTCCCTCGGGGCCAGGTATCGGCACAAAGCTGCAGCCGGATTTGAAGGGGCGGGCGGGTGTGACGGTCAAAGAGAGCGCAGTTGGTATTTGACAATCCTCGCCAATGGGCACACGATTAATAGGTCAACACTGCTGACCTAAGGGTGTTTCGTGCAGACGCATGTCATTCATCGTCGTCGCCGCGGCTTGCGGCATTGGTACCGGCGCGTCGTCGCGACCGGTGTAGCCGTTGTGCGCGGCTAAGTACGATCACCTCATCCCTTTCTTTCCTTTCTTTGCTTGAATTGATCTGTTGTGTTCTCCGGACCGAGGAGAATGCCGCATCAGGAGTGCGTCATGTCGCTGGAATGGTTCGTTGCGGTTGCGACGTTCGCCGTGGTCACGTGTTTCACGCCCGGCCCAAACAACACGATGCTTATGGCATCCGGTCTCAACTTCGGATTTCAGAGAACGCTGCCGCATATGCTCGGCGTCTCGATCGGGTTTTCCGTCATGGTGTTGGCCGTGGCATTCGGGATTAGCGGTGTGTTTCTGGCGTTCCCGCAGCTCTACGACATCCTGAAGGTGATCAGCGTCCTCTATCTGCTGTGGCTTGCCTGGCGGATTGCGTCAGCCAATCCGAAAGCGGCCGCAGATGATGCGGGAAGCCGTCCGTTCACGTTTCTCGAAGCCGCCGCGTTTCAGTGGGTTAATCCCAAAGCCTGGATCATGGCACTGGGCGCGAGCACCACGTATGTGTTGGCCGGCTACGGCGTCATCAGTGTGGTTGCGATGGCCGTCATCTTTCTGGCAGCCGGTTTGGGGTCCAGTACAACCTGGGCGGTGGGCGGCAGCGCATTGCGGCAGGTGATCAGCAATACGACCGCCGTGCGCGTAATCAACGTGGTTTTGGCGGCGCTTCTGGTTGCATCCCTTTGGCCGATCGCACGGGAATGGATCGTGTGACAGGGATCGTGTGACAGGGATCGCGTGAGATGTATCGTGTGACAGTATTACGGACGCCGCCGGCGCGGTCGTGCCCGCTTCGCGGCTGTGACTTCGCCGTGAAGCGCGGCCTCGAAGTCCTGGCCGGCCACGACGCGTGCGACAACCCGGCGTAGACCGGCGCGGCCGATCACACGCTCATAGGCGACAACGCGGGTAACGGCGGCGCTGTACGTGGCGCGCCAACCCCGCGCACTAACCGCGCGCCGCCAATCTGACGGACTATGGACGCTCGAGATCCATTGAGTTGCGGCTCTGGATTGGCGGCTGATAAGGCGCCGATCGTTGGATATCAGGACGGCCAGGCCCTCATCGAACCAGGTCGGGATCGCGTTTTGGGCCATGCCGGCATAGCCAAGGCGCCGGTGCAACTCGGCGTGCATGCGTTCGTGGGTCATGATGTGCTGGCGTAAGCCCCGCGGTGCGAGCCGAATGACATGCCAGCCGAAGGTGACGCCGCTGGCGTGATGTCCGCGTGTGAATGCGCGCATACAGGCCTTGGTGGCGCACATGACGATCCAAGGGCGCGATTGGAGGCCGCCGAAAAACCTGCTAGTCGTCCGATCAGCGGCCGCAATCATCCTTAACAGGCCGGCATGTCGTGCTGGAGGCGCATCCGTGAACACGTCCGGAGCGATCTCCACCAGGCCAAAGCAGCCCGGACAAAGCATGCGATGCGGACCGGGAAAGGCCGCGGCGATGAGGGCTCCGGTCAGCAGTAATCCGCTCAAGGCGGTCGCAATCCCAAGCGTCCAGCGCATTCACATGGTCCCAGTTTTTTTGCCGAGAGCAGCCGTTTGTGCCTGTCTTTGCGCGGTTATTGCGGCCCGGTGTTGGTGTTTCTGCAGTGCCGGGCGCCGGGTGAGTGTCGATTCTCGTTGGCGTAACGCGCGATTATCCGGTACCCGTCGGCATCTCATCCACCTTTGTGAACGAACAGTGACGAAACGAGGAGCCGCTCATGCGCGTCTATTACGATCGCGACGCCGATATCAATCTGATCAAAGACAAAAAGGTTGCCATTGTCGGCTATGGTAGTCAGGGGCACGCGCACGCGCTCAATCTGAAGGACTCCGGCGTGAAAGGGGTGACAATCGCCTTGCGGCCAGGGTCCTCGTCCGCGCAGAAGGCCGAGGCTGCGGGTTTTGACGTCAAGTCTGTTGCAGATGCGGCGTCCTCGGCCGACTTCATCATGATGTGCGCGCCCGACGAGATCCAAGCCGACATCTGGAAGGATCATATCGCGTCCAACATCAAAGACGGCGCTGCGATTGCCTTCGCGCACGGCCTGAACGTGCACTACAAGCTGATTGAGCCGGGCCCGACAATCGACGTTGTCATGGTCGCGCCGAAAGGTCCGGGGCATACGGTTCGCTCCGAGTATCAACGCGGTGGCGGTGTTCCCTGCCTCATCGCGATCGATCAGGATGCGTCCGGCAATGCACATGACACCGCGTTGTCTTACGCGGCCGCGATCGGCGGCGGGCGCTCCGGTGTCATCGAAACCACCTTCAAGGAAGAATGCGAAACCGATCTCTTTGGCGAGCAAGTGGTGCTGTGTGGCGGGCTCGTCGAGTTGATCCGCGCCGGCTACGAAACGCTCACGGAGGCCGGCTACTCGCCGGAAATGGCCTATTTCGAGTGTTTGCACGAGGTGAAGCTGATCGTGGACCTGATCTACGAAGGCGGCATCGCCAACATGAACTACTCGATCTCCAATACCGCCGAGTTCGGCGAGTATGTTTCCGGTCCGCGGATCATTACCGATGAAACGCGGGCTGAAATGCGCCGGATCCTCAAAGACATTCAGACCGGGGAATTCACCTCGGAGTGGATGCGGGAGTGCAAGGCGGGGCAGCCGAAGTTCAAGGCAACGCGCCGTATGCATGATGCTCATCCGATCGAAGAGGTCGGCGAGAAGCTGCGTGGCATGATGCCGTGGATTAAAGCCAACGCCCTGGTCGACAAAGAGAAAAACTAACGGGATGGCACAGCGCGTTCGGGTTCGGCCTGCTCGATATGACGAGTGTCCGCTTTTGACCGCGCTGTGCCTTCGGTCCAAGGCGCACTGGGGTTACGACGCCGCCTTCATGGCGCAGTGTGTCGCCGAGTTGACAGTACGTCCTGAGCGCCTGGAGCAGAACGGCGTCTGGGTCGCCGATATCGACGATGTGCCGGTCGGGCTCTACGAGGCTGCCATCAACGACAATCGCACGCTGGTCGTTGAGTTGTTCTTTGTTGAGCCACACGCGATGGGGCGCGGTGTCGGTCGGGCACTCTGGCGGCACATGGAACATGAAGCCACTCGGCGCGGCATCGCGTGCATCGACGTGGAGGCTGATCCGCAAGCGCTGATGTTCTACGAACGCATGGGCTGTCGCCTGATCGGTGGGGTGCCGTCTCGGTCCATCCCGGGACGCACGTTGCCGCAGCTTCAAAAGCGGTTCTGCGATGCATAGGCCGGTCCGCGTCAATCGTGTTCGGAGCCTTCGGGTCACGGCCAACGACGAAGACTGGCTATTTGCGCGCGACAATGCCGATAAGATTGCGGCGCATTGGCAGACGCGCGTGGCTCAAAACCCGGCGTTCTTCAACGGTAAGATCCTGATGCTGCGCGATTGGCGCGTTATTGAGGACGCGTTCACGGCGACCGCCGTCTCGGTGGACTTTGCCGCGTTTCTCTATTGGCGAGAGCAAGCTCCTGACGATCGGTCAGTGACCCATGTCTTCGGGACGGCAGCGATTGTCTTGGCAGACGGCGGCGTTGTGACCGCACATGCCGGACCGGGAACCATCAACGATGGGCAGTTGCATTTGCCGGGCGGCTTTATCGACCCTCAGGACATTCAAGTCATCGGGTCGGAAGCCGTTGTGGATCTCGATTTGCATGCGAAACGAGAGCTATCCGAAGAGCTTGGGCTGCGTGCTGATGAACTGGGCCGCCGGACTGAGACTCATGCGTGTTGGACAGGTCGAGAGATCGGGTTGATCGGCGTTTATCATTCGGTGCTCAAGGCATCCGATCTTGAAGTGCGCTTGGCGCAACACACGATAGAGAGTGGGCAATCCGAGGTCACGGCGGTCCACGTCGTTCGTAATGTGGATGCGCCAATGCCAGGCATACTGATGCCTTACGCGCGCGCGGTGGTGGATGTGCTTCTCAAGACCTGACGTGCCGGCGGCGTGCCGCAATGGCGCTTGATCCTTGGCTTCGGGTATGCGTTAGGGCATGGTCCGTCGCAACTCTTGGCGGGAGCCCTCGCGCGCGCCAGGAATCTGCCTTGCCGTTTCCGACACCGGCCAGCCACGTCACAAGACGACGGGCGTTATGGGACTTTAGGTGGCGGTTTCGGCCAAGTGCGTGAATGGGACACGTGCAGCACGGCTCAAGGCGCATATGCGTCGCACATGAAAGCATCTAGGAGCATCGCATCGCTATGAAGCTTCGGTTCGCAACGCTCGACGTTTTCACCGAGACCCGCTTTGCTGGTAATCCGCTTGCCGTGGTTCACGATGCCGATGGTCTGTCGGACGAGCAAATGCAGGCTGTTGCCCGGGAGTTCAATCTGTCCGAAACCGTATTTGTGATGGCGCCCGAACGCCCTGTTCATGCCGCCAAAATCCGGATCTTCACGCCGGCTGCCGAGTTGCCGTTCGCGGGCCATCCAACGGTGGGGACGGCCATTCATCTGGCTGCCTTGAAGCGTCAAGACGCGGAAGCTGCGCATGAGGCGATTATTGCGCTTGAGGAAAAGATCGGCACGGTTCGCGTCGGTGTGCGTTTTGCTCCGGACCGCGCGCCCTTCGCGGAGTTTGATGTGCCGCAACTCCCGCAAGAAATCGGTGAGGCGCCCTCTGTTGAGCGGATCGCCGACGCCTTGGATTTGCTGCCAAGTGAGATCGGCTTTCAGAATCACAAGCCGGCACGGTATTCCGCAGGTGTGCCCTTCACGTACGTTCCGGTGGTCTCGCGGGAGGCGATTGCGCGTGCGCGGCCGAACATGCAGGCGTGGTCGGCAGC
This sequence comes from Pseudomonadota bacterium, assembly GCA_039039985.1. Classification (GTDB taxonomy): domain Bacteria; phylum Pseudomonadota; class Alphaproteobacteria; order Rhizobiales; family Hyphomicrobiaceae; genus JBCBWG01. The sequence continues at coordinate 15,079 of JBCCOV010000059.1, read as the reverse complement.
GTTTGGGAGCGCAGGCCACAATGCGGCTTATGTGTACACGCGTGAGGCCGTGCATGCGACCTCAAGCTTTCATGCCCGTATGTTCGCACCCGGTGGCGGCATTTACGAAGATCCGGCTACCGGATCTGCTGCGGCTGGGTTTGCGTCCGTCGTCATGAGGTTTGATACGCCGATGGAGGGATGGCACCGGCGCATCATCGAGCAGGGCTACGAAATGGGCCGTCCCAGCGAGATCGTTCTTTCGCTGGAAGTTCAGCAAAACAAGCTGGAAACGGTTCGAATCGGCGGGGGCGCCGTGTCGGTTACGGAAGGGACGATCGAGGTCTGATGCCACGCGAGGTTGAGATCGCACCGAAATTGCGCTATAGATATACGCAGGGCAATTCAAAGTGCGATCTTCGCAATGGCCGTAAACTGTTCACAGATGACCTGTGCAGCACTGATCCGTAGTGGCGGTTCGGGCGGCGTTTTCGCGCATCTTCGCATCATCTCGCTACGACTTATAAGCCCCTAGGCCGGGAGGTGTGCGCCTATGCGGCGCCGCAGTTGCCTAGGGGTTCCAAGATGTACGGCCGCCCGTGCCGGTGGCTGAACGGTTGGCGCGAGATAACGGAAATCACCCATGACCAATGATACGAATGCCGCGGCGCGTTCTGGCTCGAGCGACACCAACGGCGCGGATAGCGACGTTAGTTCGCGAGAACGCGTCTTGATCTTCGATACCACGTTGCGCGATGGCGAGCAGTGTCCGGGCGCAACCATGACGCTGGCTGAGAAGTTGGAAGTCGCCGAGCTTCTCGACACGATGGGCGTCGATATCATCGAAGCCGGCTTTCCGATCGCCTCCGAAGGCGACTTCGAGGCGGTATCCAAGATCGCGGAACTGGTGAAGACATCGGTCGTCGCCGGCTTGTGCCGCGCTGGCGCAAAGGACATCGATCGCGCAGGCGAGGCCGTACGGCATGCGAAACGGCCGCGCATCCATACGTTCCTGTCGACGTCGCCGATCCACATGAAGTTCAAATTGCAGAAGGAACCCGACGAGGTTCTGGATATGGTCCAGGCCTCGGTCACGCGGGCCCGCAACCTGGTGGACGACGTGGAATGGTCGGGCGAAGACGGGACCCGGACCGAGTTTGATTTCATGTGCCGCTGCATCGATACGGCGATCAAGGCCGGCGCCACAACGATCAATATCCCGGATACGGTCGGCTACACGACACCGGACGAGTACTACGACTTCATCAAGCGCCTCAGAGAAGCGGTGGCCAACTCCGACAAAGCGATATTCTCCGTCCACTGTCATAATGATCTCGGCATGGCAGTGGCCAACTCGCTTGCCGGTGTCCGTGCCGGTGCCCGCCAGGTGGAATGCACCATCAATGGGATTGGTGAGCGCGCGGGGAACGCGGCCCTCGAAGAGATCGTGATGGCGATCAAGACGCGGGCGGACGCATTTCCGTTTGAAACGGGGATCGACACGGCGATGTTGACCCGGGCATCGAAGCTGGTCGCGGCGGCGACGGCGTTTCCGGTCCAATACAACAAGGCGATTGTCGGCCGGAATGCCTTCGCTCACGAGAGCGGCATTCATCAGGACGGGATGCTGAAGCACACGCAGACTTACGAGATCATGACGCCGGAGAGCGTCGGGGTCGCCAAGACCTCACTCGTCATGGGTAAGCATTCGGGGCGGGCCGCTTTCCGCACAAAGCTGAATGAACTCGGCTATCAGTTGGGTGAGAATGCGCTTGAAGATGCGTTCGACCGGTTCAAGTCGTTGGCAGACCGCAAGAAGGTCATCTACGACGAAGATATCGAAGCGCTGGTCGACGAGGAAATCGCAACGGCGACGGACCTAATGACAGTGGTTTCGTTGACGGTGATCGCCGGGACGCAAGGTCCGCAGTCGGCGACGTTGACGTTGGATATCGACGGCGTTCACAAGACCGTTCAGGCGGCCGGCAATGGACCTGTTGATGCAACTTTCAACGCCATTAAGGAGTTGGTGAGCCACACGGCACGCCTGGAGCTCTATCAAGTGCATGCAGTGACCCAAGGCACGGATGCCCAGGCGGAGGTGTCGGTGCGGCTCAACGAAGCGGGCCGAACGGTGATGGCCAAGGCGGCAGATCCGGATACGTTGGTTGCCTCAGCCAAGGCCTACGTTGCTTGCCTCAACCGCCTGATCATTCTGCGGGAACGCGGTGGGTCAGCCCAACATTATGTCGGTTAACGCCTGAGCCCTGTTCGTATCAACAGTGCAGAACAACGAAAATGCGATGGCGTCGCGGCTGAAACCCGGCCGCGACGCCACAGGTTATTCTGAATCTTAACCTAAGTGATAACAGAGTGTCCGCAGAACTGGGTCTGTCGGGCAACGTGGTAGCCGCCGATAGGCTTGGCGGTTGCGGCGGTGATGACGCATTTGACTTTGACGACGGAGCGCAAGTTGATCATCCAACGCCGATCTTACAATCTCCGCATAAAGACGACTTTATAGCCGTCAGTGCCGAGGGCGCGGGTGCGCCGGCGGAGGGGTGAGGGTGATGACGCAGAGCAAGGACGACACGAGGGTCGCTTTAGTATGTTAGGCGCGGTGTCAGGGGTGTTCTCTGACGATATTGCCATTGATCTGGGAACTGCGAACACGCTCGTCCATGTGCGCGGCAAGGGCATTGTGATCGATGAGCCGTCTGTTGTTGCAATCCGGAATCGCGACGGCCGGCGCGAAGTGCTCGCCGTCGGCGAGACGGCCAAGATGATGGTTGGCCGAACACCGGAGAGCATCGAGACAATCCGGCCGCTGCGGGATGGGGTGATTGCGGACTTCGTCGCGGCCGAGGAGATGCTGCGGCAGTTCATCAAGCGCACGAAATCGATGATGGGATTTCGACGGCCGCGCATCCTGATTTGCGTGCCTGCGGGGGCAACTCCGGTGGAGCGGCGTGCGGTTTATGAGACGGCCTTGAATGCCGGTGCGCGCCGCGTCAATCTCATCGAGGAGCCGGTCGCGGCAGCGATCGGTGCGGGATTGCCCGTCGACAAACCGCGCAGCCTGATGGTGCTAGATATTGGCGGTGGCACCAGTGACATCGCCGTGTTGTCGCGCGGCGAGGTGATCATGGCGCGCTCGCTCCGCGTGGCCGGCAATGCGCTGGACGAAGCGATTGCAAAGTTCGTGCGCCGTCGCCACCAACTGCTCATAGGTGAGGCAAGCGCCGAGCGTATCAAGATCGAAGCCGGCACGGCCGAGCGCATCGTCAATGGGCGTGATGCCGAGATCCATATCCGTGGCCGTGATTTGAGGCGCGGACGGTTTAAATCGATCGTGTTGGAGCCGAGCGACATTGCCGATGCGCTTGAGGATCCGGTCGACGACATTTCCGAGTTTGTGCAACGTGCGTTGGAGGACCTTCCGGCGGAGGCCTCAGCGGACATTTGCGACAGCGGTATCCACCTGACGGGCGGTGGCGCGCTGCTCGACAGTCTCGATACGGAGCTTGAGCGGTTGGTCGGCGTCCAATTCCTGGTGTCCGATGACCCGCTGCGATCTGTTGTCAGTGGTACGGCGCAGGTTCTGTCGAGCCTGTACCAACACGAACATCTTTTGATTCAACCGTAGCACCGTATCGCCTGGACTCGTTCCGCTTATGGCGGAAACGATCTAGACTTTGCCACATCTCGATGTTACGCGCTTTCGTCTTCCTTAGCATCGGGTGTATAGCTCAGTTGGTAGAGCAGCTGACTCTTAATCAGCGGGTCCAAGGTTCGAGCCCTTGTACACCCACCAATACTTTCAATAACGCATATCGCATTTCTGTCTGCCGTTAGGCACTTTGAAATCGGCATTCGTCACGCCGGTTACCACTCTCTCGTCGTGCAGGCCACGTCGCAAGCCGCTTCTGGTTCGCCTTCCGTGTGTCGTGCCCCGCCATTTGTGTGCCGTCTCAAGCGACAATGTACAGCAGAGACGTCTTGGGCCGAGCGTTCAGGTCCGCCCGTAACGCCGGCGGGATCGCTACCCAGGGCCGACCGGTGTTCCTGAGGTTACGCACATCATAGTGTGAGTTACCCGTTATTCATTGCCCGCGACAGATTCAAGACATTGCCCCGTCACAGGCCCGTCCAGCGGCCAACGATGACCGCTACGGCGCACGCGACGGTCGACCGCAAGCACGTGTTGTGCACCGATCGGTTGGATCGGTTAACATGTCATCAAAGACACGAGAGATGAGCCGCGAGATGGTATTGAAGTGGGAAGAAATCGACCATGACTCCATAAGCGATCGGCGGATTTTCAAGCGCGAGGTCGAGTTTGGCAACGGCGGTTATGGAGGGCAGCATTTCGAGCTTCGCGCAGAGTTTGAAGTTCGTGACGCAACCGGCAACGTGCTTCTAAAAACGTCTGGAACTGCCGAAGGCGACTACTGGTGTGGTACCTTTCTGTGGTTTGTGAAGGGCTGCGATGGTCAACGGGTTAGGCTGTATCAGTCTCATCGCGATCATGACAGCTACTTGGACGTTCCCAATGCACCTGCAGCAAAGTGATCGCCAATGAGTTTGCTCTGTCCAGATTGCAGTGCGCCCCATTTAAGAATGCGAGATAGCGTCGAACTGGGCCCGGATGCATACTGGGATGAGATGACGGTTCAGCGAGCGCGATGCCAAGACTGCCATACGTGTTTTATTTGTAGCTATTTGGAAAAGCGCAGTTTTCACCCCGATCGAGACGACAATGTCCATCACGTTGCGTACCACTCCAGTACGTTGTTTTGGGTGTTTGCCGGAATTCCATTTGAAAAGCCGCGTAGAAGAAGATCTCAACGCTGGCGTGGACGATGGGCAAGAACGATATTGAAGATCTGCCAAACATACCGAACGCCATTACCGGTGCGTTACAAAGCCAAATAGAGATGTCAGACCACCCAGACACCCCTTACTAAGCAGCGACGCCAAAGCTCCTGCCACAGGTCTGCAGCATGAGAGATCTATCAACAGGCCGGAACAGCCCATGAGCGAAGAGTCTTTCGTTGGCGCTGTTCGCACGCTCGCAAGCTCGCGGCTCGAGCGCTGGCTATACTGCGAGCACGGTTCCCAGGCCGCGCCTGCGGCCCGGCGCGTTGCGCCGCCCCCACCCCAACGCGGGTGTTCCCGCGTTGGGCATTTCACATGTCGAGATGGCGAATGGGGCATCTCGATGGGGCCCGGCCGCAGGCCGGAATAGCCGTGAGCGAGAGCAAGGCACGCCGAATGCGGCGCATTCTCGGTCCACAGGTCATCAGCTGTTGAGCAGCTGCCTCGCCGGCAACGCGGCCTTGAACGGTGGATCCGGCAGTTGGATGAGGGGCGCCGCAGTGATTATGATACGTCGGGTTCACATCCGGACGGGCTGCGGCTTCGCATGATTGTTTGCTGTCGGTGACGCGGACTTTGCCCGTTGCAGGACCGAACATCTGCTAGCGCTTGTCTCCGTAGAGGTTCGGCAGGTTCTTTATGAACGCGCCATCGGCGTCGTAGACCTTGCCGTCATGCAACCAGATGCCGGATTTGTCGGGACCGTCAGAAACATGCCCCGGGCACTACGGGCCGGTTTTTACGCTGCTGGGCTCAGGCTTGAGCGTGATCGAGAAGCACTTGGTTTTGCTGCCACCAGACAGTGTGCAGTCGACGAGATGTGGCCCCGATACGATTTGCATCTGCCTCGAACCAGGACTTGATCCTTTCAAACGCGGCGCCAGGCGTGGTGTGGCTATGATGGTCATGTGCCGACGCGTTCCCAGCGGCACAGAGCACTGCCAAGATCGAGACCGTCACCATCTTTCGCATGATGACGTCCTCGCTGCGTAGCCTATCTGGCATCAGTAGTTAGTATGTAAAATGTTAATATTCAAACTTAATATGCGTATCAGCATTTGCTTCGTCTTGCCGCACTCTGCTGAACTGCGACGCGTCGATGAGAGAGCGTTCGAGCGCCCGTGCAGACGATGTCCAACGTTGCCATGGCCGGGGCGGCAAGCTGCAACGTCCGCATGTGGACATGCGTGACATGAGAGCCCGAAGCATGTCGCTCGGTCGCGTGTATCGACTGTCTTGCAGACCGATATCCCCGAGGGGGAAGCGTGCAGGTGGCATGGCGTGGCGCTGAGGTTTTGCGATGGGCGGCCAGATGCTGATGCCATAAAGCGCAGCGACGCACCGACCGTCTTCGCGTAACGAGAGTCGGCCGCCTGTTTTGTCGATATTAAAACTTTGATATGAAGTAAAATCGATAAAAATTGACTCCTTCCACTGATTTGCCTACCATCGAATGATGGAGTTCGTCGCGAAGTCTGGTGGAGGAAGCAAGTCTGCGTTCGGTCTCCCATGCGAAGCCATCTGGCCTTGTCGCCTGCGTGACGCAAGGTGACCGTGTCGCAAATGCGGCTGGTCACATCCGGACACGGTTCAATGTGTCAGCGTCAAAGACATGCACAGCCTGGCGCAGCTGTCAGTTCATGGCCGAGCGACCCCGATCCTGTCACGCGCATGGCGCGGTCATTGATCGATAAAGGCACCACCACCAGGCTCGCGAGCTCGTGTCAGGGCACCACAGGTTAAGGGCGTGAGCTTGGGCGGAAGCTGCGCATGCGCAAGTGGACGGATGAGAAGTCCGATTGCGGACGAACGCGCTGCGTGAGTCGAGCGCAAGCCGGGGACGCGAGCGAGCAAGAGGAGGCACGAACACCGGCGCAGACCTCGAAATCAATAATGACGTAGAAAGGGATGGAAATGAAACGGACGACGCTTGCCAAATGGTCAGGAGCAGCAGCGGCTGTTGTCGCGATGGCGGCTTTGGCATCGCCTGCGTGGTCGGCTGACTTCTACAAAGGCAAAACGCTCAACGTCATCATCAACTACGGCGCTGGCGGCAACACGGACATCACGGCGCGCACGCTGATGCAGCATATGCAGAAGCATATCCCCGGCTCACCTCGGATTGTCGTCAAAAACAGGCCGGGTGCCGGTGGTATTGTCGGGACCAATTTCTTCGGAACCGCCGTGCGCAACGACGGAAACACGATTGCCGTGTTTTCAGTCGCGCTCATGCCGGAGATCATGAAGGATCCGGCCCTAAGCGTATCGCATCGTGATTTCATCTTCGTCGGTGGTATTCCAGAAGACACCATTTTTCATGCCCGCAAAGGTGTGGGGCTCGAGACGGCAACGGACCTGTTCAATCTCAAGGACCCGATCAAGACGGCGGGGCATGGCCCGGCCAACATGAAGGACCTGATGTTGCGCGCCGCGATGGATCTTCTGGGCGTGCCATACCAGCACGTTGCCGGCTTCAAATCATCGGGCAAAGTCCGTGGCGCGATCTTGAAGAATGACGTCGATATGACGGCCGACTCGATGACCGGTTATGCTTCGCGCGTCAAACCCAATCTGGTCGACAAGGGCCACTCAATTCCGTTGTTCTCGTTGGGCATCCCGACAGACGATGGCGGTCTTGGCCCGGCGCCGGGCACAATCGACGGCGTGCCGACATTCGATCAGTTCTACGAAGCCAGGTTCGGCAAGAAGCCATCCGGCCCGAAGTACGAAGTACTGCGGACTATCGCCCGCATTCGTTCCACGTCGTTGCGCGCCATCTTCCTGCCCAAGGGCGCGCCGGATGAAGCCGTAGCCGCATTGCGCAAGGCTTTCGCTGCGACGGCCGCAGATCCGGAGTATCGAGCTGCGTTTGCGAAGCTCAGCGGGTTCGATCTGAACGCGTTGACAGGTGCGCAAGCACAGGCACGGTTGGACGACCTGATGAAAACCGATGCCGAAGCCATCGCCTTCCTGAAGGCTTACTCGGACGAAGCCAGAAAGTAACGGCCAGCGGACTTGCAAGCGAACCGAATACTGAGAAGACAGATCCGCTCAACTCAGCGCGGACTGGCAGGGGGCAGCAGTTAGACGATGTACTTCGAGGCTGCCCTCTCCGGGCTGGGTATGGTCGTGGCCTGGCCTGCGCTTGGATATCTCGGGCTTGGTATCATTCTCGGCCTCTTTTTCGGTGCTGTGCCGGGCCTCTCGGGGCTGGTCGGCATGGCCATTCTGCTCCCGTTTACGATCGGCATGGACACCGCGTCGGCATTTGCCTTTCTCATCGGGATGTATGCCGTCACGACAACAAGCGACACGTTGGCTTCCGTGCTGCTCGGCGTGCCGGGCACGGCAGCGTCGCAAGCCACGATTCTCGACGGTTATCCGTTGGCACAAAAGGGCGAGGCTGCCCGCGCGCTCGGTGCGGCGTTTACAGTGTCAGGCATCGGCGGTTTGCTCGGCGCCTTGATGCTCGCGCTCTCGATCCCCATCGTGGAGCCGATTATCCTTGCCATATCCGAACCGGAATTCCTGGTTCTCGGTGTGCTTGGCATGACAATGGTGGGTGCGCTTGCCGGCAGTTCGATGCTGAAAGGCCTGACGGCCGCCTGTTTGGGGCTGCTACTCGCGACTGTCGGTTATGCGGAATTCAGTGGCCAGCCGCGCTATACATTCGGCTTCACGTATCTGCTCGATGGCATCCCGATCCTGCCGCTCGTACTGGGCCTTTTCGCCATACCCGAGATCATCGATCTGGCCGTGAGCAATTCGTCGATCTCGCGCGTCAAACGCGCTGATGTGCGCGCGGGCATGTTGCGCGGCATTCGTGATGCCTTCGTCCATTGGTGGCTGGGCCTGCGCTGCACGGTCATCGGCGTCTATGTCGGCATGCTGCCCGGCCTCGGCGGAGCCATTGTCGATTGGGTCGCGTACGGCCACGCCGTCCAGAGCAGTCGGGACAAATCACAATTCGGCAAGGGAGACATTCGTGGTGTGATCGCACCCGAAGCCGCAAACAATGCGATGAAGGGCGGGGCGTTGCTGCCGACGATTGCGTTTGCGATTCCGGGCAGCGCTTCCATGGCGATTTTGCTCGGCGCGTTCACGATCCAGGGGCTTCAGCCCGGCCCGCAAATGCTGATCAGCCAGCTAGACGTGACCTTCAGCCTGGTGTGGGCGTTGGCGCTGGCAAACGTTGCCGGCGCGGTGGCGCTCCTGATTTGGGGCAACCAGATTTCCAAGCTCACGTTCGTGAAAGGTCACATCCTCGTTCCCGCCGTGATGCTGTTCATTTTCATGGGCTCCTGGATTGAGCGCGGCGACCTTGGAGACTGGATCCTGCTGTTGGCGTTCGGCCTGCTTGGCTACTGCATGAAGAAGGGCGGGTGGGCCCGGCCGCCGTTGGTGCTCGGTTTCATTCTCGGCAAGATCATGGAATCCGCGCTGCATCTGAGTATCCAGACGCATGGCGCGGCCTCATTCTCACGGCCGATCGTCATTGTTTTGATTGGCCTGCTCGTCCTGACTGTGTTTGTCGCGATCCGGCGCAGTCGCGCCCAGACAGCCAAGGGCAATCCAACCGAAGATTCGGAATCCGAGGGCGGGGCTGTGCACCATCCCGCTATTTCGTTGCCGCTCTCGCTTATGGCCTGCGCCACGTTTGCCGCAGCAGCTGTTGTGGCGCTTGGCTGGACCTATGGCGCCAGGCTTTTCCCGATAGCGATTATCGTGGCCGGTGGGCTGTTGTCACTGTTGGTGTTGGTTGGCGACACGCGAAACTTGGCCATCATGAGAACCGGGGGCCATTCCGCTTTGCGCCCGATCGAGTCGGATCAATTTCGCGGAGCAGTGTCATTCGCGGCCTTATTGATCGGCGTTTTGCTGTCCACGCTCGTGCTGGGGCAGTATGTGTCGCTGATCATTTTTGTCGCGATTTATCTGCAGGTCTGGGGCCAGTTCGATTGGCGCATCATCGCGCTCTACAGCGCCGTCTCGGCGATCGGCCTGTATGGACTGTTCCAGGTGATTGTGCCCGTCATTTGGTATCCCTCGCCGTTCTTCACCCTGTTTTGACGAGAGCCGCGGGCTGTTTGTCAGTTGGAAAACAGACAGCGCGTTGGTCCGCCCCTTTGTCCCGCCAAACGCTACAGTTGGAGCTTCGAATGAGTCTCACCCTGTACTATGCCCCCTATGCGTGTTCGATTGTTCCGCTTGTTGCCTTCATCGAGGCCAATGCAGACGTTGATATCCGGCCCATCAACATCCGCAAAAAGCATCATATGAAGCCGGAGTATCGCGCGCTGAATCCGAAGTACAAGGTGCCGTTGTTGGTTGTCGACGGTACGCCACTGAGTGAAAACGTGGCGATACTGCTTTGGATCGCGCGCAAGTTTCCTGATGCCAAGCTGCTTCCAGATGATGACTGGCAAGGTGCGGAGGCCGTCTCGATTATGGGGTGGTGTGCGTCAGGTATCCACCCGCACATTAGCCGCTACAATGCGCCACTGAAGTTCTGCGATGTGCCCGGCACGGAAGAGAGCGTGCGTCGTTTGGCGGAAAAAGCACTCAGAGACAGTTTCCAGATTGCGGATGAACGGCTGGCGGGGCGTACGTTCTTTTTCGATCAATTCACCATCGCTGATGTTTATCTGTTTTGGTGTTTTAGGCGTACCGGTATGTTTGGTCTTGATCTGTCAGAATTCAAAAACTGCGACGCGCACTTTGACAAACTGTCGACGCGCAGCAGCCTTCAAAAGGCGCTGGACTACGAAAAAACGGTGATTGCACAGTTCGAGGCCGACTGATTTCTCGCAACTCAAGTGTGCATCCGGTGGGCGCCCGCAGCGGTCATGTTTTGACGGTATCGCGCGCGATCAAAGCGCGCCGTGCTCACGGCCTGTCGATAACCGTGCGACACAGGACTGTATTATCAAGCTGCAGGTCTTTGCTCCAGATGAGCTTTGCAGCCGGCTTCCATGTGATCGTGTCGTAACCGCCCTTGGGCCGCACTGCGGATTTGGAATGCACGGTTGCGGGTACCCATGAACTGTCGTCGAAACCCGGGTCCTGCCATCCGGCGGGCGCCTCGGTGATCTTGGCGCGGCAGCTGCCTTGACCGACTTTGGGATCGCGTTGTCTGGCGCATGCGGCGTCGACCGGCGCGTGATGAATCACATGACATGTCCAGCTCGCATCGGTGACTTTAAGTATCGCGCCCGTTTCCGTATTGATGAACTGCGCGATCGCGCCGCCGTCACCAATTTGCTGGCGGCCTGAGCCGATGTACTCCAGCCCGGTATCGTTCTCCACGAAGTCGCGGAACTCGAATGCGATGGTCATGGGGAAGTCGGTCCGGAACGTGACACGCTCGGCATTGAAGGACCGCTCCGTCTTGAACGCCACGCTGTCTTCGATCACGGGCCGGCCGTTGACGGATAGGCTGAACCAGTTGTCGACCCAGATCTCAGCGACGACCTTGGTGTTACCGGGACGGTCCGCAGTCCGCTCATTCAAGACCTGCTGCGCGTTGGCCGGACGGTCATCGCATCCGGCGAGTAGACCTGTGGTGATGACTGCAAGACAAGCGATCTGCCAGGGTCGGGGCATCGGCAATACGCTCCTCATTTGACAACGCCATGGTCCGTCGCCGCGCGCCCCGTCCGCCTTGCGGCGACGTGTTAGGCGGCGATCACTGGCTTTCCCATTGTGACATTTTACTGGAACAGCATTACGACTTGCCCAGGCAGTCGATGTGGTGGACTGGGTTGATCACCTCTGCACCGCTTTAGCGACCCCGCAAGTTGAGCCGTGCTTTACGTCTTTGGGGGATCTTGATGAAAGAGAAACAGCATTGAGATGCAGCACGGCTGAAGTCGCGCATATGTCTGTGCGCATCCACGTCTTGCGGGCGTGTTTTGTACTGTCTTCCGGCAAGCTCTTAAGCGAGCTTGCCGCGGGTCACGGCGGTACCGTGTCGGGATCATCATATGCCGATGGGCGACGAGCGTTTGCGCGGCGTGTGCACGCGCAAACGCTACCGCCCCATTATTTAAACGATTGATGATCGTGCCGTTCGAAGAGATTGAAGCGATAGCCAACGCCGAGACTGAAAATCCATGGATCGAGTTCGACGTCGGCGGTCACATCCGTTCCAGCCCATTTCGCGTCGGTCTCCAGCCAGGTCTTCTTCACATCGGCGTTGAGATACCATCCTGCGCCAACCTCGACGTCGACGCCGGCCTGCAAGGTCAGACCGATTGCGTCGTCGATGTCCAGCCGGCCGCCGTTCAAAGTTGAGTCGGCTGAACCTTCATCAAAGAAGACGATGTATTGAATGCCGGCGCCAATGTACGGCTTGAAGCCGTGACGGCTCTCGAAGTGATACTGGAGTGTGAGGGCCGGCGGGAATATCCAAGTATCGCCGAGATCAACTCCGCTGAGGCCGCCTTTGCCGTCAACGTCATGTTTCGCAAAGCAGCAAAACAGTTCGACCGCGAGATTTTTCGTGAAAAAGTACGTCAGGGTTGCTGACGGAATAACCTCGGTGCTCACTTCGGCATCGAATGCAGATACGAGATTGCCGTTGGAAAAGACGTCGGCACTTGAATCGGGATGAACCACGCTCGCGCCGACGCGCATCATAAAGTTCCCCGAATAATCCCCGGCATGAACGGGTCCAAGCCGGCCGTCAGCAAATAGGCCGCTCAAAGCTACGAGGCTTGCGAGGAGCGACCCGGTCAACATCTGTTTCATTGCGTTTGCCTCTAAAGTGGCTACATCGGCGCTTCGCGCGCATAAGCGGTGTGCCACTCCTCCTCTCCGAAAGAACGACGCCGCCGGTGACAAATGATGATGTTGATTCACCGTCGCAGCTAGACGGGTCGGGGCATCGCGGCCTGACATAGATCAGTGAAAAACAAGCACACTGATGACGTTACCAAACAGCAACAATACGATTGTCGGCGCTGGGGTTGCGGCCACGTCGTAACGCTGTGCGACAACCGATCGCAAGCCGCGATTGATCGAAATCATCGCCGGTTTGCTGCGACTTATCGAAGGTCCATCACGTTTCGGCGCGCGACAAGCTGGGCGGCACGTGATGACCAAGGGCAGCGGCCCGCAACATGGGCTGGCGAAATGGCAGGGCTTTGGAGGACCGTCGGCCCAACACGGGGAAGTTGAACGCAGGCGCCGTCAGGTCTCAAGCCTGTTTGCAGAACACGGACAACGCCTGACGGTGAAAGGCGACCGTGTTGTGCCGTTGAATGAAGGCTCGGATGACAGCGTTATCCTTGTGGTGTCGGGGCTGCTTCTGGCTGCGATTGAGCTGCCGTCGGATCGGCGTCAGGTCCTTGGATTGCATGGCCCTGGAAGTGTCGTCTTTTGCCGGACGGCAACGTTGCGCTCAGGCATACGATACAGAGCGATACGTGACGGCGAGATTATTGTACTCAATACTCCGTCTTTGACGCAGGCGCAGTGGACCTCGCAGGAAAACCTCGCGGCGCTGTTCGCCGAGGCGACGCAGCAATTGCAACGCGTGATGTTGCGAACCGCAGCTATCGGCCAATGCCGGTCGGACGAAAAGCTGGCAACGTTCTTTTTGGAGCTTGCTTTGAGCATTGGCCAATCCTCAGGTGAGAGCGTGGCGTTCGATATGCCGTTACGGCGGGATGATATTGCAGATTATCTCGGAATTAACCGGGATACTCTGAGCCGCACGATGTCCAGTTTTCGCCAACGCGGGGTCATTAGAAACATTCGCCCGGGTTTTGTTTTGGCGCGGTGGGATGACCTGACGAATTTGACGCCGCTTTCCGCTTTGATGCTGGGTTCTGAGGTTGGCGGGCCGTCGCGTCGCAACGTCGGTGACGTTTAAGTGTGGGAATGTTTGATTGAAAGCGTAGAGACGCTGTCGCGCAGCGGACTATTAAACGTTCGGTTGATCGTGGACGCGGACGTAGTACTTTGACGGCACGGTTTGTGATGGCATGGCTTGTGTCGTCGAAGTTGGTCGGAACGGATGTATGTCTCAGTCAGCGCGCACCGAGTTGCCATTTGACGACGTGTTGACCGCTGTGGTCGCGGGCGATGCGGATGCGGTCGCGGCTGCTCTGTCATCGTCCTCCGGGCACCCAAGTTGGATTGACGCACGGGTCGAAACCGATCGCTTTGTTCCAGAGATCGCATGTCTCGTTTACATCGGCGACACAGTACTTCATGTCGCGGCGGCTGCTTATCAGGCAGCGATTGTGCGCAGACTTGTGCGTGACGGTGCCAACGTCGGCGCGAGAAACCGGCGCGGCGCCGAGCCACTTCATTATGCTGCCGTTGGCCTTCCCGGCGCGCCGTCGTGGAATCCGTGTCCACAGCAGGCAACGATCGCCGCGCTCCTCGCAGCCGGTGCAAATCCCAACACCTTCGACAAGAGCGGGATCACACCGTTGCACCGCGCTGTGCGCACCCGTTGCGCCGCGGCGGTTGGAGCTTTACTCGCAGGTGGCGCAGACCCGTCCCTGGCGACCAAGAGTGGGTCGCCGCCGTTGCGGTTGGCGATGATCGCAAGTGGACGTGGCGGCACTGGGTCAGACGAGGCAAAGGCACAGCAGGCCGAGATCATACGCCTCCTTAAAGCTTGTGGCGCGTCGTAACCGATCGGCTTGGCATCTGGGTGGGCAGGATCGCTGACGCAATCCTGGGAAACTGGCGTGCCATAGGTCTGTGTCGCTCCAAAAACTGTGTCACTCCAAACATGGGTTCAGATTCCGCCCGCGAACGCCTGCAACGTCTCGACTGAATCTACAACGCAGGCGTGAGGCCGCGATTGGTCACCGACGGAGCTTCAGTTGGCATCTGACAATTGAAACACCGAATAGCAATCGGGGCTCGGCAGGTTCCTTTTGCCGGACATGGCGTTGGCCAGCGCCTCGGCGACCGTCACATCGGCTTGCTGGCTTCGGATGCCAATCATGATGACCGGGCGTTGCCAGCTAGTGCTTTCGGTCTCTCCGGCTTGCGCGCAGCGACCGTCGAATTGTCCGAGGTTGAGGACCCGCAATCGGGTATCTGCGTCTGTAGCGCCTTTCAGCCAATTGGCCAGAGTTCGTGCGCGCTGGCCGGCGCGGTTTGTTTCCACGGCACTGTTTCCTTCTTCTGATGCCGTGCCGACCGCAATGATGTCTTTGGATCGTGCCAATCCGGCGCGCAGGCGATCAGTAAAGAGCTG
>JBCCOV010000058.1:0-23902 GCA_039039985.1 Pseudomonadota bacterium | reverse complement strand
TTTTTGCATATCAAGGCGATTAACGATGCGGTCGCCATTCCGTTGGTTATGTACAACGTGCCGCCGCGCACTGTCGCGGACATGATGCCGGACACGATGGCGCGATGTGCGGCATTGCCGAACGTCGTGGGGGTCAAAGATGCAACGGCCAATCTGGCGCGGGCATCGCTGCAGCGTCAGGCATGCGGGCCGGACTTCCTCATGCTGTCCGGGGAGGACGCTACGGCACTGGCGTTCAACGCGCACGGCGGGTTGGGCTGCATTTCTGTAACGGCGAATGTGGCGCCGGCGTTGTGTGCGCAGTTCCAGGCCGCGACGTTGCGGGGCGATTTCCGCTCCGCGCTTGAGCTGCAAGACCGGTTGATGCCATTGCACGATGCCTTGTTCCTGGAGCCGAGCCCAGGGCCGGTCAAATACGCCGTCTCGCGGATTGGGTTCGGGCAGCCGGACACACGGTTGCCACTGGCGCCAATCCGGGATGACACGAAGGCGGCCGTCGATGCCGCAATGCGACATGCGGGGATTGAAGCCGTATCGTAGATCAGGTGTCCTCAGCGCTGGGGTGGAGGCGCGGACCAGCGGCAACGGCAATAGAGCAGGCCGTGGTCGATAAGCTGAAGCTGTATCCGGTTACTGTTCTGAGCAACGAGTACAGGATTGATCGCGTGCGGCGCGTCCTCATGGGCCTTGATCGCCTGCAGCGGCTCAAAAGATTCAAAAGATTAAGAGAGCGGCCGGACGAACCGTGCCGCGTATGGCAATGGCTGACAAGAAAAAGAGCGGTGGTCACAAGACGATCGCGGAGAACCGGCGAGCGCGTTACGAGTACGCGATTGGCGAAACATTTGAAGCCGGGATTGCCCTGACGGGAACCGAGGTCAAGTCGCTGCGCTCCGGTCAGGCCAATATTGCGGAAAGCTATGCGTCGGTTGAGAACGACGGCGTGATGCTGGTGAACGCTTACATACCGGAGTACCAGCAGGCCGGTGCGTTCTTCAATCATGAGGCGCGACGACCTCGCCGCCTGCTGCTGTCAAAGCGCGAGATTGTCAAACTGGCGATCGCGACAGAGCGGCAGGGCATGACGATCGTGCCGTTGGAGCTGTATTTCAACGCGAGAGGGTTCGCCAAACTGCGGCTTGCTGTGGCGCAAGGTAAAAAACTGCAAGACAAGCGCGAGACAGAGAAGCGCCGAGACTGGCAGCGTGAAAAAGCGCGCCTATTGCGGGATCGCGGTTGATGCATGCGTGTCGCAATGTGCGCGCCTCGCTCTGGTTTGATTCCGCTCACGGGCTGTTCCGGCCTTTGGCCGGGCCCTCCGCGGGGGCGGCGCGACGCGCCGGGCCACGGTCGTGGCCTGGGATCGTCTTCGCAGGATAGCCCGCGCTCGAGCCGCGAGCCTGCGAGCGTGCCAACAGCGCAATTAAGAACTCTTCTCGCTCACGGGCTATTCCGGCCTGCGGCCGGGCCCTCCGCGGGGGCGGCGCGACGCGCCGGGCCACGGTCGTGGCCTGAAACAGTGCTCGACGGCTGGCCGGCCCGCGTTTGTTGTTTCTCGCTCACGGCTATTCCTCGCTTCGCTCGGGCCTCCGCGAGGGCGGCGCAACGCGCCGTGCCGCGTTCGCGGCCCGGGATCGTCTTCGCAGGATAGCCCGCGCTGGTTGTTTATCTCTCACGGCTATTCCAGCCTGAGGTCGTCCTCTCAGGATAAGCCCGCGCTCGAGCCGCGAGCCTGCGAGCGTGCCAACAGCGCAGTTAAAGACTCTCCGGGGCCGGTGCCGGGTCGGGCAAAGCAATACCCAAACGCCATGCACGCCGAAATCGCCAATTCCGTCCATGTGCGGGCAGGTCTGTGCGCGGTATTTACGGCGTGATGACGTCGCGGATTTGGTGGAAAACACTGCGAAACATGTCTTCGGTCAGCCGCTTCGTATTGGTGTTGTAGCGAGAGCAATGGAATGAATCTATTAACGTATACGCGCTGATTTCATGTCGTGCGCCGTGCCGAAACGGGAAAGCCGATTTCCGGCATTCCAGTGCGACGACCACGCTTTCGTGCGCAATGCGACCGAGCGCAAGAATGCATTTCAAATTAACCATACTGGTGACTGTGGCCCGCAAAAACGAACGGCACGTGTTTATCTCCGGACCGGTTGGTTTGTTTTGCGGGGGAACACACCGAACCGCGTTCGTAATTAAGCAATTGGTGAGTTCCAGGCCATCATCGGCTCGGGCCGCGTATGATCCGCGCGAAAAGCCGAACTCACCTAAGGTTGCATAAAGCAGGTCACCGGCATAATCACCCGTAAACGGGCGCCCCGTCCGATTAGCGCCCTTTAAACCAGGTGCCAGACCAACAACAAGAAACTCCCCATCGACGTCCCCAAATGAGGGAACGGGCGCATTAAACCACTCAGGCGCAGAGTTTCGGTGCGTGTCTCGGAACGTTGCGAGGCGAGGACACAGCTGACAGTCTGCGTTCGGCGCAACTGCCGCAGGTTCAGGTTCATTCAGTCGCGTCATGACACATACTTTCATTGCAGACGTCGTGACGGTGTTTTAGCGCAACGCAATCTCGCCGCTCAATGCGGAGTTCACAGGTCCGCGAAGAGAAGCGTTCTGCAACGAGAGGCGCTCCACAATGAAAAGCGCGACCGTCACAAGGAGGTCGCGCTTTCGTTGATCGGATTTTATGCTACGAGCGTTTCGCCATAAGCCCTGGCGGACGTAGAGAGCCCTGGGGAAAGTCGAGATCGCCTGAAAGCAGAGAGCACGAGGGAGCAAAGACGCCCCGTCGCGCCTGCGCCTGCGGTGCTTTGTGTATCAGTCGACTTCACTCAGATCGTCTTCGTCCTGCTCAAGCCGTGCGGGTTGATCAATTGGCCGGTCCGACCCGCCTGCCGGAGCTTGCGTGCCGCGCCGCCCCGTGAACCCAACGCGCTCAACCCGCGGCGATCGTCCAGACGACGGATCTCGGCAAATCGCGGTTTCAAGATCGGCAAGGTCGATGAATTGATCCGCTTGCCGGCGCAACTCATCTGCGACCATTGGCGGCTGGGTTTGCAGCGTGGACACGATACTCACGCGCTTGCCTTCCGCTTGGAGCGTTTCGACAAGGGCCCGGAAATCACCGTCCCCCGTGAAGATTACCACGTGGTCCAGCGAGCGGGCCAGCCGCATGGCGTCCACTGTGAGCTCGATGTCCATATTACCCTTGACCTTCCGACGCCCCATCGAGTCCGTATACTCTTTGGTCGGCTTGGTCACCATTGTGTATCCATTATAATCCAGCCAATCAATCAAAGGCCGAATTGACGAATACTCCTGCTCTTCGGCGATTGCAGTGTAATACAATGCCCGAACGAGTTGGCACTTCTGGCGGAAGAAAGACAAAAGTCGCTTATAATCTATATCAAAGTTGAGCGCCTTTGTCGCCGCATAGAGATTCGCGCCGTCGATGAAGATCGCGAGGCGCTCTTGTTGATAGAAGTGCATTCAGTCCTCTCTACATAAGTAAGGCAATCGTCGCCTCGAATTAGGTCACCCCCGAGCAATCGACTAAGCGAAAGCGGAATTAGGAACGCATCCTGATCATTCGAGTGTGCCAGAACCCGCGGGCCTAAAACAGACGTGCACGGAAAAAACACTTTTTGCTAATTGAGCAGAAAAGGGGTCCATGCTGATCGTTATTAGAAGCTGATCCAGGTGTACCAATGGGTTTTTATTCAAGGCACTCAAAACGCCTATATGCCGACGAAAATTTCCAAATTCGTGATCCAAATCCATATATGTGAGTTCGACAGTGGCGACAAGAGGCGCTGACTGGTTTTGAACGACGCCCTAACCAACGACGCGATATATGCTTAATCAGCTGACGGATTAAAATGTCATTTTTGTGGCTACGTGTTATCTGTACGCAATCGTGTGCACTGGGCGGCAGTCGTCATGCGGTACGCCCTCAAAACATGCCTTGTGGATGCATATCTGCTCCAATCCGTTGCTGTTTGGCTCACGCGAGGCTGGAGGTAACTCTGACCAGAGAAAATGTGGGTTGGTCTGACGATGTGCGTAAGTTTGCGACTTTGTGTCACGTCATTGTGAGAGGACTTGCGAAACGGTACGACTGCCGTGCGTTGGTACCGCTTTGTCGACAAGTGCGTGATCCCGCGCCGTCGGGAAAACATCAGTACGGCAGCATCACGTTCGTTGAGCGTTTGGCTCTGAACGACGTTCGTGATTGTTGCTTGGTGCTGGACATGTGTTTGCGAAAAGGTCCGGTGCCATGTGCATTGTCGCTGTTACACGCGCGCGTCGTATGCTAAGCTAGATGTTAATCCTAACATGTTGCGGTGTGTGACATGGCAGAGCTGGCGATCTGCCTGATGAAACGCCGCTAAACCGCAAAGCGAAACGAAGGCCCGACACTTATGGCACGTGTGACCGTAGAGGACTGCATCGACAAGGTTTCGAATAGGTTCGAGCTTGTGCTTCTGGCGGCGCACCGGGCGCGCGCGATTGCCAGCGGCAGCCCAATGACGGTTGCGCACGAAAACGACAAGAATCCCGTCGTGGCTTTGCGGGAAATAGCGGATCAGACGATTCCGCCGGAAGACATGAAGGAGAGCCTCATCCATTCCATCCAGAAAAATGTGGAAGTGGATGAGCCTGAACAGGAAGCTGCACCGCTGTTGTCCAGTGAGCGGCGTGGCCCGATCCTGGGCCGCGATACGCAGATGTCGGACACACACGTTGACGTCATGACCGAAGAGCAATTGCTGCGGGCGATGGAGAGCCTAACGCCGACGGAGCCTTCCGCTGCTCTTGGGAGCACAGGAGGGTCGCGCGGTTCCCGCTAAGCACGCGGGTCTCACCGGGGAATTGGTCGCCATCGGGGGCAAAAAGGGATTGATTTGGGTGCTGCACGGCCCGTCTAGGTTGGGAAACTCACCGGCCATATGACCGCGGATCAAACCGTGTTGGAGCATTTGGTTGATGCACAGATTGCGTGAAACGGTGGTGCTGGCAAGGAGGAGCTGCCGCAATTGATGCGTCAGTACGAACTCGTCGAGCGGGTGCTGGCCTATGATCCCGCAGCCGACGAGGCATTGCTGAATAAGGCCTATGTTTATGCGATGAAGGCGCACAGCCACCAGCGGCGTGCGTCTGGCGATCCATACTTTTCGCATCCGCTTGAAGTTGCCGCCATTCTCACCAACCTCAAACTCGACGATGCGACGATCGCGACGGCGCTGCTTCACGATGTGATCGAAGACACAGAAGCGACGCGCGCCGAAATTGACGAGATCTTCGGCGCCGAGATTGGTGAGCTGGTGGAAGGCTTAACCAAGATCCGGCGCCTCGACCTTGTTTCAAAGCGCACAGAACAGGCCGAAAACGTTCGCAAGCTGCTGCTCGCGATCGCGAGCGACGTGCGGGTCCTGCTCGTGAAGCTGGCGGATCGCTTGCACAACATGCGAACGCTGGCGTCCATGAAGCCCGCCAGCCGTGCACGGATCTCTCAAGAGACACTCGACATTTATGCACCGCTTGCCGGGCGGATGGGTATGCAGGCGATGCGTGAAGAGCTGGAAGATAACGCCTTCAGATGGCTGCATCCGGAGGCTTACGAAACGGTTTCGCAGCGCCTGCGCACCATTCGTGGCCGCAGTGGAGATCTGGTGGAGTCTATTCGCACTGCGCTGGCTGAACGGATGCATGCGGCCGGTCTTTATGGAGATATCACGAGCCGAGAGAAGCGGCCGTACTCGATCTGGCGCAAAATGGAGAACCGCAATATCTCGCTGGAGCAGCTGTCGGACATCTACGGTTTCCGAATGATCGTTGAAACGGTGGACGATTGCTATCGCCTGCTTGGTGTTGCTCACTCGGCGTGGCCTGCCGTCCCGGGTCGGTTCAAGGACTACATCTCGACGCCGAAACAAAACGATTATCGCTCGTTGCATACGACGGTTGTCGGGCCCGGCCATCAGCGGGTTGAGCTTCAGATCCGTACGGATCGCATGCATGAGATCGCGGAATACGGGATCGCGGCACATTCGGCATACAAAGACGCGAAAGCGGTGAATGGTTTTCGAGACCCGGCATCTGACATCGGGACGACTGGCAGTGATGTCGGTCCCTATGCACGTCTCCGTCGACTAGTGGATACGTTACTCGAAGGGAATACGCCAGAGGTCTTTCTGGAACACACAAAGCTTGAATTGTTCCAGGATCAGGTCTTTTGCTTCACTCCCAAAGGACGGCTGATTGCGTTGCCTCGCGGCGCAAATCCGATTGATTTTGCCTACGCCGTCCACACGGATATCGGCAATTCCGCCGTTGGCGCGCAGATCAACGGGCGCCCTATGCCCCTGACAACGCCGCTGGCAAATGGCGACGAGGTTGTCGTTCTGACCAAGGAGGGGCAAACGCCGCCATTGGCCTGGGAGCAGGTCGCTGTGACGGGCCGGGCGCGCGCGGCGATCCGTCGTGCCGCGCGGGAGGCCATTCGGAAACAGTACAGCGAGTTGGGGCGTCGCTTGCTGCAATCTGAACTGATGCGGCTGGAACGCGAATATACCGACGTCGACTTACAAGCGGCTCTGCCGCGCCTGGCAATAGACAATATCGATGATGCTCTGGCCGGGGTCGGGCGCGGCGAAATCAATACGGATGACGTCGTGCGTGCCATCGCGCCGGATGTTGCGATCTCACGCACAATACCGCGCTTCCGCCCGCGTAACCGGTATGACCACGGTCAGGGTCAGGAGGGCTGGTTCAACCTTGCAAAAGTCATGGGGCTGAAGTTTCGCGATACGTCATCCGTTGAGGAGGCGGGGCGCCCGGCCAGTGTTCCAATTCGCGGCTCGCAACACGATGTTCCCGTTAAGTTTAGCCCGGGTGGGGCGGTTCCGGGGGATCGGATCGTCGGTGTTCTCATCCCGCAGGACGGAATCCGGATTTTCCAGATCCATGCGCCGCAACTCAGTGAACACGAGCATGATCGGTGGATTGATGTGACGTGGGACATCGATCCGGACAATCCGGAACGGTTCCTTGCGCACGTGTCAGTGACCGCGCGGAACGAGCCCGGCGCATTGGCCCGTATTGCGCAGGTGATTGGCGACAAGGACGGCAACATCGACACCTTGCGCATGGCCGAACGGGCGGCTGATTTTACGATTATGTTGCTGCAGGTCGAGGTTTGGGATCTCGCGCATTTGAATGCCATTCTGGCGGGCATTCGGGCGTTGCCGGTTACCAGTCGTGCGGAACGGGTCTTTGATGTTCCTGGTCAGGCCACGTCAGAAGCCTAACGAGCGCTCTGGTCGGATCGCTTATTGCGCCACACCTGTTTATCATCGTGGCATGACTTCGATGCCCGGGCGGCCGAGCTGCGCCATGAATGAGGTCTGCGGTTCGACGTATCCGATTATGGGAGATTGATGTGTATACATCCGGTCGCCAGCGTCTCGGCGTGAATATTGACCATGTTGCCACAATTCGTAATGCGCGGGGCGGGCGTCATCCGGACCCTGTGCGTGCCGCATACGCTGCCATTAATGCGGGCGCGGACGGTATTACTGCCCACTTGCGTGAAGATCGCCGTCACATTCGCGACAGCGATATCGAGCAGCTCAAGCAAGGGCTGACGGCGCCGCTCAATCTCGAAATGGCTGCAACCGAAGAAATGCTCGCAATCGCGCTGCGACACGTGCCGCACGCATGCTGCATCGTTCCGGAGCGGCGAGAGGAACGAACAACGGAAGGTGGCCTTGACGTGGTCTCGGCGCAGAACGAGCTCCCACGCATCATTGGGCCGTTGCGCGACGCTGGCGTCCGGATTTCGTTGTTCATTGAGCCGGACCAAACGCAAATCGATGTGGCTCAGCAGTTGGGTGCCGCCGTGGTTGAGCTGCACACTGGCCGGTACTGCGAGTGCGCATTGGAAAATGATGCAGCCGGTGTGCAAGCCGAGTTGTTGCGCATTGAAGCCGCTGCGGCCCATGCGGTCGGTACCGGCCTTGAAGTGCATGCCGGGCACGGCTTGACGTTCAATACAGTTGGCGGCGTGGCGCGAATTCCGGAGATCGTTGAGCTGAACATCGGGCATTTTCTCGTGGGTGAGGCGATTTTTGGCGGTCTGGATCAGGCCGTCCGCCGCATGCGGGCGCTGATGGACGAGGCGCGTACGGAAGCGCTTGGAGCGCGGAGCGCCTAACAAATAGGATTGGCCGAGTGATTTTGGGCCTGGGAAATGACGTCATTGACATTCGGCGGATCGAACGGACGCTTGAGCGTTTCGGCGCGCGCTTTCTTGATCGTTGTTTTACGCCGATCGAGCAGGCGAAGTGCGATCGTCGCGTGCAGCGTGCCGCCTCATATGCGAAACGCTTTGCCGCTAAGGAGGCCTGCTCAAAAGCTCTCGGAACCGGGTTGCGTCGCGGCGTGTTCTGGCGGGACATGGGCGTGGTGAATCTGCCATCCGGACGGCCGACTTTGAAATTAACCGGTGGTGCCCTCGCGCGGCTTGATGAAATGACACCGGCTGGCCATGTCGCTCGTATAGATCTGACATTGACGGATGATCACCCGACGGCGCAGGCAATTGTGATCATTTCCGCTCTGGCTGAGAAAGGCTTTGATCGTTAAATGCAAATGCGCTGCTGGGTCGCCGCGATCACGTAGCGGGTTTGCACGCCAAAAGTTCAGGCGATATAGCGGGCCAGATGGCCATCAGGTCACTGGTATGCTTGGGCCTAAGGAGAGAGAATGAGTCTCGAGAGCAAGACCGAGAAGCAGGAAAGCGTTTGGTGGGAGACGGTCAAGATCGTGGTCCAGGCGTTGGCTTTGGC
The DNA here is from genome assembly GCA_039039985.1 of Pseudomonadota bacterium. Taxonomy (GTDB): domain Bacteria; phylum Pseudomonadota; class Alphaproteobacteria; order Rhizobiales; family Hyphomicrobiaceae; genus JBCBWG01. The sequence goes on along the minus strand of JBCCOV010000058.1, from coordinate 15,047 downwards.
GCTGATCGTCCGTACCTTTCTTTATCAACCGTTCAATATTCCGTCTGGCTCGATGAAGTCGACGTTGTTGGTTGGAGATTATCTCTTTGTCTCCAAACTGTCCTATGGATACAGCAAGCACTCATTCTACGGATTTGTTCCGTTCTCCGGGCGGGTCTTTTCCGGCGATCCGGAACGCGGGGATGTCGTTGTGTTCAAGCTGCCGCGGGACAATGCCACGGACTATATCAAGCGGGTCGTTGGTCTTCCCGGCGATACCGTTCAGATGCGTGACGGTGTTCTCTATATCAATGGTAAGGCCATTCCGAAGGTGCCGGACGGTACGTTCGAGACGATTGACGACGACGGCCGTCGCGTCGTGATCGCGCGATACGAGGAGACCTTGCCCAACGGTGTGAGCTACAAGGTTCTCGACGCAGAGCAGAATACGCCGGGAGATAACACCAGTGTGTTCACGGTTCCCGCGGGCCACTATTTCATGATGGGCGACAATCGAGACAACTCGACCGACAGTCGGTTCCACTGGGGCGGTGTTGGGTTTGTTCCCAAAGAGAACCTAATTGGCAGAGCCGACATCATCTTCTTCTCCGCAGCCTTTGACGATCCTACCGCATCCTGGTTCGCGTTCTGGCGCTGGCCATTCCTTGTGCGCTGGGGTCGGTTCTTCGATATCGTTCGCTGAACGCTCGTGGTCATTCGCAGGTCTAGAAAGTCTACCGCATTCGAGAAAGCCCTGGGCTACAAGTTCAAAGACCGGGACTTGCTGCAGCGTGCGCTGACACACGCGAGTGCGCGCGGCGATGGATACCGTGTCGACAATGAGCGGTTGGAGTTTCTGGGTGACCGCGTGTTGGGGCTCGCGGTGTCGGAAGCGCTGTGGCGGGCAGATCCGTTGCGCCGAGAGGGCGACATGGCGCGGCATTTCAACCGCCTCGTGCGGCGGGAGACGTGCGCTGATGTGGCCCGCACCATCAAGCTTGGGGATGATCTCATTCTTTCCGAAAGCGAGGCGGCGAGCGGCGGACGGAGCAAAGACACGATTTTGGCGGACGCCATGGAAGCCGTGCTCGGTGCCATATTTGTCGAAGCCGGATACGACCGGGTCAGAAAAACGATCCTGTCGTTATGGGAAGATGGACTGGACGCTGTCGATGAAACTGCGCCGCCGGACCCGAAGTCGGCCCTACAGGAATGGGCGCAAGGTCGCGGCCATTCCTTGCCGCGCTATGCCGAGGTTTCACGCGAGGGGCCAGACCACGCGCCATCATTTGTCGCTGAGGTTGCAATTGACGGGCTCGAACCAGCGCGGGGCGCAGGCGCCTCGAAGCGTCAGGCCGAGCAGGTCGCAGCACGAACGATGCTGGAACGTTTGGGCGTATTGAAAGAGCCATCGCATGACGACCGCCAAAGCACCTGACAGCAACGATCCCGACGGTGGGCTTGGCGCGCAGCAATCGCAAGCGGACGCCCAGGCGCAAGCCGACCGCCAAGCACCGACTGACACCAAGTGCGGCTTCGTTGCCGTTATCGGTGCGCCAAACGCCGGGAAGTCGACGCTTGTCAATCTTCTCGTCGGAACCAAGGTTTCGATTGTCAGCCGTAAGGTCCAGACGACGCGGACGCAGATCAGAGGCATTGCCATAGAAGGCGCGGTTCAGCTGGTGTTTGTCGACACGCCGGGGATCTTCGCACCACGGCGCCGCCTCGATCGCGCGATGGTTGAGGCTGCGTGGTCGGGAACGTCTGAGGCCGACATCATCGTGCTTCTTGTCGATGCCGCGAAGGGCCGCGATGACGAAGTCGACGCGATCATCGCGAAATTGAAAGACAGTCCGGCGCCGAAGTTCCTTGCGCTGAACAAGGTCGACCGCCTCAAGAACAAGGCCGAGCTGTTGGCGTTATCTCAGTCCATCCTGGCGGATTGCGAGATGGATGATGTGTTTATGATCTCAGCCCTAACCGGTGATGGCGTATCGGAGCTGCGCCAGGCACTCGCAAAGCGCATGCCGGATAGCCCATGGCTTTACCCGGCTGATGATGTTTCGGATCTGCCGCTCCGGCTGCTGGCGGCGGAGATCACGCGCGAGCAGATCTATGACCGACTGCACCAGGAATTGCCCTACGCGATAACGGTCGAAACCACGTCCTGGGAGGAACGGCGTGACCGATCGGTACGGATAGAGCAGACCATATTCGTCGAACGGGAAAGCCAGCGCAGTATCGTGCTGGGCAAGGGCGGCCAGACGATTAAAGCCATTTCAAGTGCCGCGCGACTGGCCATCTCTGAAATCGTCGAAGTGCCGGTTCATTTGTTCCTGTTCGTCAAGGTGAAAGAGAACTGGTCCGACGATCCGGAGCGATATCGCGAACTTGGCTTACCGTTTCCCGATGGCGCATAACAGGACGAGCCGAGGGACGTCAGAGACCGCAATGCGTGGAACCTGTCAGCCGCAGTCGCAGGACACGGGATGACGAGATGGAATGGAGCGATGAGGGCATCGTAGTTGCCGCGCGTCCCCATGGCGAGACGGCCGCGGTCGTGGAACTGTTGACGCGACACCACGGTCGCCATTCCGGTCTGGTTCACGGTGGCCGTTCGCGTGCGATGCGACCCATTCTGCAGGTCGGCAATCATGTCACGGCGACTTGGCGGGCCCGAACGACTGATCAGCTCGGCATGTTCAGATTGGAGGCCGGTACCGCTTACAGTGCTTCGGCGTTTGCTGATCCGCTGGCGTTGGCGGCGCTGGCAGCCATGACGGATCTGGTACGGCTGCTTCCGGAGCGCGATCCGCACGCGAACCTGTTTGAGATCACGCACTTCGTTCTGGGCTATCTGGACGACCGCGATGTTTGGCCAGCGCTCTATGTGCGGTGGGAACTGGCACTGCTCGATGAACTGGGCTTTGGCCTGGATCTCACGTCTTGTGCGGCGACGGGCACCCACGACAACCTGATCTACGTTTCACCAAAGTCGGGCCGCGCCGTGTCCGAAGAGGCTGGCGCCCCGTATGCGGATCGTCTGTTGCGGCTGCCTCCGTTCTTGCGTCGAGGTGATCATCGCAAGACGGAATTGTCGGATGTGCGTGATGGGTTGCTCCTCTCAGGTCATTTCCTTGCGGCGCGGGCGTTTCGCCCTGACGGTCGAGACCTGCCAGAGCCGCGTGTGCGTTTGCTCCAGCGCTTTGAGAAAGTGCTGTAGCCGCCAGCACCGTCCTGAGGCTGACCGTGGCAATGTCCAGCAATGATCGATGCGTCGTCAGGCAACATCCCTAGGCTGCCGCCATGCCGGCATTCTCGAAAACGGAGGCGACGAGGTCACCGATTGCGAGGGCGCCAGTCAGGCCCGGGCTTTCAATGCCAAATAGCATGACCAGTCGGTCAATCCCGTGCTGCTCAGGTCCATGCACCATAAAATCCGGGACCGGCTGGCCTTCCCTGTACAGTTTCGGTCGAATGCCAGTGTAGTCGGGGTGCAGCTTGGTCTCGTCCAGATCAGGATAGTAGCTCCGGATGAAGTCCAGGAACTGAGCGAGCTTCTCCGGTTCGAACGTGTAGTCGATCTCGTCGATCCACGTGATGTCCGGGCCGAACTTGCACCGCGCCGCGAGGTCCACTGTTGCGTGGAGCCCAAGCCAGGCTCCGCTCGGCATCGGGTAGATGTGGCGTTGAAACGGCGACGGCCCCGACAGAGCGTAATACTGTCCTTTCGCAAAATAGGTTGTCGGAGGTTGGTAGCCGTTCGTGTAGGTCATCGTCCGCGCGAGATCAGTGGCCGCTAGCCCAGCTGATAACACGAGGTTTCGGCAGCTGATTTCGCCGCCTGCGAAGGTGACCGTGAAGCCGGAGCGATCGGCCGCGGCCGTGATGGCTTCCACAGAAGTGCTCAGGACGACTTGTCCGCCGCGCGTTGTGATGTGGCCCTCAAGCGCAACCATCAACCCATGGCTGTCGACGATCCCGGTGGACGGCGATCGCATGGCTGCCACGCAATTGATTGCTGGCTCCAAACGCTTCGCTTCGGCGGCCGTCAACGGCTCAAGATCGGTGACGCCATTTTTGGCAGCGTTCTCGCGCAGGGCGGTGAGCCGAGGAACCTGGTCGTCCTCCGTTGCGACGAGCAGCTTTTCGCATGCGGCGTGGGGGACGCCGTTCTCGGCGCAAAACTGATAGAGGCGGTGTTTGCCCGCAACGCACATCCGCGCACGCAGGCTGCCCGGCGGATAGTACAGCCCGGCATGGATCACTTCGCTGTTGCGGGAACTCGTTTCAGACCCGATGAGGTCGTGTCGCTCGAGCACAATGACTTCTTGACCGGCTGCAGCGAGACTGCGGCCGCACGCCAGCCCGACGACTCCCGCGCCGACGACAATCGTTTCGACATCTGGTTCCATGCCGGCATGGTGCCGTTTCTGTCGGCAGGCGGCAAGCCGTACGCTGTCGTGAATGTTAGATCGTTGCGATCTGGACGGTTCTCCAGCTCACGACATTCAGCCTGACCGCGTGAGGCTGGCTTGGCGTGTTCGAGGCCGACAATAGGCGGGCGGCCGGTGGCGCGTTTATTAACTGGAAACATTGCCTGTGTGGTCTTGACTCAGCATTAAGAACATAACAAGAACACATGTGTGACGATTGCGAATCAGGCAATAGGTTCTGCATGCACAACTTCAAATTCATTCACACGGCGGATTGGCACATTGGGCGCGTGTTCGCCGGCTTTCCTGACGATGTCGCAGCGACGCTGAAGCATGCGCGTGTGACAGTCATCGATCGCATTGCGGCGGTGGCCCGTGCGCATGGTGCGGCTCATGTTCTTGTCGCCGGCGATACGTACGATTCCGATGAGCTGGCCGACAAGGATCTCAGGGCTCCGATTGAACGGTTGCGATCCTGCAGCGATATCACCTGGCATATCATTCCCGGTAATCACGACCCGCTGGCGGATGACGGTGTGTGGTCGCGCTTGTCCGCGTTAGGATTGCCGGACAACGTGCACGTGTTGACGGACCAGACGCCGATTGAAATCGCGCCTCGGATATGGGTCTTGCCAGCACCTTTGACGGCCGGGATCACGTCTGGTGATCCCACCAGTCGCATGGAAGCCGCACTCACGCCCGATGGGGCAGCTCGGATCGGGCTGGCCCATGGACCGACGTCTGCATTCGGAGACGGTACGGACGCCGCAACGATTGATCCGAGTTGCGCAATACGCGCCGGATTGGCGTATCTGGCGCTGGGCGACTGGCACGGCGAACAGGATGTGGCGGCCAAGGTGCGCTATTCCGGAACGCCGGAGCCGGAGCAGTTCAAGGCAAATCTCGCGGGGCGCGTCACCGTCGTCACTGTATCGGATGGCGTTGTCAGCGCGCTTGAAAGTGTCGAAACCGCACAACATGTCTGGCTGCGCTCGGAGCCTGGCGCGCTTCCCCTTGGAGACCTCGATGTATTGATCGGGCAGGTGGCCGATCTGGGCGCACGCGCACCCGATGCGATTGTGCGCGTGAAACTCCGCGGGCGTATCGAGGCGGACGGTTATCGCGATCTCGAGCAGCGCCGGGCTCAGCTGGATGCCAGCGTTCGTCATATGGTTTGGGATCAGTCTGAGTTGTCGCTTGCCGCTGATGCGGCTGCGTTGTCCGCCGTTCTGACGACGCCGGCGCTCACGGATGTGGCGGAGCGCTTGGCGCATAAGGCGAACGCGGAGTCGCGAGAGGGCACAGTCGCTGCGCGGGCGCTGCGTCTGCTGCTGACCTTGGCGGAAACACGGGCAGAGACAGAAAGGGGCTGACCGTGCATTTGCTTTCCATACGTTTGACGGATGTCGGCCCGTTTTCCGGCGATGCCACTGTCGCGGGGTTCAGTCCCGGCCTCAATCTTTTGGCTGCGCCGAATGAGGCTGGTAAATCAACCTTGTTTCGGGCGCTGGAAACGGTTTTCCGGTATCAACACGCGTCGCGTAAGCAGGAACTGTTGTCGTTGAAGCCGTATACTGGCGGCGTGCCGTCCATCACGTGCGAGTTCGTTGAGGCCGATCGAACGTGGCACCTTGAGAAGCAATATCTCACAAGTCCGCGTGCTGAACTTCGCACAGATGACGGCCAGGACGTCTATCGCGACCGCGATGTCGACACCGCGCTTGCGACGCTCCTGGCATCAGGCGCCGATCGCCGCGCGTTCTTTCCCGTCCTGTGGATTGCGCAAACGCAGAGCTTCACTTGGCCGCAGCTCGATCGCGATGCGCATGCCGGTCTTGCAACGCTCATACAACATCAAGCCGAAGATGCGAGTGGTGGACATGAGATTGCGCGTGTCGAGGCGGCCGTGTTGAAGGAACTCAAAGTTCATCTGACAGACTCGCTGAGACAGCCACGCAAGAACGGGCCACTCGCGTTGGCGCGCGAGGCTGTTGCGGACGCCGAAGCTGAGCTTGCTGCGGCCGAACACGCGCGCGACGGTGCTCAGGAGCGGTTGGCAAAGCTCACCGAGTTGTCTCAAATCTGGGCCCGCCTGTCCGACCCAGCCGTGCGTCAGGCACGGAACCACGATATTGCCCGACATGACCAGGAAATCGCGAAGTGGGCGGACGCCAGGGCGCAACTGCGTGCTGCAGAGGCGACGTTCGAGAGCCGTGTGAAAGATCAACAGCTTGCGCAGCAACGGCTTACCGCGACCAAGGCATGTCTGGCGGCGCGCCGGCAGCTTGATGAGTTGGACGCGACGCGGATCGCGTTGACGTCTCAGCAGGCGGACCTTGAGCAGGCACTGACGTCTGCCGCGGCAACGGTTGCGCGCCTCCAATCGGCACGCGATGCCGCGGTGCGCGTACGCGAGGTGCAACAGTTGCAGGCGATGCGGGCCGATCTTGAGAAACGGATCGCGTCGCAGGCAGCGCTGCTGACGCGTGTCGAGACCGCTGTCGTTGTGCGGGACCGAGCCGCACGCGTGAGTGCGTCGAACCCCGTGACGGACGACGTGTATGCTGAGTTGCTCAAGCTTCGCCATGACCGTGACCAGGTTGCGGCACAACTCGCCAGCGCGTTGCCGCGCATCGCAGTGGACTATGATCCGGGCGTGAGAGAGCGCTTTCAAGTCGACGGTCAGATGCTGGAGGCGGACGAGACGCTCACGGTTTCTGATCCGGTTACGATTGTGGTGCCTGGTTTTGGCGCACTGACCGTGTCGCCTGGGCGACACGAAAGCACCGCGGAGCTCGAACGCCGTCAACGGCAACTCTCGACCAAGCTTCAGGAGGCGTACGCGCGCTACCGCATCAGTAGTGAAGACGAGCTTTCGGAACGCCAGAGTGCGCGTCGCCAGCTTGACCAGGAGCGGCAGGCGGCCGAAGCGATCGTAGGCGAATTGGCGCCGTCGGGAATCGAAGCGCTGCAGAGTGAGCGCGATCACCTCCGCGATCGCCTTGCGGTTGTCGACCAAAAGCTCAGTGCACATTTGCAAGATGAGAGCGACGCGTCTCAGCGTAAGGAACGTCGCGACACAACAGACGTAATCGAGAGTGTCGCCGAACTCGATCATGCGATGGCGGCGGCGCGCGCGGAACGCGATGGGATTCAGTCCCGCAAAGCCGATGTTGATCAGCAGGTCGCGCACGTCAGGGGACGCATTCAGGACACGCATGCGCGGCATGAGGAGTTACTGGTGCAATTGGATTGCGAGGGGGTTGAGCCGCAAGATGTCGATGCGGCGGATGCCGAGCACGCCGAGGTCGCAGCGCTGGCGAATGAATCCGCCCGCGTGCGGTCTGCCTGGCGTAACAAACTCCCCGAGGCGCAAGCTGAACAGGACTGGATCGCCCGTCGGGACGCGCTCAAGGCGGAGCGCGATGCTGCCGATCTCGAAAAGCAACAGGTTGAGACAGAGCGGCAAGTGCTTGAGGGCCAGGTGCGCCTTGACCGTCAGAACGGCGTGAACCGCAGATGTGCCGAAGCGACCGCGGTTCTGAGGCAGAGACGGGATCGTTGTGCGGAGCTTGAAGCGCATACTGCGGCGTTGCGTCTGTTGGCTGATGAAATTGCGCGTGCCCGTTCCGAGAGTTTATCGCCCGTGCAAACGCAAACGGTGCAGAAGCTGCAGGAAATTGCTGAGCCGCTGTTCGGCCGCGACACAATTGACCTTGCGGACTTGTCGACCGAGGCCGTGCGGATTGGCGCCTCAGCGACCGAACCGTGGTCGTCGCTCAGTGGGGGAACGCGCGAACAGATCGCAGTCCTGGCACGATTAGCCTACGCCCGCGTGCTGGCCGATCAAGGCCAGAGCGTTCCGGTGGTGCTGGATGATGCGTTAGTATTTGCCGATGATCGGCGTTTGGATCGCATGTTTCAAATCTTGCGTGCGTGCGCCGAGCATCACCAGATTATTGTGTTGTCCTGCCACGAGCAGCGGTTTGGCGATTTGGTACAGTGTTACGGTGCCACGCGATTGAAGATCACACGGTCGGCCGTCGACTCCGCGATTGCGATTTAATTCGCCATCACGCCGAGCACCTAACCTGACAGCCGACTTTTGACCATCCCGGCCCTCTCCGGGATGGTGTGCGGCGTCAAGTCGATGCCGCGTGCAAGCGGTGGCCCGGAGATCCGAACCAGCGCATGCAATCCAAAGCGAAGGACTTGCCGGCTATGGCGCTACGCGGAGCCATTCGATGACGGAGGCGCCGGCGGCATTTCCGGTGTTTGGACACCTGCCGTCGGGTCCTCAGCACGGCGCGAACGACCTTCGAAGAACGCGCCTTGCTCAATGGCCAGCGATTTATGGTAGATGTCGCCTTCGACGTGGCTCGAAGCCTGGAGCGCGACTTTGACGCCGCGGACCGATCCCATCACATGGCCGCGCACAACGACATCTTGAGCAATGATCCCGCCCGTGATCCGGGCCTTTTCACCAATCAGGATGTGCGTACCGTGGATGTCGCCCTGGACTTCGCCCTCGACATGCACTTCGCCTTTGGAAACCAGGTTGCCGATAATGGTCAAATCCTGGCCAATGAGCGATGGCGCTGTCCGATCGCCCGGCCGTCCAGCGGTTCGTGAGCCTGGATGCGGTGGTTGACCTGGCGACGGCGGCGGAACGGCCGCACCTGCTGACGCTTGTACACTCACGGGTGACCCATCCTTGTTTGACTTCTTGATCTAACGGTCCAACAGCATCTGTGTGCTCTACTCTACTCGCCCAATCACGGGGTTGGGCGCAACCCACACGACGGGAAGTCGTTGCCACTTCTTTACCAACGTTCCTTTTGGTGTGGCTCTCGCGCACTAGCAGAAGGATGGCCGAAGATCTGACTGACCCCTACGAAGGCGGGTATAACACAATCGACATGGCATGATCACGACCGTGTTTGCGCCTGTACTTAATCTCTGTGCGGATTAGGTTGATTAAGTGACGTGACCGGTTGCAGACAATGGCTTGTAGAAACCTGGGGTTAGCCCGGCTTCCGATCGCGCGCGATCATTGAACGGGGGCTTCAGGCTGCCCTTAAAATACTTTCTGACCAGCGCGTGAAATCGAGGTTCGGGGGCGCAGCCTTCGCGGTCGCAGAGATATCGGAACCATTGGGCACCAAAAGCAACGTGACGTTTCTCGTCGCGATAGATGATTTTGAGAATGTCAGCCGACGGCGTGTCGCCGGCCTCGTGTAGTTTTTTGATCATACCTGGCGTTACATCTAGGCCGCGCGCCTCAAGGACAAGCGGGACAATGGCCAGCCGTGCAAGCAGATCGTTGCCGGTCCCTTCCGCCGCCTGCCAGAGCCCGTCGTGGGCGGGAAGATCTCCATAGGCACCGCCAAGTTCCATTAACCGCGATCGTAGCAAATCAAAGTGTTTCGCTTCTTCCAGGCCGACCTGCACCCAATTGTCGAAGAACGACAGCGGCAGCGACAAAGGTACGCGCGCGTCGACGTATCTGGCGACGAGATCCCAGGTCATGTCGACGGCATTGAGTTCGATATGGGCCAGTGCATGCAAGAGCGCGAACCGGCCGCGCGCGCCTTGAGTTGTTCGGCGCGGCATGTCCCGCGGGGCGCGCAGCTCAGGTCTGTCGGGCCGGCCCGGACGGCTCGGTAGCGGTGCGTGACGGGACGCCAGGCCAATCGACAGGCGACGGCCGAACCAAGCCTTCGCGGTTTGACGGGCGCGCTGCGTTTTCTGTGTGAGATCAGCCTCCGCGACAATGTACCGTGCGGCATCATACAGCGTGTCCGGCGTGCCGCGCATCAATGCGGCCGCCGGTTGCTGTTCGTCATCAGGTCTTGAGGGCATTGATCGCGCCGCTAGAGTTGTGCCCGGCAGTCAGAGCGCCTTGACCGCTTCGAGCACGGCCTCGGCGTGACCCGGTACTTTGACCTTCCGCCAGCTCTTTGCGATCTTGCCGTCCGTGCCAATCAAAAACGTCGATCGCTCAACCCCCATGTACTTTTTACCATACATGGACTTTTCGACCCACACGCCGTACGCCTCACTTACAGACTTCTCCTCGTCCGCCGCCAGCTTAACCTTGAGTTCGTGCTTGGCGATGAACTTGTCGTGTTTTGCCACGCTGTCCGGCGAGACGCCGATGATTTCCACACCTTCAGCAGCAAAATCATCTGCCAACGCCGTAAACGCCTGTGCTTCCTTTGTACATCCCGGTGTGTCGTCCTTCGGATAAAAGTAGAGAACGACGGGACGTCCCTTAAACTCAGACAGAGTGATTCGCGTATCTCCGTTGCCTGGCAGATCAAAATCCGGAGCTGGTTTGCCGTCCTGGGCCATCGACAGTTGCCTCGCTTTCGTCGTTTTTCCCATGCCCCACTCAAACGCAAGGGGGATCGGTTTGGTTTTGCGTTGGCGGGAAGTGTCCGTCCAGCTTATTGGTGTCGCGCAGGATTTTGGTGTCTGGCGCGAAAGTAATCGGCCGTTGCAGGGTTAGATCGAACGCAAACAAAGGACCGTGGGCCAGCACATGGGCCGGTTGGTAAGACAGCCATCTTCACATTCCCGGCGATCGGCCGGCGCGACAACGTCCGGTGTGTACACCGAAGCGCGCCCGCCATCCGCCACATATCGAATCTGTAGAGCCTGCGGCATGATCTTGCTGCCGGTCTGCCTGCTGCTGCTGATCGCGGCGGGGATGCTCTATGCACGCCTATCTCAAGGGCCGTTATCGCTACCGTTCATCGCCAAGGCGATCGGAAAGGGTCTGTCCGAAGAGCTGGGTGGGACGGCAACAAGCGTCGCGACGGCTGAACTTGCCGCACAAAATGGTGGATTATCGCTTCTGTTGCGCGATGTCCGCATTCATGATCCCGATCGTCGGCCCGTGATTGTTGCGCCGCGCGTCAGCGTCGCACTAAACCTCTCGGCGTTATGGCAAGCGCGATTGGTGCCCCAGCGCGTTACCTTGATTGCGCCGAGGCTGCGTCTCCGGCGATCCCGTGGAGGCGAGCTTCTTCTATCTGTGAGCAACCGAGAGTCGGTTGCGGCGACACAGTCGTCAGACAATACGAAAGAGATCGCGTCTCGTGTGGCCGATGTTGCCGCTGCACCGGTTGCACCGCTCAACGTTGCGTCGGTCTTGCGCGAATTGCTGACGACGGTGCGGACATCTGCTTACGGAAAGTCACTTGCGGTTGAAAACGCGACAGTGGTTTTGGACCGTGAAAACAAGCGCTCTGTTGAGTTTGCATTACCGCGTGCAGACCTTCAATTGGAGGGTGTGGACCGCCCAACACTCGTGGCCCGCGCCGTTGTGGCCAAAGCGCGAGGTACAACAAATGTTGTTGTGCGGATCGCCGCTCTGCCACGGGGAGAGTCTTTTCGCATCAATGTTGACGCGGATGGCATTGATCCGTCGATGTTGTCCGTCGTCGCTGCGGATCGATCTGTGCGCGATGTTCTGGATGGTTCGGTTCGGGCCTCAGCAAACGTCATTGTGACGGATGACGGAAAGCTTCAAGGCGGACGCGTAACGGCGGAGTTCCAAGGCGCATCGCTGGCCGCTGCCGGCCAACAATTCGGACGTGTGGCGGTCGAGGCGGCGCGATTTCAGTTTGATCTCGCGCCTGAGTTCGAACGCGTTGATATGGCGCCGAGCTGGATCCGGACATCGCTGGGCGATCTGACATTGGTTGGCGTCTTTACGCCGGGCGCAGCTGATGCAAACGGGGCTGAGGCGCAGGCTGACTGGACGTTCCGCATTCGCGCTGCCGAGGGTTGGTTGAAGGCGATCGGACGCACAGATCCGCAGGTCGAAGCAAACCGAACGCCGATCAAAACGCTTCTCGTGGAAGGGCGTGTCGGTCCGAATGGTGATCACATCGGGATCGGGCGTGCGGAGATTGCTGTTGGCGATACCAGCCTGAAGTTCGCGGGCCAGGTCGGGCTTCGTCGACAACCTGATGTGCGCCTTAACGGCCAGATCGCCGGGGTGGCAGTCACGCAGGTTGCAGAGCTCTGGCCGGCCGGTCTCATGCCCGAGGCCAAGGCGTGGTTCGTTGCCAATGTGAAGTCCGCTTCGGCAGCAGATGGAACGTTCTCCATCGATACGCGCGGCCGGTCTGGAGACTACGGTACGGCACTTGCCGTCCGCCTCAGGGCGCGCGACGTTCAGTTTTCGCCCGTGGCTGGGCTTCCATTTGTATCACTGCCGGCTGTTACGATCAGTTTCGCCGGAGGCTCTGCTGAGGTGTTGGCGTCAACCGGAACGATGATTGTCCCGGGCAAGGGCACGACCAAGCTGTCTGACTTGCGATACACGGTCGCTGGTGCCCTGACATCTGACCCGCGGGCAGAAGCTGCGTTTCGTTGGGCAGGGCCGTTGCCTGCAGCATTGGCGCTTCTTGCATCGCCCCAGCTGGATGTGGTGCCGCCGGAGTTTGCCCGCCGTCGGACGAAGGGATGGACAACAGGGCAGTTGACGTTAGCGCTGCCGCCACCAGGCGTCGCGGACTGGACGCGCGAAACGCAGATCACGGGCACGGCTCGCGTTTCGGACGGAGAGTGGCAAGGCGTGGCTTTGCCCTATCCGGTTAAGAGTGCCAGCCTGGCATTGACGTTCTCCCCCAAGGTGATGGATCTCAACGGGCGGGTTTTGATTGCGGGTGTTCCAGCGACGGTAACTTGGCAACGGATTCATTCCGCGTTGGACACTGAGCAGCCGCCGCTCAGAATCCGGGCAACACTCGATGGAACCGATCGTCGGCAACTTGGGGTTGGCAATGGTGCCATCGTGCGGCGTGGCGATACGCCGGTTGAGATTACGGTCCGCAAGTCAGCAAAGGGGCAGGACGTTCATGTCGACGTTGACCTCACCAACGCGGAACTGGCTGTTGAAAGCCTGAGTTGGGTGAAGCCGCGCGGCATCAGATCAATCCTCCAGTTCGATGTTGAGAAGGGGCGCCAGTACAAGACCCGATTGACGAACCTGAAAGTCGTTGGTCCGGGTTTGGCTGTGCAGGGATGGGCCGAGCTCAATACCAAGAATGAGCTGGCGACAGTCGAACTGCCAACGTTTTCGATCGATGGGTCACGACTGTCGCTGAAAGCAAAACGGCGGGACGTGGGCGACGGCAAAACGAAACAGCGCGGCACCCCTGTGTGGAACGTTGCGGTTAACGGTTCATTCTATGATGGATCGAAGTTCTTCCGGGGCTTGTTCTCAGTGCCGAGCGCGGCGAGCGGTGCTGCAACGCCTCAGCTTGGGTTGGATCTCACCGCGACCATAGGGTCGGTGAAAGGCTTTAACGATGCGCGGCTCAAGAGCGTGAAAGTGACGCTGTCCAAACGCAATGGAAAGCTCACAGCACTCAAGGCGAACGGCGTCTTGGATGGGGGTGGCAAACTCAACGCCGTAATCCGCAATACCGCGAACCAACCGCGACGACTTATTGCGACAAGCACGGACGCGGGGAATGTGTTCCGCATGGTCAACTTCTATAACCGTGCACGGGGTGGTGACATGCGGCTGGTCGTCGAAATGGACGGCAGCGGCGATGCGCAGCGGACCGGCGTTCTCAGAGTGCGCAACTTCCAGGTTCTGGGCGATCCCGTTATTAGTGAAGTCATTCAAACCGGGGAAGACGACCGTCTGGTCGTGAAATCGCGCAAAGGTAAGCCGGGTCAGAATGTAACGCGCGAGGTCGTTGAGTTCGACCTCATGCACGCACCGTTCTCGGTTGGTTACGGGCAGCTGGTTTTGCGCGACGCGCAGCTGCGCGGCCCGCTGTTCGGTGCAAGTTTGCGTGGCAAAGCGGATTTCGCCCGCCGGACCGTCCAGTTGGGCGGCACGTATGCGCCGTTGCAAGGCCTGTTTGCAGCCTTCCGTGTGCTGCCCGGGATCGGGCCGTTGCTGACGGGGCCACGCGGTGAGGGCGTCGTCGGGTTGACGTTTGCTGTTCAAGGGCCGATGGACGAACCGGAAGTGCTGGTCAATCCGCTCTCGCTTGCGGCGCCCGGAATTTTCCGTGAGATCTTTCAAATGTCCCCACTGGATCCACGCGTGCGGCGCCGTGGTGATGATGGGGCCTCGCCGCCGACGCGGCGACGTCCAGCGATCAGCGCGACACCACCCAAGCGCAGCGGATCGGCAACCGGGCAGCCATCAACGGATGCCCCACCGCGTCCGTCGCAACGCGTGCCGGGTACCGTGATCGGTGACTGGAAATCTATGACGCGCGAGCCGGCCGACCCGACAGCGATTTTTAACCAGAATTGAATTGCTCATGCCGGTGCCGGCCCCCCTGGTTGCCGGACGGCTGGCCCGCGCTTGTTTATCGCTCACGGCTATTCCTCGCTTCGCTCGGGCCCCATCGAGATGGCGTGTTCGCCATCTCGACATTGGAACTGCCCAACGCGGGTGTTCCCGCGTTGGGGTGGGGGCGCCGCAACGCGGCGGGCCGCGTTGCGGTCTGGGGTGCCAGACGGCGAACCCGCGCTTGTTGTTGATCGCTCACGGCTGTTCCAGCCTGGAAACCGTCCTCGCAGGATAGCCAGCGCTCGAGCCGCGAGCCTGCGAGCGTGGGAACAGCGCCAACGAAAGACTCGCGTGCGAAC
>JBCCOV010000057.1:0-23917 GCA_039039985.1 Pseudomonadota bacterium | reverse complement strand
GGCCGTAGGCCGGAACAGCCCGTGAGCGAAAACAAGCTCCAGCGAAAGCAAGTTAGTGCGACGCGCTTTAGTAGCGGTAATGTTCCGGCTTGTACGGGCCCTGGGTTTCTACACCGATGTAGCTCGCCTGCTCGTCCGAAAGGTTTGTCAGCCTCACCCCAAGCTTCGCGAGATGCAGCCGCGCGACCTTCTCGTCGAGGTGCTTGGGAAGGACATAGACCTCGTTCTTGTAGTCAGCGCCGTTGGCGAACAGCTCGATCTGCGCCAGGACTTGGTTCGTGAAGCTCGCCGACATCACGAAGCTGGGGTGTCCCGTTGCGTTTCCAAGGTTCAGGAGGCGGCCCTCGGACAGCAAAATCATTCTGTTCCCGCCGGAAAACTCGATCATGTCGACTTGCGGCTTGATGTTGGTCCACTTCTGATTGCGCAGAGAGGCGACCTGAATCTCGTTGTCGAAGTGTCCGATGTTGCCGACAATGGCCATGTCTTTCATTTCGCGCATGTGCTCGAGACGAATGACGTCCTTGTTGCCGGTTGTCGTAATGAAAATATCCGCGGTTTTGACGACATCTTCAAGCTGGACAACCTCATAGCCGTCCATTGCGGCCTGCAGGGCGCAGATCGGGTCGATCTCCGTCACCTTAATACGGGCGCCGGCACCTGCAAGCGATGCAGCCGAGCCTTTCCCGACATCGCCGTAACCACAAACGACAGCAACCTTCCCGGCCATCATCACGTCGGTCGCGCGCCGAATGCCGTCAACAAGGCTTTCCTTGCAGCCGTACTTGTTGTCGAACTTCGACTTGGTGACACTGTCGTTGACGTTGATCGCAGGGAACGGAAGGCCACCTGCTTTTTGCAACTGATACAGCCGGTTAACGCCGGTTGTCGTCTCCTCCGTCACGCCGCGAATGGCGTCGCGCTGGCGTGCGAAAAAGCCGGGTGTTGCCGCGATCCGCTTTTTGATCTGCGCGAACAGATACTCTTCTTCTTCGGAACCGGGGTTCGAGAGCACGTCCTCACCAGCCTCGGCGCGTGCACCCAGGAGAATGTACATCGTCGCATCGCCGCCGTCGTCGAGGATCATGTTTGACGGCTGACCATCGGGCCACTGGAAGATCGCGTCTGTGTAGGTCCAATAGTCTTCGAGACTCTCACCCTTGATCGCAAAAACGGGCACGCCGGCAGCAGCAATTGCGGCTGCGGCATGATCTTGCGTGGAGAAGATGTTGCATGAGGCCCAGCGGACTTGCGCACCCAACTCCGTTAGCGTTTCGATCAATACGCCGGTTTGGATCGTCATGTGGAGTGAGCCGGTGATGCGGGCACCGCTCAGCGGTTTGGACGGTCCGAATTCCTCCCGGCATGACATGAGGCCAGGCATCTCGGTCTCGGCGATATCAAGCTCTTTGCGACCGAAGTCGGCAAGTGAGATATCGGCAATCGCATAATCCTGCACGTTCGACATGATCTCTCTCAAGTTACGGCTGTATGAGGTTGGGCTGTTGATCAGGGCACGACACTGCTGTGCGCCGTGACCGCAGCGCGCAGTCCATAGCGGTCGCCACGATATACCGGCGCAGCACCAACGATGCAACGCTATATAAAGACATCTTTATGTCGTGATGTCGAATCGACTGTCGAAACTCATGAAAACTGCGTGAGCGGCGAGATCAACCGGCGCATTCAGACGCACTCTTCATCGAAGCCGCACTCAACCAGTGATGCCAGCGCATCTAGCGCTCTCTGGGCGTCGGGCCCGGATGCGCTAAGCTCGATACGGCAGCCGGGTGCTGCCGCAAGCATCATCAGCCCCATGATGGATGTGGCGCAGACCGTCTGGCCGTCCTTATGAACATAGATCTTCGCGTTATAGCGCTCAGCGTACTTGACAAACTTGGCAGATGCGCGCGCGTGGAGGCCTTTGACGTTCCGGATTTTTACGGTGCGGCGAAGTTCGTCTTCGGTCACGGCCAAGATATTGCTCCTCAAGTCCTCAGTGTTCACCGGCCAGAACCTGGCTTGCGACTGCAATGTACTTTCGGCCAGCTTCACGTGCTTCGCTGACGGCAACCTGGAGCGGACTGTCGCCGCGTCGGCTGGCCAGTTTGACCAGTAGCGGCAGGTTCACGCCAGCGACGACCTCAGCGCCGGTTTCGTCCATAATCGAAATGGCCAAGTTGGATGGCGTGCCGCCAAACATATCGGTAAGTATGACGACACCATCACCATTATCGACAGATTGTACGCATGAGACTATGTCGGCTCTGCGCTGCCCCATGTCATCGTTTGGCCCGATTGCCACAGTGGCCAGGTTCTCTTGCGGCCCCACGACGTGCTCCAGCGCCGCCCGAAACTCGTTCGCAAGCTGGCCATGAGTGACAATCACGAGACCAATCATTGACGACGCATCCCATGCCGGCGAACGGACCGCATTTGCGACGAGCCCTTCGTTTCGCATCATAGCAAGATCGCTCCGGCTCGACTCCTTTGCGTCCCCCTGGCTGCGCTCGGGGCCGAAACTTCAATCCTGCTGAACATCATAAATATAGAGCCCGATTCACGCGCCGGATGAACGGGCAATCGCACATCCATCCAAAACAATCGGTATCTAGGGTTATCACGCTCGTATGCCGAAGCAAAAGTCGCTTTACACAGGAGACAGATGTTGTGTCAGACTACGACCTGCAAGTCACAGCGGCGAGTAAAAGCAGCGCTTTGATCGCAGATGAGGGATAGTGCGGGCAAAGCTGCGTGCGGGGCACTGCGATACCGAGAAGCGTCTCGGTTTCCATCGGTTCCGGCGGCAAACGCTCCGGTGTCTCGGTGGTCAGGTCGACCAGCAACCGCACGCGCGCCTGCGCGTCGTGCGGCACCCGACAGATGCCGACACCGCGCACCTCGATAAGGCCTTTCAACGGCTCCGGTGCGGAAACGATAAGTTGATCAGTGTTCGTCTTCGTGACGTGACACTGGTCGTCAGAGATGAGAACCGCCGCACCGTTTTGCACAAGCGGGCCGGGCGCTTGCGCAAGGCAGCGTAACGCAAGGTCGGACTTGCCGCTGCCAGACGGACCGCGAAAGAGCATGGCGTTGCCAGCAACCGCAATAGCGGTTGCGTGGAGCAGTAACTCAGCTGGTGGCTGTTCAGGCACGGCCGCGCCGACCGGGCTGACCGGGCTTTGCGACCGACCCGGGGGCTGTGCGGCGAACGAGAGGAAGGCGGACGACAAAGCGCGCGCCACCCGATTTGCGGTTCTCGGCCCAAATCACACCGCCGTGAGCGCTGATGATCTCGCGAGAAATTGAAAGCCCAAGCCCCGAATTGGCGCCGCGACTGCTGAACTCGGTCGGCCGGTACGTGTAGAAGCGCGTGAAGATCGCGTCGATGTTCTCCGGACTGATCCCTGGTCCGTTATCCTCAATCGCAATCTGCAATTCGTCAGTCGACGCGGAAAGCTCCACCCGAACCACACCACCATTGTTCGAAAACGACAGCGCATTGTCGATAAGGTTGGTCAGCACTTGCCCCATGCGGCCTTCGTGCGCCAGGACGGTTGATGGCTGCGAGCCCAGTTTGGAATCGAGCGTGATCGTCAAGTTGCGGGAATCACCGGACATGATGTCTCGAAACGTATCGACGACGCTGGAGGCGAGTTCGAGAATCTCGATCGGCTTCGTCTCTTGCCGTGCGAGTTCTGCGTCCAGTCTGGAGGCATTTGAGACGTCTGTGATCAACCGGTTGAGGCGCGCAAGCTCGCTTGAGATGGCGGCCACCAACTCGTCACGTTGCTCGTCAGTTTTCGCATAAGTGAGTGATTCAGCCGTCGAACGCGCCGCGGTGAGCGGGTTTTTCAGCTCATGCGCCACGTCTGCCGCAAACTTCTCACTCGCCTCGATCCGTCGTCGCAGCGCATCCGTCATTTTGCTGAACGAGCGCGACATCTGGCCAATTTCGTCTTCGCGGCCGGCAAAACTGGGCAGATCCCGGCTGGCATTGATGTCGAGACTGACCCGTTCCGCCGATTCCGACAGGCGGCGCATCGGCCCGGCAACTGTGCGCGCCAGAAGAATAGACGCCGCCAATGTCGCAACGAACGCCAGGATCGCGAGCGTGAGAATACGCAGCCGCTCAGCGAACAACAGATCGTCGATCTCACCCGGCTTTGTTGAGAGCAGCAGAGCGCCCTGCGTTTTGCCAAGGCGCACAATCGGCGATACGAAGCCCACAACCTGCTCGCCGTCTTCCGTCATCAGCAGCATCGCCTCGGACGTCCCAAGTTTCAGGGCGTTCGAGACTTCGCGGAACGACAAGCCGCTAATCCCTTCAATGTCCTGGTAGACCGTCAGCGGTGATCGCACGCGCCAGCTCAGGGCGCGGGTCCAGATGTTCTTCGGCTTGATGACCTGTCCCGTTTTCGGGTCCGGCAGTCCACTGAGGCCGCCACGCAGGTCGAAGTCCTTCGAGTCGACAATCGGCGTGCCATCCAGGGCATAGATGCGCGCGCGCGTGTTGGTTCCCTTCACAACCTGGGCCAGGGTCGGGGCCACCTGCTCGGGGCGCAGGGATAGATCGAGATCTCTGAAAACGGCTTGGTCGTCAAATGCGATACGGCCGGGCGCTTCGGTCGCCAGCCTGTCGGGATCATAGTCCCTGGCGTCCTTCTGTGGTTTCGGTGTTGCTGAAGCGACGGCTGCGGCGATAATCCGGCTCTGCGTCTCAAGGGCGTCGCGCTTGGTATCGATCAACCAGACGTTTTGCTGGGACAAGACGGCCCAGCCAAACAGCAGCAGGGCAAACCCGATCAGGTTCGAGATGATGATACGACGCAACAGGCTTGCGGACATCCGTCGCGCGAGCCAGCTGTTTGCAAACCAGTCCCCGATCGGCTCAAGCTTGCTGGCGCTCCAAGCGTAGGCTGCGCCGACGCGGCGTCCGGCGATCGCGAAACGGACAAGCCAGTCCCGCAGTGTTTTGCGAATCGGGCGCTCGAAGTGTCTGATATCGCCTGGCAAAGCCATGTGCGCTTAACCTCTATCCGACGAGGGACCGAGATTTGCCCCGATCGATCGGATCAAAACAGGTGTCCACATACAGGTGCCCTTGAACTAGGAACAGATGCCCTTGACCTAGGACAGGAGAGCATGGCCACGACCGCCAGGATCGGATGGCGCACGTACCGCCGACCGCAACGATAACAATGAGCCACGCTCAAGAGTACCCACCGCTGTTGCCGCGCGTTAAACCTCCTTGAACCGATAGCCCACGCCGTAGAGTGTTTCGATAACATCGAAGTTGTCATCGACCTGCTTGAACTTCTTTCGCAGACGCTTGATGTGGCTGTCGATCGTCCGATCGTCGACATAGACTTGGTCGTCGTAAGCCGCATCCATCAGCGCGTCGCGGGTTTTCACAACCCCTGGTCGGGCGGCAAGTGCCTGGAGAATAAGAAATTCCGTCACCGTGAGCGTCACGGGCCTCGCGTCCCAGTGGCACGTGTGCCGCTCCGGATCCAGCCGCAGCATACCGCGTTCGAGAACACGAGACGCCTCGTTGGCAGACACATTCCCTTCCCGCGCCTGCGAGCGACGCAGAACGGCCTTGACGCGCTCGACCACCAGCCGTTGTGAGAATGGTTTGGCGATGTAATCGTCAGCCCCCATCTTGAGGCCAAACAGCTCGTCAATCTCTTCGTCTTTCGATGTCAGGAAGATCACCGGCATATCCGTTGTCTGACGGACCCGGCGTAAGAGCTCCATGCCGTCCATGCGGGGCATCTTAATGTCGAAGATGCCCAGATCGGCAGGCTCTTCCAACAATCCGTCAAGGGCGGCAGCGCCATCATTGTACGTGCGCACCCGGAAACCTTCGGCCTCAAGGGCCAGACTGAGGGCAGTCAGGATGTTGCGCTCGTCATCCACCAGCGCAACCGAGCTCTTATCTTTCATTTCGCAGCGCCCCTCGAATCGTCGCGTAGCGGCTAAGGCAACTACGGCGCGTCCATGGACCAAATATGACACGCTCCATGTGGATCAGAGCGAGGCGCCGTAAGCTAGCCGAATGTTCCGCCAGTTGCACGTGTTTGTCCCCGATTTACGTAAGTTGGCTTAAGCGCTCCCCAGCGTGATGGTCGCATCGGGTTCATTATTGGCCAGCTGATACTCTGCCTCGCCGCGGCTTTGACGTCCAATGGAGACGTTAACGGATACGTTCTGGCCAGGAATTTACGATTCCTAGGGGGTTTAGGTGGTTTCCTTAAGCAGCGAATTGACAGTCGGCGGTTGATGTCGGTTAGTCGAATGTGACCTGGGGAGGCCGGACAGTTCGCGCGCAGCCGATCTTGCTGTCGATCGTGGATGGAGCGCTGCAGCTGCCTGAAGAGTGAAATGAGAAACGGACTCAAGATGAGTTTTGACACATTCCCGCTGACGTCTGCGAAGTCGATCGCGCACAATCTCAATCCGATTGAGTTAATCGAACTGGCGTTGCAGCGCGGCGAGGGACAACTAACCGACGCCGGGGCGTTGCGGGTCGCGACCGGCGTGCACACTGGCCGGTCCGCACAGGATAAGTTCACCGTCAAAGACGCCATGACAGATGCGGTTGTCTGGTGGGACAACAACAATGCGATGTCGCCTGAGCAATTCGGTACGCTGTACGAGGATTTCCTGTCGCACGCAGCCGAGCGCACGCTTTGCGTCCAGGATCTCTTCGCCGGCGCTGATCCCGACTATCGGTTGAACACGCGCGTGTTCACCGAGTTCGCGTGGCACGCCCTGTTCATCCAGCATTTGTTGCGTCGGCCTGCACGCGAAGAGCTCAAGGGCTTCGCTCCGGACTTCACGGTTGTGAACCTGCCGAGTTTTCGCGCAGATCCGCAGCGTCACGGATGCCGGTCGGACACGGTGATTGCCTGCAATTTCTCCAAGCGCTTGGTCCTAATCGGCGGCACCGAGTATGCCGGCGAAACCAAGAAATCGGTGTTTACCTTCCTGAATTACGTGATGCCGGAGCGCGGCGTTATGCCGATGCACTGTTCTGCAAATACGTCGGAAACAGACGGATCTGCGGTGTTTTTCGGACTTTCGGGAACTGGCAAGACCACGCTGTCTGCCGACGCGACCCGCACGCTGCTCGGTGATGACGAGCATGGTTGGTCGCCGAACGGCATATTCAACTTCGAGGGTGGCTGTTACGCGAAGACTATTCGGCTGTCGCGCGATGCGGAGCCGGAAATCTGGGATGCCTCGACGCGTTTCGGCACCGTGCTTGAGAACGTTGTGCTCAGCTCTGAGCGGACGCCGGACTTTGACGATGGCGCCCTCACCGAGAATACCCGCTCGGCCTATCCACTTAAGTTCATCTCAAATGCATCTGAGACGGGATGTGCGCAACATCCGCGGAACATCGTCATGTTGTGTGCCGATGCATTCGGCGTACTGCCGCCAATCGCCAAGCTCAGCGCGAGCCAGGCCATGTATCATTTCCTGTCCGGCTACACGGCCAAGGTCGCCGGCACGGAGAAAGGGCTCGGGTCTGAGCCACAGGCGACGTTTTCTACGTGTTTTGGCGCCCCGTTCATGCCGCGCCATCCAAGCGTTTACGGCAACATGCTGCGGGAGTTGATTGCGCAGCATGGCGTCGACTGCTGGTTGGTGAACACGGGCTGGACAAGCGGGAAATATGGCGTCGGGCACCGTATGCCGATCAAGGCCACAAGGACATTGCTCAACGCAGCGCTGTCCGGGCGGCTCAACACCGTCGAGATGCGTATTGACCCACTATTTGGTTTCGCGGTTCCGGTCGATGTCCCTGGCGTGGACCCCGACATTCTGACGCCGCGGACAACGTGGGCCGACCCGACCGCTTATGATGTCCAGGCTAAAGCGCTGGTCGACATGTTTCGGCAGAACTTCGAGAAGTTTGCGATGCATGTCGATGCGGACGTGCTCGATGCCGCGCCGCTCGTGCGTGAGGCGGCAGAGTAGAGCCGGACAGGCATGTGCATCGGCCTGAGATTGGTTGTGTGCAGACGTTATAGAAAGTCCGAGCGCTTCAGAATTGCGGTAAACGGAATGTCGGCGGCGTCAAATGAGTCGGCGGCGCCTTCTTCCCGGTCAACAACCGTAATGACACTGGCCAGTGTCGCATTTTGCGCGCGCACCATCTCGGCAGCCTTCAACGAAGATCCCCCAGTCGTTGTGACATCTTCGACGACGACGACAGTCTGACCCGCCAGCGAATCTCCCGGAACCAGCCCTTCGACCAGTTTCTGGGTTCCGTGAGCCTTAATCTCCTTGCGTACAAAAAACGCATCAATCGGCGTGTTCCGGCGATGACTGGCGGCCGCCACTGTTGTCGCGATCGGGATCGCGCCGACTTCCAGCCCACCAATGCGGGTTGCACCAAGATATGCAATCGCATCGAGAACAAGTTCGCCGATGAGGTAGGCGCCCTCGGCGTGGAGCATCGTTGGTTTGAGATTGAAATAGAAGTCAGACGTGCGACCGGACGCGAGTTTGATTTCAACGCCCGTTCCATAAGAGCGCTGTCTCACGATCTCTATGAGCCGCGCGCGATTGTCCGCATCTGACATGTCCGCATCTGACATGGGTTGATCCTCATCGCCGCCTATTGGTTGTCGCGCCGAGATGCTGCGCGAACGGCGTTCTGTCAAGAATGGCAGGAACAACCCGTGTGGATCGACGGCTGCAGAGTCGGTCCGTCGTCCGTCACATCAGTGCGCGGTGGGTTTAGATCGCAGCACACGCACTCTTCAGCCAGGCGCGCGTCGCCCGGTCGACCAGCGGACCGATCTCTTTCAAAACACGCGCGTGATAGGCGTTCAGCCAGGTGCGCTCATCGTCTGTGAGCACTGCAAGGTCGACGAGGCGCGTATCGATCGGCGCCAGCGTCAGCACCTCAAAGCTGGCCATCTCCCGATCGCCGCCCGAAACCGGTTCGAACGGCCTCACAAGCACCAGGTTTTCGATCCGAATGCCGTACGCGCCTTCCTTGTAGTAACCCGGTTCGTTCGAAATGATCATGCCCGGCTCAAGCACATGATGGCCGCGGCGTGAGATGGACTGCGGTCCCTCGTGCACGGAGAGGAAGCTGCCAACGCCGTGCCCGGTGCCATGGCCGTAATCCAGCCCATGATTCCACAGCGCAACCCGCGCCAGCGGATCCAGATCCAGCCCGCGTGTGCCTTTCGGAAAGCGTGCCGTCGAAATCGCGATATGGCCTTGCAACACCAGCGTAAAGTTGCGGCGCATGTCCTTTGTCGGCCGGCCGACGGCAACGGTCCGCGTGATATCGGTCGTCCCGTCCCGGTACTGGCCGCCGGAATCGACGAGATAGAGTTCACCTTTCCCAAGTTTGCGGTTGGTCGCTTCCGTCACCCGGTAGTGAACAATTGCACCATTCGGGCCTGCGCCTGAGATCGTATCAAAGCTGACATCCTCCAAGGCACCTGTTTCCCGGCGAAACTCCTCGAGTTGTCGCGCCGCCGCAATCTCATCGACGGACCCGCCCTCTGTTTCCCGGTCAAGCCAGGCCAGAAAACGGGCCATGGCTGCACCGTCTCGCAAGTGGGCCGCGCGCGTGCCCGCGATTTCCACTGGATTCTTGATGGCCTTTGGTTGTTGGCAAGGGTCGTCGGCGCGATGCAGGTTTCGGTTGCCGAGCTGCCGGGCGCACCACCATCCGGCTGTTGTCGGATCCACACGGACGCGCGCATCGCGCGACTTGAGAAGCTTCAGATGGTCGCGCAATTCGCTCACCTGCCGCAAGCGCGCATGCTTGCTGATGTGGCTGCGCGTGGCTGCGTCAATGCGTTGACCCGGGCGGTCGCGATAGAGGAAAAGTTCGATTTTTCCGCGTTTGGGAACGACCGCAAAGCAGCGGACGATCGGCGTATGGCTGACGTCCCGACCTCGGATGTTCAACAGCCAGCAGATCGAGTCCGGCAGCGTGAGAAGGCAAGCATCGTCGCCGTCTGAGCGGAGCGTGTCCTGAAGCTGTCGAATCTTGTCTTCAGCGCTTTGCCCGGAGACATTCTCCGGCTGGACCGTTATGGCGCCGTCCGGCTCCTGTGGACGCGCTTTGCCCCACACCATGTCGACGAGATTCCGCTCGACGGCGCGCAGTTTAAATCCGAAACGCGAGAGCGCTGCGTTGAGGCGCTCGGCCTGTGCAAGTGGCATCAATCGCGGATCGACGCCCACAACTGCGCCGGACTGGCAGGTTGACGCCAGCCAGTCGTCGAGCGCGTGCGGTGCAATATCAACGACTTCAATGCCGGACTGGGCAACCTGGCTGCGGGCCTGGAGCGTGTAGCGACCGTCGACAATCAGGGCCGAGCGACTTCGGCCAATCACCGCGGTTCCGGCAGATCCGGTGAACCCCGTCAACCACGACAGGCGCGCGTCACAGGCGGCCACATATTCTCCCTGATGCGCATCCGCGCGTGGCACGACGTAGGCATCTATGCTGCGGCGCAAGAGGATTTTTCGCAGTTGCGAGATTCGTGAAGTTGTCCAAGCAGTTGCATCAAGGGGTGGAGACTCGAAATCTTGGAACATCATTCCTCATTTCTGGCTGTTGGTGCAATTGCGAAGGACGTACGGATAGCCTGCGACGCGGTTCCGGCAAAACCATACTGTTTGATCTCAAACTATGCATGCGATCGATGCATTGCTGCGTTGCGACGATCACGCTGGCGACTCCGACGGGATTAGACTAAATCATAACAACACGAGAGCGAAAACGCTCCGGGTCCAAGACCAGAGATGAGATGATCATGACAACGAACGCTACAATGGTTGGCGGCGAAGCCTTTGCGGCTGGCCACGCCACGACAGACGCGAAGCCTAGCTTTCTTAGTCGGCTGGGTACCGCATATGTCAATTCACTGATGAAGGCTGGCCGCGCGCGTGCGGCACGCGAACTTCTGAACCTGTCTGATGGGCATCTCCACGCCATCGGATTGTCAGATGCGCAGGTGGCGGCATTCCGCAAAACAGGACGTATCCCGGAGGACTTCTGGGCCAATTAACGTCGCAGACAGTCAGACTCCGTAAGGGCTCGCCGATTGGCGGGTCCTTTCTGTATCTGACGCCGGCCGCCCCGCCGGTCCTGTTAACGACGCCTTTGCAGTGCCAACGTGGACCAGCCCTCAGTTTGTGCATGATGGTTCAGTTGAAGGCCTCGGCTCAGGTAGCTGGCCGCAACGCCGCGTGCTTGCTCGTTGAGGATGCCTGAGAGGATCACGAAGCCGCCGGGTGCGACAGCCGGGGTTACCTGAGGGGCCAGGCGGACCAGCGGCGCGGCCAGGATGTTGGCAATGATCAGGTCAAACGACAGCCCGGTGCAGCGCGTGCCGCGCATGCGGGACTGCTGCGGAATGCCGTCTGCCCGCGCAACCGACACGTGATGTTTGGCGCCGTTCTTCACGACATTCTGCTGTGCAACGTGCACCGCATCTACATCACGATCGCTGGCGATGATTTCCGCATTTGGCCAAACCCGTGCCGCCGCAATCGCAAGTATTCCGGATCCGGTACCGAGGTCCAGCACGCGGCGCACTCGGGTGGGTCCGAACGCCAGGGCGTGCCGCGCGATGGCTTCAAGACATCCGTATGTGGTCGCGTGGTGCGCGGTCCCGAAGGCCTCTCCGGCATCAATCTCGATCGCGAGCCGCCGCCGGCCGATTTTGTCGGCATCGTGAGATCCGTGGACGGTGAACAGGCGGCTTGCAACCGGCGGCAGCCCGGCCTGGACGAGCGCGATCCAGTTCGTGTCGGGCAAAACCGCCCAATCTGCTTGCACGTCTGACAGGCCCGCAAATTCAGCGGCGCGCGCGACATATGGCGCGCAGCCTTCGCTTGGCAGAGCGCAGAAATGGGCGTCGATCCGCCAGCTTCCGTCGTTTTCAAACACCGAAACAGCGTCCGGTGCGGGGATCATCAAATCCGTCAGGATGCCGGCGAGCCTCAGCACCGTGCCGCGGTCCGCAATGGCTATCGAGAGAACGTGCTGTTGCGTCGCCATTGCTTCTCGGTTCGTGCTGCCGCGCGGGCGCGTTTGAGGACAGGCAGGCTCTATTGAGCGGCGTCTGAAAGATGCGCATCTGCTGTGGCGACCGGCCCAGAATCGGCACCCCCTGGTTGCCCCACGAACTCTCGGCCCTCGCCGTCGACCGTGTCGGGGAGGTCGTCGAGGAAGCGGTCCCACATGGCATCGATATGTTGGGCGGCAGCGGCCGGCGGCAAGGCGTACATCAGGCCGTCGGCACTTTCTGACACAATCCCATCCGCAAGCAGGCGCCCGAGCGCGTCATCCAGGTCGAAGTCCACATTAATCCCGAACGTGGAATGCAGAAACTGCTCGATTCCACGATCCACGGCCTCAAGATCTTCCCGGTAGACCTGCTCTTTCGCCAATACGCTGTAGAGCAGGATCTCTTCCTTAACGTCCTCTTCAGCAGCACGGTCCGCCAGTAGAATGAGGACGCCGCGGTTGTCTGCCAGCGAGTGGAAGTACAGGTTCTGAGCCATGACGACCATGTACTTCTGATGCTGGTTGAATGCGCTCATGACCTGACGGAACGCAACGCCGCCTAATCCGGCAATCGCCATAGCTGCCGGGATCGGATTGCTGGCTGCAACCGCGATCTTTCCCGCAGCGCCAAGAGCGCCCGCGCCGATCCCACCAGCCCCCGTGATCCCAAGCTTGACCTTGTCAAGCATCCGGAATTTGACCCGTGTGTTCGGGAAGATCATCTCAATGTCCGCCCGCGGGATATCCCGGAACATCTTCATGTAGATGTTGTCGGCTCGGACCGCCGGCGGCAGGCGGGACCGGAGCTTTTTGACAATCTTCGTTGCCTTTTTCTCGCTAACGCCGCGTTCCTTCATGATCTCCGAAACACGCACATCGTCAGGCTTGATCTT
This sequence comes from Pseudomonadota bacterium, assembly GCA_039039985.1. Classification (GTDB taxonomy): domain Bacteria; phylum Pseudomonadota; class Alphaproteobacteria; order Rhizobiales; family Hyphomicrobiaceae; genus JBCBWG01. Next base: position 10,963 of record JBCCOV010000057.1, on the reverse strand, counting down.
GAACAACACAAACAACCGCTGAAAGACGGGAACCTCAAACTCGGTCTTCCGGAAGAACTTTCGCAGTGTTCGCTTCTGGTCTTTCTTCGTCGATGCGCCGCGATAGCAGATCACGAGCTCTTCGAAGGCATCAAGGTCCAGCTCAAAATCCAAGCCGTAGTGCGTTTGGCCTTCCAGGATCTTTGCGACGTCTTTCGGGTCTATCCGCACGAAGTTCGCCTGCTCCAGCAGATGCTCCATGTGCCCAACCAGGCGTTTCTGCATCTGCTGGCGCTCTGCGTCGGTGTATTGACGCGTCAACAAAAGATCCGTATCCGGATTGAATGGCTCGTACGTTTGTTCCAGGCGCAGCGTTTCAGCGGCGTACTGCTGCTGGCGCCAATAGGCGAGATAGCGGAAGAAACGCGACGCATCCCGGGCTTCACTATGATCGTCCCAGGCGTTTGGTCGGGTTAGCCGGTCGATAAGCGCAGTTCGCGTGACTGGCAGGAAGGTTTCGCGCCGCACACCGTCTGGCGGCACCACGTCGGGTTCCGGCTGTGCGAAGTGGCGCAGCTCAGCTTCTGTGTGCGCGGCCGTCCGTTCGGACCCGGCCGCAGTCCCATTATTCGCGGTGGTATGGGCCATTGACGCCTCCCTCTCCCGGCTTGCGCTACGCTTACCGCTTAGATCATTTCCGCCACGGGCGGAATCTCTTCGCCGGCCCACATGCCCGCCCTGAACTCGGATACATCCGAGTTCAGTATTCCTGAGTCAACGACATCGAAAATAACCGATGTCGTGGTGCTACCCGACGGCACGACTTCATCTGTGGCCGGGCCGGGATGTGGGGATGGTTCCAGAAACCTGAAACGCTCTCAGTCGGGCGTCACGTTTTAGGAAGCCACCCGGCAGCTTGTCGAGCATGTCATGCCAATCCGATGGAAATTGGGTCACACAGGTCGCCGTTCAGCCAACCGACAGCGCGTGGAAGACGCATATGCTCAACCAGAGCCTGGAGCAGCCGGCCCGCTTCAGAGACAGCACACTCCAGAGGCAGGACAGGTGCGATGGCCAAGCCGTGCCGTTTCCCACGCTGATTCGCGCTCGACGGCGTCCGTGCATTGTGCACCGTCGGTTGCCGTTGGGACTCCTAATCCGGTCAACATTACATCGGTTTTTGGCGGAGTGGTTTTCCGTCACGATCCAGATTATCAGTTGGCAGTCACTTTTGAGGCTCGTGACGCTGGAAAGACCGCCAGAGTTTGAATCGGTCGCTTAAGGCCGAGAGTTGGCGCGACTTTTTCGGTTCTTGGCGGCGGCTGGCCCGAGATATCTGCAATGACAAACAGCGTTCACAACTGAGTTCATGGCCGAGTTCATAACTGCGAATTGCAAACTGTCGACGCATATCCCGGCGCGCAGATTTCTGTGAACAACAACGTGCAGCTGAAGTTTGCCATAGAAGTGCCCCCGTTTGGACGAACATACTATCCTCAATGGGACCACAAGCGATTGTGTGGGGGCACGTGTGGGTCGCTTGATTTCAAGACGATGGAATGCAGGACGATCGATCCTTGCCGGCGCGGTTTTGCTAACCAGCGTTCCGGGTGCCGCGTCCGCGATAGGGCGCGACCATGTGGTTATGCCGTTCTCATGCACGCTCGTTGGTAACGAGGTTCGCGTCGCGCCGAGCACGCCGCACTACTACGCCATCGAAGGTCAGCAGCGCGTGCGTGTCTTTGAGATCTGCGATCCTGAGACTGGCGAGAACTGCCGCAATCTCAGCGTCCACAAGTTCCAGGTCTCATGTGAAGGTGGCGCGGTGTCGTGGGCGCGTGTTGCCCGGGCCGCGGCCGGTCTACTCGGCGGCGGCGCACGTCTTCGGCGTGGGCAGTTGTTGTTCCAGTTCCGCGGGCGACTGAGACCGTGGGGCCACCCGCCATGCCTGCGTGGCGCCTGGCCAAGCCGTGACCATCCCGTCGTTCCGCCGGCCGACTCGTTTCCCAACACAGGGTGCGAGGCGACCGGCGTGTTTGAGCCTCTGGCCCCCTATCTCGCGTTTCCGCAAGGCTTCGCGCCGTTAACCGAGCTGGGTGCACGAGTTATCCCGGCATCGTCGGATCCGTTTGCGACGGCCATCGGATCCATTCCGCCTCGGCCGGAGCCGTCATCACGACGGGTGAACCGCGTTGCGGCGTTGGCAACGCTTGTTCCGGCCGTCGCCGGCCCGCCTGCGCCAAAGTCCTTGCAACAGACAAGTGCTGGAACGTCGGTCGCCTCGGCGCCTGCTCCCGCGCCGAAAGCCTCAACTCAGTCGCAGTTCTGGCTGACTCTGGTGGAGATTCCCGCACCGCTGCCTGCGGACGCCGATGCGGCCAACCTGCTGTCACAACGTGCGTTTGCAGGAATGCTGATCATCATCGCACTGCTGGCCGGTATGCTCTCAAGCGTCGGATGGTGGTACGTGCAGAACCGGCGCCCGCCCTATCGGCCGCTGGATGCCTATGAGCTTATCATTCGGCGCGATGGTATCGATCTCACACGGCCGCATGCGCAGATTTGTAGCGATCTTTGCCGCTCAGCGCAGGAGTTGATCGAGCAGGTCCATGTTCGCGCCGGCGACTTGAAGGGGGCCGCGCCTTTGCGGCGCACGCTGCTTCGAGAAGTGAGAGACATGGAGCATTTTCTTGCGTCGCTGATCACTACATCGCCTGCGGACGACACGGAGTGGCGGCGTATGCGCGCGAAGTTGCAGCGCGTCGTTACCGACATGATGCGTATGCAGGACATCGTCGAATCGGCGCATCGCAGTTTGACCGAGGCGCCGGTCAATCGCGGTGTTCCGAGAGATCGCAACGAAGCGCTTGAAGTGCTCGGCGCCAACGAACATGCGAGTGATCGCATTTTGAAACGTCTGGTCGATGCGTTACGCGCGACTTGGCACCCGGACCACGCTGTCGACGAAGACGACCGTGTGGCGCGAGAAGATCGCATAAAGCAAATCAACGTCGCGTGGGATCTGCTCTCCGGAAAACGCGTCGAGGCGTAAAGACGCTCATGAGAATCTTTAAATTGCACTGTTCGCACGCGAATCTTTCGTTGCGCTACCGCTCGCGACAAGCGCTCGCTACTTGAGCGCGGGCCAGCCGTCCGGCACCCCAGGCCGCGACCGCGGCCCGGCGCTTTGCGCCGCGCTCGCGCAGACCAGCGACACCGAGCTTGCGGAAGCGATCGACCCACTTGGTCACGGTTCTGGCCGTCGTGTTGAAGCGGCGTGCGGCCATCGCTTTCGACAGACCGTCATCCACAACCGCCCGTACCATCTGTTCTCGACCCCGCGGCGTCAGGCGGGCATTGTTGTGGCTGTTCATTCGGTCCCCCGGCGAATCGCTGAGTGTTTGGCAACCACAGCCTCACCGGGTACGGCCGGATGAACAACGTCCTCCGGCCCCAACGAACAACCTTTTGAAAGTTCACATCTAGCTGGTGCGTTTGGCGGTGACTTTGATTTCGAGTGGGATTTCGAGGGAAACCCATGCGCCAGAAGCATCAGACGTCTTGCCGATGCCGAAGTCGAGCCGGGCAATCGTTGACGTTCCCGTCATGACGGCAGTTTCTCCGTCGATCTTTAGAGTGAACGCCAATTTCACGGGTATGTCGGCGCCGCGGAGTCGCAACTGCCCGTCCGCGAGGTAATCGCCGTTATCGGTTCTTGTAATGGATTGCGTCTCGAAAACGGCTGTCTTGGCCGATGCCGTATCAAGCCAGTCCGCGCTCGGCAGCGTCTTGTCGTAGGTGGCGTTGCCGGTGCGCGCGGACGTGAGATCGACGGTCACCACAGCTTTCGAGTTTGCAAGATCTTCCGGATCAAATCGGATCTCGGCCGACCACGTTTCGAATGTGCCTTTGAACGTAGTGCCCGCATGCGTGCCGGAAAACCCGATCCGGCTTTCGGTGCTGACGACCGTCCAGGATTGCGCTGCAGCGCCCGCAGTGATCGTGAAGCCAAGCAGAAGGGCTGAGAGGGCCAGCATAATCAGTCTAGGCATGAGAGGATCTTTCCGTAGCATCCGTTGATTGGCGCACTGTCAGAAACGGAACCATGCGGCCCAGCAAGCCGTCTTTGTCGATGAACTGATGTTTCAGCGCGGCGGCGACGTGCAGGACCAACAAGACGATCGTTGCGTAACCCATAAACCGGTGTGCCAGCTTCGATCCGGCTTCGATCTCGGCCTTGCCGTCAGATGCGACGATCCACGGAATGTGCGGCCATTCGAACAGGTCAAACACGATCGTCGGCAAGCCGAAGGCGCTGGCCGAGACCATAACCCAGCCGCTGATCGGCAACGCCAGCATAAGCCCGTAGAACAGCCAGTGCGCAACGTGGGCAGCAAACCGGCTCGCGAACGACATATGCGCCGGAAGCGGTGGCGGAGGGTTTAAGAGGCGCCAGACCAGGCGCGCAATGCTGAGGACGAGAATGGTCAGGCCAATCGACTTGTGCAGCTGGTAGGTCTGAAATGCCAGCGCTTGCGTCTCCGGCACCTTGATAGCATCCGCCATCCAGGTTCCCATGATCAGCATGGCTATAATCGCAACCGCAATGGCCCAATGAAGGACCATTGCAACGCGAGAGTACCGCAGTGGGTTTGTTGCCTGAACCATTGGGATCGTCTCCGCGCAAAATGTGCCGAGATCGACAACGGCACCATGTGAAACGCAGAACGCTTAGCCCTGGATGAATTCGACCTCGACCAGCAACGTCACGTCATCACCAACGTTCGGCACCAGGTGAGTCATACCGAAGTCGCTGCGCTTGATCTTGGCGGTGCCGGAAAAGCCCATCGCCGGCTTCTTGGCGAACGGATGCATGATGGCCGCGTTCAACGTAACGTCTAGTGTCACGGGCTTTGTCACACCGAGCAGTGTCAAATCGCCGGTGATTTTTGCAGTCTTGTCGCCGGTCCGCTCAACCTTGGTCGAGACGAATGTGATCTTCGGGAATTTCTTCGCGTTAAAGAAGTTCGGACTCTCGATCAGCTCTTTGTCGAAGTCCTTGCGGCTGGCAAACGGATAGTCTGTGCGGATCGATGTCGTATCCACCTCAACCGAGAGCTTGGCTGTCTCAGGCTTCGCCGGATCAATGTTGAGCGTCGCGTCGAACTTGGTGAAGCGCGCCGTGTAGAACGATAAGCCAAGATGACTGACTTTCCACGTCAGGCTGGCGTGGGAGCGGTCAAGCTTATAGATGCCAGCCGTCACATCGGTGGACTGCGCACGTGCAGCAGACGTCGCAAGGCCGAGAGCAATCAGAAAGGCAAGCGTGGATTTGATCATGATCTGAGGGTCCGGTTTGTCTAGCGTTCGTTTTGGCGTCAGTGATGCGCGCCGGATGTCGAGCGGCATAGGTCACATGGGGCAGGGACGGCGTACCGTAAACCCAAATGCGGGAGACGAGTTTTTCAACGGTCTGTCAACGCAGACGAGACAACACGGAAATTTGGCAAGGGTTCGTACGGTCACATAGCTGATGCGGCATTGCGGCGTCTTTGTCGCCACCAAGGTGCGGCAAACAGGCTCAGGCGGCTCGGACGAAGCTGTCGATCACGCGTTTCCGACCGGCATCGGCAAACTCGACGGTCAGCTTGTTGCCGTCGGCCTCGACCACTTCCCCTTCACCGAACTTTGCATGAATCACCCGGTCGCCTACCGTGAACCGCGCAACATGCTTGGTTGACGAGGCAACAAGCTCGCCCTCGATCGTCGTGGGGCCGCCACTCTGGCGTCGTGTGTTTCCCGACTGCTGGCGCGCGCGTGCGCGTTGCCAGCCTGGTGTGTCGTAGCTATGGCCCTGAAACGGTTGGACGGCATCGAAGCGGCTCGACCCGAACGGGCTACTCCCGCCGAACGGCGAACGCGTTTCGACCACTTCGACATGCGCCGCCGGCAATTCATCGACGAAGCGCGACGGCATCGCCGCTTGATACAACCCACGGTTCCGCCGGTTCTGGGCAAACGATACTCTGGCGGATTTCCGCGCACGCGTAATGCCCACATAGGCGAGCCGCCGCTCCTCTTCGAGACCGGCAAGCCCGCTCTCATCCATCGTACGTTGAGACGGAAACAGGCCGTCTTCCCACCCCGGGAGGAAGACCGTGTCGAACTCGAGCCCCTTGGCAGCGTGCAGCGTCATCAATGTCACGCGCTCGCCGTCGTCGCCTTGATCGATGTCCATGACCAGCGACACGTGCTCGAGAAAGCCGGCGAGCGTGTCGAACTCATGCATGAACCGAACGAGTTCTTTAAGGTTTTCGAGACGCGACTGAGACTGCGGGTTCTTGTCCGTCTGCCACATCGCGGTGTAGCCGCTCTCATCCAGGATGAGTTCGGTGAGCTCGGTATGCGACATCGACGACAGCAATCCGCGCCAGTGGTCAAAGCTGGCCACCAATTGCGTCAGGGATCGCCGCGCTTTGCCCGCAAGTTCTTCGGTTTCGACGATTTCCCGTGCGGCGAAATAGAGCGCTTGGCCCGTTCCACGCGCCAATTCGCGGATCCGCCGCACAGACGTGTCGCCAAGTCCGCGCTTGGGAACGTTGACAATCCGCTCGAACTTCAAGTCATTTGCCGGATTATTGACGACTTCGAGATACGCAATCGCGTCTTTGATCTCCTGGCGCTCGTAGAAGCGAGGTCCGCCGATCACGCGGTACGGAACGCCGACGGTGACAAACCGGTCCTCTAACGCACGCATCTGAAACGACGCACGAACCAGGATCGCAATTTCGTTCAAGCTATGCCGCTGTTTCTGAGCGTTCTCGATATCGTCACAGATGTTGCGGGCTTCTTCCTCGTCATCCCAGACGCCGCTCACACGAACCTTGTTGCCGGACTCGCCGTCGGTGAACAGGGTCTTCCCGAGGCGGCTTTCGTTGTGTGAGATCACACCGGAGGCTGCGGCCAGTATGTGCCCGGTTGAACGGTAGTTCCGCTCCAGCCTGATGACGGCCGCACCGGGAAAGTCAGTCTCGAACCGAAGGATGTTGTCGACTTCCGCGCCGCGCCAGCCGTAGATCGACTGGTCATCATCACCAACGCAGCAGATGTTCGGCGGTTCGCCACCCTTCGGCCGCTGAGCCAACAGCCGAAGCCAAAGATATTGGACGGTGTTGGTGTCTTGATACTCGTCGACAAGCATATACCGAAACGTGCGCTGGTAGGTGGCCAGCACGTCCGGATTATCCTGCAGCAGGCGCAGCCCTTCGAGCAGCAAATCGCCGAAATCGACCGCGTTCAGCTCCTTCAGCCGATCCTGATACGCCGCATACAACTCGGCGCCCTTGCCGTTGGCGAACGCGAAAGCTTCGCCACTGGGCACCTTTTGCGGCGTAAGTCCCTTGTTTTTCCAGCCATCGATTTGCGCGGCCAACTGCCTGGCTGGCCATCGATCTTTGTCGATACGCGCGGCTTCGATCACCTGTTTGACAAGACGCAGCTGGTCGTCCGGATCGAGGATCGTGAAGCCGGACTTCAGGCCGACCAGTTCACAATGGCGGCGCAGCAGACGCACACCGATTGCATGGAAGGTACCGAGCCACGGCATACCTTCAACCATGCCGCCGACCAGCGCGCCGATCCGCTCTTTCATCTCGCGAGCGGCCTTGTTCGTGAACGTGACTGCGAGGATCTGGGATGGAAACGCGCGCTGCGTTGCAAGAGTATGCGCGATACGCGTGGTCAGAACGCGTGTCTTCCCGGTGCCAGCTCCGGCAAGGACCAGGACCGGTCCGTCCAGCGCTTCGACCGCAAGCCGTTGTTCGGGATTGAGCGCGTCCAGATAGTGCCCTGCTCCTCCCGCCATGGCACGTTCTGAGATCCGGCCCGTCAGCGTCGGCACCGTGTGCGTATCAATTTCAGATGAATCGCGATTCGAATCCATTGGCGGACAATACCATAACAAGCGCGGCGGCAATCGGATCGGCACCAAGTTCCACGTGGCTTTTGACAAACAACGTCAGTCGACACCGACTTCATGTGTCATGTGCTAGGTCAGGTCCGTTATAGGCGTAACCACTGCGCCGGCCCACACCTCATATTCGACACGGCATGTTCAGCGTAACATCATGTTCAACGCAACTTGGCCGGGCACGAAGCCAAGGGCCGGGTACGGGATGGTTCCAGCGAAAGCTGAAACCCTATAGAAGGCTCACAGGCAAGATAACACAATGACCTGTTGGATCAGCGGCAGGCTGAAACGCTTAAGGACGCAACCATGGAAGTCACAATGGCCGGGCGCGCCGCACTCATCACGGGCGGTAGTCTCGGGATAGGCCGCGCAATCGCCAAACGGTTCTCAGCCGCCGGCGCAGACATTGCGCTTGTGGCGCGGAGATCGGATGTTCTCGATGATGCCGTACACGATGTTTCAGCCACTGCGCGCGGCAACGTTATCGCCATTTCAGCCGATGTTGCGACGGCTGAAGGATGTCAACACGCGTTTGACGAGACCATTCAGAAGCTTGGCAAGGTGGACGTACTTGTCAACAATGCCGGCCAATCCACAACCGGCAAGATAGAGGCGCTCACCGATGACGTGTGGCGCGCGGATATCGACCTCAAGCTTATGGCGGCTGTGCGTCTCGCAAGGGCGGCATTGCCTGAGATGGCCAAACGCAAATGGGGGCGCATTATCAACGTCTTGAATACCGCGGCCAAAGCGCCGGATGCCGGACGTGCGCCAACGGCAGTCACGCGCGCCGCTGGTTTGGCGCTGACCAAAGTTCTCGCCGGCGAAGGCGCACCCAATAACGTGCTGGTCAATGCGTTGCTTGTTGGCCGGATCGAGAGCGACCAATGGGTCCGGCGACACAACGCGGAAGGCAGAAACCGCTCGCTCGCGGACTTCTACGCCGAAATGGGCCAATCGATTCCACTTGGGCGAGTCGGTACGGCTGAAGAGTTCGCAAACGTGGCCTGCTTTCTGGCGTCGGAGCAGGGCAGTTACGTAACCGGCACCGCAATCAACGTCGACGGTGGCATGTGCCCGGTCACCTAAGGCCGGTGGATCACCTGAGACCGGCCCGGGACAGTCGATAAGATCGCTTGATGACTGTTGCGCCATATGGCGCAGAACAGTGCCCGCGGCCGACAAGCGAACCGCGCGCACTGCCATTAAGTTACGCTATGCGTTAAGCCGCCGAAGTCTCCGTCGCCGCGACGTCAGCGGTTAGTCGACTAGCGTTTGCGCCTTTTTGGGAAATCGCGATTGTCCGCGGTTTCATACGCTCCGGCAGATTCCGCTGAAGCGTGATACGCAGCATGCCGTCACTCAGGTCGGCACCGGTCACTTCGACAAATTCTGCCAACTGGAAGCGCCGCTCGAATGCTCGCTGTGCAATGCCGCGGTGCAGGTAGGACTGAGCGTCGTCCTCGTTGTCCTTGCCTCCGCGAATCTTGAGCGCATTCTCTTTCACTTCAACACTCAAATCAGCGTCTGTGAAACCGGCAACCGCAAGCGCAATCTCGTAGGCATTTTCGCCTGTGCGCACGATGTTGTAAGGTGGATATCCGGAAACGCCTTCTGAGCCATCAGCGACGGCATCAAGTAGGCGGAACAGATGGTCGAAACCGACGGTCGAACGGTATAGGGGAGCAAAGTTTGCAGTTCTCATTCCACGTTCTCCTCGTGAAGCAACATGTTGGTTGGCCTGCCGTTTCATGGCCTAGCCAAAGTGTGTGTCGCCCGACAATCGGCGCGACTAACTTGAGATAAGGTGATTGTGGCGGCGTTCAAGAGGTGGATGGCGCAACGGCGAATGCAGAGCCAACTGGAGAACAACCTTTTGGTATAATTGGAGATTTCTTGCGTCTTCATTCTTTGTTCATATTGCTGCTGGAAGCATGCCACATTGTGTTCAGCGGAGTGCGTCGAAGGGAATTCATTATGGGCCGGAGTATGAGTTGGGCGTATTTTGTAAGCGCGTTGGTGTCTGCTTGTGTTGTCGGCTTGACACCCGCAGTGGCTGCAGATCTTTACGATGATGACCGGAACGGCAAGGACTCACCGTATGGCGATCCGCGTTATGCGGACATTTTCGGAGAGCCCGACCGGAAGTACCATCGCAATGGTTATCGCGATCACGACGATCTAGATGATGACGACCGGTATCCGCGCAAGTACGGCAAGTACAAAAAGTATCCCAAGTACGGACGAAAGTACGACAGGTACCGCAGTTACAAAAAATATCGGAAGTACGGGCGCAAATACAGCAAGTACGATTACGACGACCCGGAGTATCCGAGCCCGCGACGGATCGCCGGCCCACGTGGACACCGGTACTATTCTAACCGGCATGATTATCACAGCTATAAAGACTACGGAAAAAGCTACAAAGACCACAACGGGGATGACGACCACAACGGAGATGACGACGATCACAACGGACGGTCACACGTCGATCGCCACGACGACTGCGTGCCGCGCCGTGTCATCCGTCGGCGTCTCGTGTCTGCAGGCTGGCACGAATTCAATCACGTTGTGTTCAAGCGCAACATCGTGCGGTTCCGCGCGACGAATTATGATGGCGAACGCTATCTGGTGTTCCTGAACCGCTGCAGCGGGCGGATCGTCGATACACTGCGACTCGACAGCTATCCGAAGCGCAAGCGCCACGCCAAGCGGCGGCATTATCGCTACAAGCACGATCTGTACTGAAACGTTCCAGGCTGACCTGGATCATCCTGCACGCCCACCTGCCGAACTCGGGTTTCTCCGAGTTCGGCCTTTATGCGCCACGACATCGGGTTCATTTGACGGCGTGGGCGAGGCGATCCATGACCGTAGCCATCGGGTCACTGGGAGAGGGTGCGAGACTGTTGCGACGAACGCATCGTCTCAGCTCTTCGGGCCCTGAATTTCCGGATCGCGGAGCCGGGTCATGCGCCTCGACGTGCACGGCCTTGCAGCGGCTTTTCGGCGATC
>JBCCOV010000056.1:0-23925 GCA_039039985.1 Pseudomonadota bacterium | reverse complement strand
GTTGCTTTTCCCATGGGCCACCTCCGTGCCCCAATGAGAATCACTGTTCGCGACAAATGCGAATCACCTCAACGATTCATATTTGTCGCCCGACGCTCTAACCCGCGCTTGTTGTTGATCGCTCACGGCTGTTCCAGCCTGGAAACCGTCCTCGCAGGATAGCCAGCGCTCGAGCCGCGAGCCTGCGAGCGTGGGAACAGCGCCAACGAAAGACGTGAATCTGATTTGGCGCGACAAGCTTTAGACCGGCTTCAACAATGTATGCCGCTTCTTGCCCATTGAGAGTTTGATCACACCGTCATCCGAGAGATCGGCTGCGGTCAGGTTCGCCTTATCATCGGTGACGCGATTGTCGTTGATGCGCAATGCGCCACCTTTGATTTGACGCCGTGCTTCACCGTTCGACGTCACAAGCCCGGCGTGAACGAACGCGGACAGCACGCCCACACCGGCATCAAGCTCGGCGCGCGCAATCTCGACCGTTGGCAACTCTGCGGCCGTTCGACCTTCCTCGAATGTCTGACGCGCCGTCTCCGCGGCCTTGTCCGCGGCCGCACGTCCGTGCAGCAAGGCTGTTGCTTCCGTCGCGAGGATCTTCTTCGCTTCGTTGACTTCAGCACCTGCGAGGGCTTCAAGGCGAGCGATCTCATCGAGCGGCAAGGCCGTGAACAACTTCAGGAACCGGCCGACGTCAGCGTCTTCCGTGTTGCGCCAGTACTGCCAATACTCCCATTCCGACCGCATGTCGGCATTGAGCCAGACAGCGCCGGCAGCCGTCTTTCCCATCTTGGCGCCGGACGCGGTCGTCAGCAGCGGACAGGTCAATGCATAGAGCTGTTCCGTACCCATTCGACGTCCGAGGTCCATCCCCATCGTGATGTTGCCCCACTGATCGGAGCCACCCATTTGAGCCTTGCAGTCGTAGCGGCGCGCAAGCTCGACGAAATCGTAGCTTTGCAGCAGCATGTAATTGAATTCGATGAACGAAAGCTCCTGCTCCCGCTCCAGCCGTAGGCGTGCAGAATCCATTGTCAGCATGCGGTTGACGGAAAAGTGCCGACCGACCTCGCGCAGGAATTCGATGTAGTTCAATGGCGCGAGCCATTCGGCATTATCGACCATGATCGCGTCCGTGGCGCCGTCGCCGAAGGACAGGAAGCGTTCGAATGATCCGCGATAGCCGGCCTTGTTCGCTTCGATTTCATTGAGAGACAGGATCTTGCGAGTCTCGTCTTTACCGGAGGGATCACCAACGCGGGTTGTTCCGCCGCCCATCAAGGCGATCGGCTTTCCGGCGCCGGACTGCTGTAGCCAATACAACATCATGATCGAGAGCAGGTGGCCGATGTGCAGTGAGGGGCCGGTGCAGTCGTACCCCACATACGTTGCGGCTCCGCCTTTGGCCGCCAGCGCGTCGAGGCCCGCAAAGTCGGAGCACTGGTGAATAAACCCGCGCTCGGTCAGAATGCGCAGGAAGTCGGATTTTGGCTCGAACGTGGTCATACGGTTTTCTCGGTTCGTCTTGACGAATGCGTTGGCGCCGGACCATGCAGCGGACAAGCACAATGAGCAAGGCTATGCAAGCAATCGGTATGATGTCCGGTACATCGATGGACGGCATCGATGTTGCGATGATCGAGACGGATGGAGAGGGCATCGTTCGACGCGGGCCCGGCGCGACGTTTGCTTACGATCGCGCGTTCCGCAGCCGTTTGGGCCAGGCCATTGCGGACGCGCGCGCGGTCACGAACCGGGCGGAGCGCTCAGGCTGCCTCGCTGATGTTGAAGCTGAAATCACCGTGCGTCATGCCGATGCGTTGGCTGACTTTATGGCTCGTGAGGGACTTGAGCGCTCCGCGATCGATATCGTCGGGTTTCATGGGCAAACCGTACTGCACCGGCCTGAAGACCGTCTAACGCTGCAGCTCGGCGATGGGCCAACACTGGCGCGGCTGACCGGCCTCAAAGTCGCCTACGACATGCGGGCCGAAGACGTTGCCGAGGGTGGCCAGGGCGCGCCGCTGGCAAGCGTCTATCATCGCGCGATGGCCGCCGCGTGTGATGACCGACCAGTTGCTGTCTTGAACATTGGCGGGGTAGCCAACGTCACGTGGATCGGGCGCGATGATCAACTTCTTGCGTTCGACACCGGGCCGGGCAACGCGCTGATCGATGACTGGATGGCGAAGCGTATCGGTGCGTCTCGCGATGACGGGGGCGCTGCCGCACTGGCTGGCAAGGCCCAGACGGCGACGGTCAAGTTTTTCCTCGACCACGCGTACTTCGCGGCGGCGCCACCGAAATCTCTCGATCGCAATACGTTCTTTTGGGATCTCGTCGATGGGTTGTCCGTCGAAGATGGCGCCGCCACGTTGACCGCAATGACCGTTGGTGCCGTTGCGCAAGCGCGGACGCACATGCCTGAGCCGCCGAAGCGTTGGGTGGTTTGCGGTGGCGGACGCCGCAACGGTGCGATCATGGCCGGATTGCAAGACGTACTTGCGGTACCCGTCATCCCGGCCGAGGATATCGGTTTCGATGGCGATACCGTTGAGGCGGAGGCGTGGGCGTATCTGGCCGTCCGTGCGCTAAAGGGCCTTCCGTTGACGTATCCCGGAACGACCGGTGTGCGGGCGCCGCAAACCGGCGGCTGCATTATTGCGTAGGCTGTTACGCGACGTTTGTGCGCCTTCAGATTGCAGTTCTATCTAGGTAGGGCAGCCGATTTGATATCGGTCAATCAATCACATTCGAAAGCATGAATATATTGCTCCCATGACAACAAGATTGGGAGTAAGCCATGCCGTTATCCTGGCCCTGGGGTGGCCTTCTACTGGGGATCGTGTTCCTCGCCGCGGTCGTGCTCGTCAAGCCGATCGGCGTGTCGACGCAGTTCGTCATACTCGACGGCATTCTCTGGAACGCAGTTGATCCGACTGTCGTGGTTGAAGCCGCAGATGCAAAGAGCGGATTTGCGAGCCCGAACGCCTATCTCAACAAGAGCGGCGGAAGCTATGCGAAGTCTGTCGCCAATCCGTGGAGCTACAGCTTCGTATTTGTGCTGGCGATGATCGGCGGGGCACTTCTATCCGCGGTGTTGCGTGGTGGGGTCGCCTCAGCTGAGCGGGCGATGCCGCCGATCTGGCGCGCGAACTTCGGTGACTCCGCTCTGTTGCGGTACGCCGCGGCGTTCGCAGCCGGTGTTCTGGTGTTGTACGGCGCGCGTTTGGCCGGCGGCTGCACAAGCGGACACATGATGAGCGGGCTCATGCAGACGGCTGTCTCCGGATATCTGTTCGCGCTCGGTGCTTTTGCCGCGGCAATTCCTGTTGCGATTTTTCTGTTCAAGAAGGAGGCCTAACCATGGAGCTCTTGCTTCTTGCAATCTTACTGGGTGGTGCGTTCGGGTTCACGCTGGATCGTGTCGGCGCAACGAATCCGGACGATATCATCGGCATGCTGAGATTGTCGCGGCTACGGCTGATGAAGACGATCTTTCTGGCGATTGGTGTCGCATCTGCGGGGCTGTTTGCCGGGATACTGGCGGGGCTGATTGATGTCGGCCATCTCAGCGTCAAGACGTCTTATCTCGGCGTCGTTATTGGCGGCATGTTATTGGGGGCCGGCTTTGCCGTTGCCGGTTACTGCCCGGGCACCGGGCTTACGGCGGCGGCGACCGGGCGCTGGGATGCCTTTGCATTCATTCTCGGCGGATTCGTGGGCGCGGCCGGATACATGGTGACCTATGAGTGGCTCGCGGCATCCGGTGTGCTGTCGAGTGTCTTCGGCGGCAAAGTGACGCTCGGCACAATTGCCGGAACGAGCTATCCGGCGCTGTTCCCGGAGCTTGCGGGTGAGATAGTCGGCCTCGTTGTGGCCGCAGTCTTGATCGTGGTGGCTGCGCTGTTACCGGCCCGAATTCTGGGCTCATCGCGGGATGCGGCCGCCGCTCAGTCCAACCATTCCGTCCAGCAATCATAACGCTTTGGGGCCGGGTATCTCACCGAATCTTCGAGCTCTCGGCCCTAAATATCTTTCATCCAACACAAACTGCTGACAATACGTCGCATATGCATCTTTGCTCCTGACGCGTAATTCGCCGCGCCGTCGCGACCGAAACGCACGCGACCCGGCCAATTGGCTTGCGCCGGAGATAACGTAATGATCAGGAGCTACGACGCGAATGGGTCGTCAAATCGTGTATGGCACTGTGTTTGTGCTGGGTGTTTTGAGTTTTTGGACCGTGCCGGTTTTCTCAAGTGGGCACGTCGCGCACGCTGCTGGCACGTCGTGCCTGCCTGGTGTCCTTCGCCGTCGCTTGGCGCAGATCAGGGCCAAGTTTGGCCGCGTGCGGGTTATCTCGACCTATCGCCGCGGTGCACGGGTCCGCGGCACGGGTCGGCCGAGCCTGCATGCAAGCTGTCGCGCGGTCGATTTTCATCCGCCGCGTGGCAAGTACAAAGCTGTCGTGCGTTGGCTCAAGGCCAACCATAGCGGCGGCGTTGGAACCTACAGCTGCCGCATGCATCACATTCATATCGACAACGGCCCACGCGTTCGGTTTCACAAGTGCATCCGATAGGCGGAGCAGGCGATACGCGCCGCGGTCGTTGAACGACAGCGGCGCGCGTGCGCCGACGATCGGGCAGACGGTGTTGTCGGTGCTATGACTTCTCGCCGCGGCGGGCCAGAATCTCTGTCATGTGGTTGTCGACATAGTCACCAACGCACGTCTTGAGTGCGTCCATTTGTTCTTCGCCTTCGAAGAAATGGTTCGCACCTGGGATGATTTCGTGAGTCAGGATGACGCCTTTTTGCGATTTTGTCTTGGCTGCCATTTCGGCAACGGCAGCTGACGGGACAACGCGGTCGCGCTCGCCATTGACAAGCAAGCCGGACGCCGGGCAAGGGGCCAGGAATGTCCACTCGTAGCCGGGAATGTTGTAGGGTGGGCCGACGCAGATGAAACTGTCGATTTCCGGCCTGCGCATCAGCAATTGCATGGCGATCCACGTGCCAAACGATACGCCGACAATCCAGCAGGCCTTGCTGTCCGGTTTTGCGACTTGGAGCCAGTCCAGGGCAGACGCGGCATCGGCAAGTTCACCCGGACCGTTGTCGAAATAGCCCTGACTTCGCCCGACGCCGCGGAAGTTAAAGCGCAACACCGAGAAGCCGCGTTCTGCGAACACGTAATAGAGATTGTAGACGACCTGATTGTTCATGGTGCCGCCGAACCGCGGGTGCGGGTGAAGGATGAGCGCGATCGGGCTATCGGTCGCCGGCTCGTGATGGTACCGGGCTTCGAGGCGACCTGCAGGACCATTGATAATCAGTTCGGGCATTGTCGTCGTCACTCCTCCACTTGGCGCATGCTCACCAGGTACGGATCCAAGGGAACACCACGTTTCATATTGATCGATCCAGTCAGAGCTTAATCTTGACTGTTCCAGTCGGATTTCCCATATACGGCTCAGCCTAGAATCATTCGAGATCGGCCGCGTTACTGAAAGCGGACGCGTCGCTTACCACGCCAAGTCACAGCGTGCACGCTGCGTTCGTTTCATTGGATGTTCACGCAACGGCATATGGGAGTGCGCAATGGAATTGACCACGCGCGGACGTTATGCGGTCATGGCGATGGTGGACATTGCGAAGTTTGCCAATGGCAACGCAGTTGCCCTGCGCTCGGTGGCGGATCGACAGCGCCTATCGCTTTCCTATCTGGAACAGATCTTTGTCGCGCTGAGACGCGCCGGCTTGGTGGAGAGTATCCGTGGCCGAACCGGCGGCTATGTCTTGTCGCGACCGGCACAGGATATTTCGATTGCCGAAATCATGGCCGCAGTCGAAGAGCGCACGCGTATGACAAGGTGCATGGCGGGCGATGAAATCAGCTGCCAGGGGCGGCCGGGACGATGCCTGACGCATGACCTCTGGCGCGCCTTGGGTGACCAGATCCGTAGATTCCTGGAGAGCGTCTCGCTCAGCGACGTTGTTTCCGGCAACACGGGCGCCGAAGCGGAGCCGATTGCCGCATTGTTGAACGGAGAGTTTCGCGAGGCTGCCACATGAGCAGTCAGCGGGATCGCGGACGCGTTTATTTTGATCATAATGCAACGGCGCCACTTCGACCGGAAGCGCGCGATGCCATGCTTGCTGCGCTGGATTTGGTTGGCAATCCCTCGTCAATTCACGCTGACGGCCGCGCGGCCCGCGACTGTGTCGAGACGGCACGGGAGCGCGTGGCGCGTCTTGTCGGTGCTATGCCGTCTGAAGTCGTTTTTACAAGCGGCGCAACGGAGGCAAACAACTGGGTTCTGACGTCCGGTTGGGACCGCGTCTTAATTAGTGATGTCGAGCACGAGTCCGTGTTGGTGCCAGGGCGTCGGTCGACGGCTGAGATCATTCCGCTGCCTGTCTTAACGTCCGGTGAGGTCGACGTTGGCCGCATTGCCGATCACGTGCTGTGCGGGCCCGGCACGGGCCGCGATCTTGTGACGTTGCAGTATGCCAATAACGAGACCGGTATCGTCCAGGATGTCGCGGCGGTTGCGGGTTTCTGTCGGGCGCATGACGTTGCGGTTCACACGGATGCCGTTCAGGCAGCTGGCCGGCTGCCGCTGCAATTCGATGCGCTGAATGTCGATTTCATGAGTGTTTCGGCGCACAAGCTCGGCGGACCCAAAGGGATTGGGGCGCTCATTATTCGTGATGGTGTCACGATCCCAAATGCGATCAGCGGCGGGGGGCAGGAGCGCAGCCGCCGCTCGGGAACCGAAAATGTCGCGGCCATAGCCGGTTTTGGTGCGGCTGCCGCGGCGGCTTTGCGCGATATCTCGCATATGTCTGGGCTTCAGCAGATGCGGGATGCGTTCGAGGCCGAACTCAAGGTCCTAACCCCTGAGGCAGTGGTTGTCGGCGAGGACGCGCCGCGTCTCGCAAATACCTCATGCTTGGCTGTGCCGGGGCTACGGTCGGAGACGCTGGTGATTAAGTGTGACTTGGCCGGGTTCTCTATCAGTGCCGGTGCGGCGTGCTCCTCGGGCAAGGCGAGCCGAAGCCATATTCTCATGGCGATGGGGCTCGACGACAAGGTGGTGAACGGTGCCGTGCGGCTTAGCCTGGGATGGACGACATCCAAAGCTGATTTAGAATCGTTCTTAAAAAGGTGGCGTGAACTCTCCGGTGGCGCTACACCTCTGGGTCAGACAGTGCGGATGGAAACTAGCTCACATCGTCGCGCTTTCCCGTAAGCGGGCGAACGGACGAAGACGAGAAGGTTGGGACGAGGGCGCATACGACGCGTTCGGTTTAGGAGAGATGCGATGCCGGCAGTGGAAGCGACCATCGAGCAGGTCAAACAGATCGATGTCGATCAGTACAAGTACGGCTTTGAGACTGATGTCGAGATGGTCAAGGCGCCCAAAGGCCTGAACGAAGATATCGTGCGCTTCATTTCGGAGAAAAAGAGCGAACCAGCCTGGATGCTGGAGTGGCGGCTCGAAGCGTATCGCCGTTGGACGCAAATGACGGCGCCGACGTGGGCGAAACTGCAGCATCCACCAATCGACTTTCAGGACCTGTACTATTACGCAGCCCCCAAAAAGAACGAAGCGCCAAAAAGTCTGGACGAAGTCGATCCTGAGATCCTTCGGACGTATGAAAAGCTTGGCATTCCGCTGAAAGAACAAGAGGTGCTTGCGGGTGTCGAGGGCGCACGCGTCGCCGTTGATGCCGTATTCGACAGCGTCTCCGTTGTGACGACCTTCAAGGACGAGTTGGCAAAGGCCGGCGTGATTTTCTGCTCGATGTCGGAGGCGTTGCGTGAGCATCCCGATCTGGTGAAGAAATATCTCGGGACCGTCGTTCCCCAGTCGGACAACTATTATGCAGCATTGAATTCGGCGGTGTTTTCCGACGGGTCGTTTGTCTACGTGCCAGAGGGTGTGCGCTGCCCGATGGAGTTGTCCACATATTTCCGTATTAACGAGATGAATACGGGGCAATTTGAACGCACGCTGATTATTGCTGAGAAAGGTTCGTATGTCTCTTATCTGGAAGGGTGCACCGCTCCGATGAGAGATGAGAACCAGCTGCATGCGGCCGTCGTGGAATTGATCGCGTTGGACGACGCTGAAATCAAATACTCAACGGTCCAGAACTGGTATCCGGGCGATAAAGACGGCAAAGGCGGTGTCTACAACTTTGTCACCAAGCGTGGGGATTGTCGCGGTCACCATTCGAAGATTTCATGGACGCAGGTTGAAACCGGGTCTGCCATTACGTGGAAATATCCCAGCTGCATTCTTCGGGGTGATCATTCCCGAGGCGAGTTCTATTCGATCGCGATTTCCAACGGTTACCAGCAGGTCGATAGCGGAACGAAGATGATTCATCTCGGCAAGAACACGTCGAGCCGCATTATCTCAAAGGGTATCGCCGCCGGATTTTCGGAAAACACGTACCGTGGACTTGTCTCAGCGCACCGCAAGGCAACAAACGCGCGCAATTTCACCTGCTGCGACAGTCTCCTGATCGGCAATAACTGCGGGGCACACACGGTTCCTTATATCGAGGCCAAGAACGCATCGTCTCACTTCGAGCACGAGGCCACGACGTCCAAAATCTCAGAAGACATGCTGTTTTACTGCCGGCAGCGTGGCCTGGGAGAAGAAGAGGCCGTTGCATTGGTCGTCAACGGGTTCGTGCGGGACGTCATCCAGCAATTACCGATGGAATTCATGGCAGAGACGCAAAAGCTGATCGGAATTTCGCTGGAAGGCAGCGTTGGCTGATCGGACAACGGACGAAGTTTTGCTGCAATCGCATTGCGGTTGCGGTGATGAGAAGACTAAGGTGCCTGTCACGCAGGAGCAGCGGCATCCGGTCGCATTAAGAGCCGGGCCGTCAAGCAGAAGGAGGAAGCGGCAATGGCATACGTCGGTCACCACGAGATCCAGCAAACGGTAGTATCGAACGAGGTGTCGAATCTGGAGCAGGTGTGGATCGAAGCCGAAGCGCGCGCTGATAGAGCCAAGTATCGGGCCAATCAGGCGCAACAGGCGATTGCAGAATTGTCGAGCCTTGCCGGTCGCAACAACGGCGAAGTCACACTGCTGGTTTCTGAAGCGGAGCGCCTTGTCGCGCGTCGCGACAAAGCAGAGCAAGAGGCTGTCGCTGCGTTCGACCGGTTCTGGAAAGCAAAGAGCGATACGTGAGGCACCACGCTCTGACTTGAGACGTTGGCTGACTGGATTGGTGTCTGGCCGGATCGAGCCGGTCCGGCGGACGCCCGGCAACATCTGAACGGCGTACGACGCCTGCGATACTGCGGCGCAACATGCGGCTCGGCCGTACGCGCTGCCGGTGATGAAGACGACAATGACGACGACGACTTTGACGACGGGATGATCTGAGACCAGGCGAACGAGAACAGCTATGCTTGAAATCAAGAACCTGCATGTGAAGTTGGCGGACGAGGATAAGACGATCATTAACGGTCTGTCGCTCAGCGTGCCCAAGGGCCAAGTGCATGCGATTATGGGGCCGAATGGTTCCGGCAAGTCGACTCTCGCCTATGTTCTGGCGGGTCGAGAAGATTACGAAGTCACAGACGGTCAAATCCTCTGGAATGGGGAAGACATCCTGGACATGGAGCCGGAGGAGCGTGCTGCATCCGGCGTGTTCCTGGCTTTCCAATATCCGATCGAAATTCCAGGCGTTGCTGGGATGACATTTCTGCGGACAGCCGTGAACGCCCTGCGTGCATCCCGCGGCGAACCAGAG
The DNA here is from genome assembly GCA_039039985.1 of Pseudomonadota bacterium. Taxonomy (GTDB): domain Bacteria; phylum Pseudomonadota; class Alphaproteobacteria; order Rhizobiales; family Hyphomicrobiaceae; genus JBCBWG01. Next base: position 14,136 of record JBCCOV010000056.1, on the reverse strand, counting down.
ATGTCCACGCCGGATTTCCTGAAGCGCATTAAAGCCAAGGGTTCGGAACTCAACGTCGACATTGAGATGCTTAAGCGCCCGGTGAATGTTGGGTTCTCCGGTGGTGAAAAAAAGCGATCAGAGATATTGCAAATGGCGATGCTTGAGCCGACGCTTTGCGTGCTCGATGAGACCGATTCCGGCCTCGATATCGACGCGTTGCGGATCGTTGCTGATGGTGTCAACGCACTGCGGTCGCCGGATCGCGCTATGCTTGTGATCACCCACTATCAGCGCCTCCTGAACTACATTGTACCGGACCAGGTTCATATTCTGGCGCACGGCCGGATCCAGAAATCCGGCGGCAAGGAACTGGCCCAGGAACTGGAAAAATCAGGGTACGCTGAATATGTCGGTCGTGCAGCCTGATCGAGGCAATGGGCGAGACCGGAAAGTGGGCGGCAAGCTAACCGCACGCTTATCCGGCACGAGGTTGAGAGATCATGAATATCGCACTGACACGTACCAAGGCCGAAACAGCCCTGACTGAGCAGTTTGAGCGTATCGCAGATGCGCTCCCGGGTGACGCGCGCGTTTTGGATGCGCGAAAGTCTGCGATTGGGACATTCGCGTCGCTCGGTCTTCCGCATCGTCGGATCGAAGAATGGAAATACACAGACCTGCGTCAGGGTATAAAAGAAGCTGGCACGGCTAGCGTGACGGCAGGCGATGCATCTGATGCTATGTTGTCGGCGGCGTTGGGATCGCTGTCAGGCGTCGATGCCTATCGGCTTGTTTTCGTGGACGCACAATTCAACGCTGATTTGTCGCGCGTCCCCGAAGCCGGCGTGAGATTTGAGACGCTGGCGACGGCCTTGTCCTCCGGTGAGTTCGACGTTGCATCCGCAGGGTTGCGTGCCGGACCGAGCGCGACGGGTGTTGTCACACTCAACACCGCTTTGATGACGGACGGGGCCGTGTTGGACATTGCGCCGGGAACCGTCCTCGACAAGCCATTGATGATTGTCCAGCTCAAGTCCAATCCATCGTCGACGTGGACAAGCCTGCGATCGCAAATACGTGTCGGCAAGGATGCGCAGGTCACCATTCTTGAAGCGGCCGTCGCGGGGCCGGATGCCGCCATCGGACAACGCAATCACCTCACGGATATCCGCGTCGGCGACCGGGCTGGGGTGACGCACGTCGTCGCCGGCATGCAGGATGGCGACACCGTGCTCGTCAACGTCGTGTCCACAATTGGAGAGGCATCGAACTATCGACCCTTCTTCTTCACTGCCGGCCCGACGCTTGTGCGGAACCAGCTTGCGGTGGAGTTTACCGGCGAGGATGCGAAGTTCGATTGCTCGGGCGCATTCCTGGGGCGCGGATCGGCGCATATCGACAATACGTTGATCATCGATCACGCGGTGCCAAGCGGCGAGAGTCGCGAACTGTTCAAAGGCGTTTTGGATGACCAGGCACGCGGTGTATTCCAGGGCAAGGTCATCGTACGCCAGATTGCGCAGAAGACCGATGGCAAACAAATGGCGCAGGCCTTGATGCTGTCGGAGGATGCCGAGTTCGACTCCAAGCCCGAGCTTGAGATTTACGCCGATGACGTTGCCTGTGGCCATGGCTCGACGTGCACCGAGGTTGAGCCCGATCATGTGTTCTATCTCCGGGCGCGGGGTATCCCTGAGTCCGCTGCGCGGGCATTGCTCGTCGAGGCCTTCATTGCTGATGCAATTGAAAAGATCGACCACGCAGACCTCGCGGACGCGCTGGGTGATGTGGCGCGGCAGTGGCTTCGGCAGAAGGCGGCTTCAACGGCCGAAACGCTATGACAGTTCAATCGCTCGACCGTAATCCTCCGGGGAGCGCGTCGGCTGCACGAAGTTTCGACGCAGATCGGATACGCGCGGACTTCCCAATCCTGTTTCGGCAGGTCAATGGCAAGCCGCTGGTCTATCTCGACTCTGCGGCTTCGGCGCAAAAACCGACCGCGGTCCTCGAAGCCATGGACCACGCGATGCGTCACGACTACGCAAATGTGCATCGTGGTATTCACTATCTCTCGAACACGGCAACACAAGCCTACGAAGATGCCCGAGAAACAACGCGACGCTTCCTGAATGCAGAATCGGCGAGTGAGATCGTTTTCGCGAAGAACGCGACCGAGGCGATCAATCTGGTCGCCTATGGCTTCGGCATGCTCGGGATTGAGCCCGGCGATGAGATTGTGCTCTCGATTATGGAGCACCACAGTAACATAGTGCCATGGCACTTCTTGCGCGAGCGTCAAGGGGCCGTTCTGAAATGGGCGCCGATTGCCGATACCGGTTCATTCCTGATTGACGATTTTGAGAAGCTGCTGACGCCGCGCACCAAATTGATCGCTTTGACGCATATGTCGAATGTTACCGGTGCCCTGGTTCCGGTCTCGGAGATCATGGCGATTGCGCGGGAGCGTGGCATTCCCGTGTTGCTCGACGGGTGCCAGAGCGCGGTGCATATGCCGGTCGACGTGCAGGAAATCGATTGCGATTTCTATGTGTTCAGCGGCCACAAGGTCTATGGCCCATCAGGGATCGGCGTACTGTATGCGAAACGGCCCTGGCTGGATCGGCTGCCGCCGTTTCTCGGCGGCGGCTCCATGATCGAGAGCGTGGCCACGGATGCGATTTCCTATGGTGAAGCGCCCAATAAGTTCGAAGCCGGCACGCCGCCGATTGTCGAGGCGATCGGGCTGGCGGCGGCGCTCGATTACATGATGCAGATCGGTCTGGATCCGATCGCGCGTTACGAGGCCGAGCTTACCGACTATGCGCTCTCGCGTCTCGGGGAGCTGAACTGGTTGCAGATCTACGGCACGTGCCCGGAGAAGTCATCGATCGTCTCATTCGCAATGGATGGGCTTCATCCGCATGATGTCGCGATGATCATTGATCGCTCGGGTGTTGCCATCCGCGCTGGTCACCATTGTGCGCAACCCCTGATGGATCGGTTCGGTGTGCCGGCGCTTTGCCGTGCGTCGTTCGGCGTTTACAACACGAAGGCCGACGTCGACACGCTGGCAGAGTCGCTGATCAAGGCGCATGATCTTTTCGCTTGAGATACGCGGTGGCATGGACATGACGGACGATCGTAGTGTTGCTCAGCCTTCGCCTGATTTGCAGGACGAAGACCCGGCGCCCAATGCCGCGCAGCCACCGAGCGGAGACGGCACGAATTTCACGGCGGAAGAACTTGAGCAAATCACCTCGGACATCGTGGCCGCACTCAAGACGGTCTACGACCCCGAGATCCCTTGCGATATCTATGAGCTTGGCCTGATCTACAAAATCGACCTGGACGACGATCGCCATGTCACGGTCGATATGACGCTGACCGCGCCGGGCTGCCCCGTCGCCGGTGAAATGCCGATCTGGGTCGAAAACGCCGTTAACTCCGTTCCTGGGATCAGCGGCACAACCGTAAATCTGACATTCGACCCGCCATGGGATATGTCACGGATGTCCGATGAGGCGCGGCTCGCGCTCAATATGTTCTGAGCATTAGGGGATTGGCAACTCTGCGTGTGATGTCCTCTCGCGCGAGCCGATCGATGCCGACCAGCGGCGTTTGTCGATTGGGACGAGACGGCATGCGTCTGTTTTGCGTCTTTGGCATGTCGCAGTTGAGTGGCTATATCTAAAAGCAGATGAGACCGCGAGCAGAGAGCTGACCATGGTTACAGCACCGCGCCCACGCCCGAAAGTCATGACGCTGACAGACGCCGCAGCTGAGCGCATTCGCTCCATTATGGCGGCGAAACCCGATATGTATGCATTGCGCCTTGGTGTCACCAAAGGTGGCTGCGCCGGCATGGAGTATAGTCTCGATTGGGTCGCGGAACCGGGCAAGTACGATGAGGTTGTCGAGGACAAGGGCGCGCGCGTGCTGATTGATCCGGCGGCGGTTCTTTTCCTCTTCGGAACGGAGATGGATTATCAGATCGACAAGCTGTCCGCGCAGTTCGTCTTCAACAATCCGAACCAGACATCGGCATGCGGCTGTGGAGAGTCTGTCGAGCTCACGCCGATTGATCCGTCAGCCCTTGCCAATGCTCGTGCCTGATGTTGGAGATCCGACAGCGTGGTTGATTCGGAACACAGCACGTGGCGCGACGCTGTTCTGGAGTTTTGGTTTGAACAGCACGGGCGGGCGGATTGGTTCGCCCAATCTGACGCGTTCGACGATGACATCCGGTCAGGGTTTCCCCAGACCTATGACCATGTTCGTACTTACACCGTTGATGACCTGATATCTGAGCCGCGCACGGCGCTTGCTGCAGTGATTGTGCTGGACCAGTTTCCCCGCAACATGTTCCGCAACAGCCCGCGCGGGTTCGAGTCCGATGCGCCGGCGCGTGCAGTGTCCAGGGCTGCAATCGAATCGGGATTTGACGCGCACCTGACAACCGATCAGCGCATGTTCCTCTACTTGCCGTTCGAGCACAGCGAAGAGCTGAGCGATCAGGACCGATCCGTTGCGTTGTTCCGCGCACTGGGCGACGCCGAATACTTGGACTACGCGGAAAAGCATCGCGACCTCATCGTCAAGTTTGGGCGCTTTCCGCATCGGAATGCGGTTTTGGGGCGGGCCTCAACAGACGCAGAACTCAGCTATCTGCGTGAGTTTGGTCGCGGATTTTAGAGCTTGTTGTTTATCGCTCACGGGCTGCTGTTTTCGCTCACGGGCTATTCCTCGCTTCGCTCGGGCCCTGCGCGGGCGCGCCGCAACGCGGCGGGCCGCAGTTGCGGCCTGGGGTGCCAGACGTCTAACCCGCGCTCGAGCCGCGAGCCTGCGAACAGCGCAAACGAAAGACTCTCGCTCGAGCCGCGAGCCTGCGAATAGGGCACGTAAGAGTGCCCCCCAGCTGGATCTGAATGAGATCGCCCGAACGCTAAATCGAGACAGACGTTTGGGCGATCAATCCGTGTGTTCGGCTTGTTTGGAAGGGCGGCGTACCGGTCGCTGAAGAAAGGCTGGTACGTTGCCGGCGAACGCCAATTCGGCGTTTTGTTCCGGCTTGCTTGTCTTGGGGCGGTTCGCGCGTGACTGGTCGCGTGCCTCTCCTCTTAACTCGGCCGCGTCTTCACGCGCGGATGTTGGTGAAATGGGCGTCACCGGCTGGTCGGCACTGTCTTGCGTGCGAGTGCGACGCCGGCGTTTGCGTGCGCCGTCTGCACCTTCGGCTTCATCTGCGGGCGCGGCAGATCGGCTGCCGGTTCCGGATGTGGCGGTGGCCCGGCCCTGGCCCCGACTACGCGATGCGCGTTGTGGTTCGGCTTCGGCGCCGGTGCGCCCGCGTCGACTGCGCCGTCGGCCACGTTTGGTTGATGCGTCTGCAAAGTCATCGTCGTCGGGCACGTCTCCAAGCCAGACCGGCGGTTCGCCCGTCAGCTTCTCGATATCGAGTATACGCTTCAGGTCTTCCGGCCCCACCAGGGTTGCCGCATAACCCTCGCGCCCGGCACGACCTGTTCGTCCAATCCTGTGGACGTAGTCATCGGCGGCCAGCGGCACGTCGAAATTGAAGACGTGGCTGACCTCGGGAATATCCAAACCGCGTGCTGCGACGTCACTCGCCGCAAGGATGGAGATCGTTCCCGCTCGAAAGGCGCTCAAAGTCGCCATACGTGCGGTCTGATCCATATCTCCATGCAGCGCACCTGCGTTAAAGCCGTGCTTCGTCAATGATTTGAACAGCACGGCGACGTCGCGCTTGCGGTTGCAGAATACGATCGCGTTTTGAAGGGCTTCTTGAGAGCGGATGAGTTCGCGAAGCCGGTCGCGTTTGGCCCAGTCCTCGCCCTCAGGGCAAAAGCAAAAGCGTTGTGTGATTGTCTTTGCCGCCGTTGCGGGTTTTGCAACTTCGATCCGGATCGGGTCTTTCAAAAACTGCTGCACCAGACGCTGGATCTCTGCCGGCATCGTTGCAGAGAAAAAGAGGGTCTGGCGTTTTGTGGGAAGCAGTTTGCAGATCCGCTCGATATCGGGGATGAAACCCATATCCAGCATGCGATCAGCTTCATCGATGACGAGGATCTCAACGCCCGTGAGGAGCAGCTTACCGCGTTGAAAGTGATCAAGCATCCGACCAGGCGTTGCGATGAGAACGTCGGCGCCGCGATCCAGCTTACGATCCTGCTCGTCAAACGATACGCCGCCAATCAGCAAAGCAACCTGCAACTTGTGATTGCTACCGAGTTGTTCGAACGCTTCCGCGACCTGTGCCGCAAGTTCGCGCGTCGGTGCGAGAATGAGTGATCGCGGCATGCGCGCTCGTGCACGGGCGCGTTCGAGACGATCAATCAAGGGGATCGTAAACGAAGCCGTCTTTCCCGTTCCGGTCTGGGCAATGCCAAGCACGTCTTTGCCGGTCAGCGCGACCGGTATCGCTTGCTCCTGGATCGGAGTCGGAGTTTCATAGCCGAGTGCCTCAACGGCACGCAGAAGTTTGGCACTCAGGCCCAATTCGGAAAACGTTACATCGCCCAAGAGATAAAGTCTCCTTGCGCCGCAGCGTCCTGAACTCCGTGAAACAGCAACTGTCTCCGCTGACGAATTGCTAAAGATCCAGAGTCACAGGAAAACCAAGCAGGCAACGCGCAATGCCCCGTTGAATGCGCATGATCGACAACGTGAGTGTTGCGCTATGTTACGACCGTTCACGCACTCCCACTATTGCCGGAGTGCTTACATACTGCGCCGCGACGCGCAACAAAAAGCCGCGCACGACCGTGATTTGTCACGCCAAAAGGTTGTTTGGCAAGCGTTCTGCGGCCGAGATATGCAGCATAGCAGATATTCGACCGCGCTTGATGACGCAATCTTACACATTCGCGGACACTATCTCAGCTATCTTGCTTCAACAATTCGGGCTTTACCTAAGCTGAATAGAGCTGCCCTCGAAACTTGCGCCTATTCGTCCTGCAGCGCGCGTCCGAACAGGCCGCCGATGATCGCGCCCGCAATCGGTGCGGCCCAGAACAGCCACAAGTCGGCAATCGCGTTCCAGCCGGCGAACAGTGAGATCGCAGTTGCGCGCGCCGGGTTCAGCGCAGCGTTCGTTATCGGGGCGGCGATGACATGAAAGGCGACAAGCGCCATACCTATGGCAATTGGCGCGAAGCCTGCCGGTGCGCCGCGGCTTGTCGCCCCGATAAAGATGCTGACGTACAATACTGCAATCACCACTTCGATCGTGATGGCGCTCAGCGCGCTGTACTCGTTCGCGCCGCCGAACGTATTCGCGACGTTCGCCAAGGTCGCTGACGCAGACGAGTCGTCCGGGCTGCCGAAGCCGATCAAGAAAAATACGGTTGCAGCAGCTACGGCGCCACTGACCTGTGCGACGATATAGCCGACGGCATCGCCCATTTCGAAGCGTCCGCCGGCTACAAGGCCAAGCGTGACAGCCGGACTGAAATGGCCGCCCGAGATGTGCCCCACGGCATATGTCGCGGCCATGACTGCGCAGCCGATAATGCCGGCTGCCGCCAGGGCCGGATCGCCGGCGGGCGTGGCGGTGGCAGACGCACCGCAAACTGCGAGCACCCAGACGAACGAGCCGATGAACTCGGCGGTGAGGGCGCGTGCATACATGGACGACACTCTCCTTTGTATGTGTCAGACGGCAGATGGATTGCGGATCGGAGGGCTTGAACGACGGGGCTCCCGAGGCGGTTTCCGGAGATGCGCTTTAACCATCGCTGTGACCCGCGGAACAGTCGCTTCTCTCGAAGGCTGGCATCGTTTTGTCATTGGCAGGACGGATCTGGACGACCGGCCAACCGCTGGAAAAGAAGATTGAGAGAGACACAGAAACGATGTCAGAGCCGATCAAGCTGGCCGCATCCACGATCATACTAGCCGTTACGATAATCTCTAGTCCTGTCCAGGCCGCGGGCCCAGCCGGCATCAGAAAGACATCAAAACTCACGCAAACAGGAAAGGTGTTACACAGAGTTGGGCGTCGGATGCGCTCAAACCGCAAGTTTCGACGGTCGCATCGGTCGTATCGGTGGCGCAGACACACGCCCAACTTGAACTGGTTCAGACGCCAAGGTTGTTCGAGCCATTGCGGGCGAGGAAAATCGCCGAGCCGCAGGCAAAGACGGAGGTGATCAATTTCACTGATGATTTTGATGACATTTATATCATGAGGAACGGCCCTCTCGCTATCCGGCGAGGGGGCAATTTCGTTTCGTGTGTTGCATGCCGGGTGAGGCGTCAGATATCGAGATCTGTCGCGAATGCCGCACGGTCTTGAATGAACCGGAAACGCGCTTCCGGCTTTGAGCCCATCAGGGCATTGATCGCCCGGCCGATCTCCGATCTCTCGCCTTCGCCAAACTCCACTTTCAGCAAGACCCGTTTCGACGGATCCATCGTGGTCTCTTTGAGGTGACTGGGATTCATCTCGCCGAGACCCTTGAAGCGGGTCACTTCAATCTTCTGATTCGCTTTGAATACGTCGCTGTCGATAATGCTCTGACGTTCATCCTCGTCGTGCGCGTAGACCGACTTTGATCCCTGGGTGAGTTTGAAGAGCGGCGGCAGGGCCAGGTACAAATGGCCGTTCTCGATCAGCGCGGGCATTTCCTGATAGAAGAAGGTCATGAGAAGTGAAGCGATGTGTGCGCCGTCCACGTCCGCGTCGGTCATGACAATCACGCGCTCGTATCGCAGATCATCTTCGCTGTATTGCCGGCCCGTTCCGCACCCCAGAGACTGAATGAGGTCTGAGAGCATCTGGTTCTGCGAGAGTTTCGCTGATGTGGCGTTCGCCACGTTCAGCACCTTACCCCGCAGCGGCAACACCGCCTGGATCTTAGGATTGCGGGCCTGTTTTGCCGAGCCGCCAGCCGAGTCGCCTTCGACCAGGAAGATTTCCGTGCCGACATTGGAATTCGAGGTGCAATCGACGAGCTTGCCCGGCAGGCGCAGGCGACGCGTTGCCGTCTGGCGGTTGATTTCCTTTTCGCGCCGCCGCCGCAGGCGATCCTCAGACTGCTCGATCGCCCATTCCAGAAGTTTGGTGGCTTGCTGCGGGCTTTCCGCCAACCAATGATCGAATGCGTCCTTGATCGTTGTTTCGACGATCCTGGATGCCTCTGTCGTCGCCAGTTTGTCCTTGGTCTGGCCTTGGAACTCAGGCTCGCGAATGAAGACCGATAACATCGCACCGGCCGTGCCCATGACATCTTCGGCCGTGATCTGCGACGCCTTTTTGTTGTTCACCAGCTCGCCGTAGCCACGCAGCCCTTTGGACAGTGCTGCGCGCAGGCCGATCTCGTGCGTGCCGCCGTCCGGTGTGGGAATGGTGTTGCAGTACGAGTGACAGAACGCATCTGCGTTGGCGATCCAGGCCAAGGCCCATTCGACCGAGCCGTGCCCGCCGTCCTTTTCGATCCGGCCGGCAAAGACATCCTTGTTGACCAGTGTATAGCCGTCGACTTGCGCCTTGAGATAGTCGCTGAGGCCGCCTGGGAAATGAAATGTCGCCTCATCCGGTGTGTCGTCTCGGATAAGCTCCGGCGCACAATGCCAGCGGATCTCGACACCGCCGAACAGATAAGCTTTTGCCCGGGCCATTTTGAACAGCCGCGCCGGCTTGAAGGCGACGTTTGAGCCGAAGATCTCTGGATCGGGCCAAAACCGAACCTTCGTCCCCCGCCGGTTCTTGATGCTGCCGAGCTTCTCAAGCTTGGTTTCCGCCTTGCCGCGAGAAAAGACCATACGATAGAGCTGCTGGCCCCGCGCGACTTCGACCTCGAGACTCTCTGACAGCGCATTGACGACCGAGACACCAACGCCGTGGAGGCCGCCCGATGTATTGTAGGCTTTGCCGTCGAATTTGCCGCCAGCGTGAAGCGTGGTCATGATGACTTCGAGCGCGGACTTGGACTTGAACTTCGGGTGCGGATCTACGGGAATGCCGCGACCGTTGTCGCTTACAGATAGGGCGCCGTCCGCATCGAGGTGGACATCAATCCAGGTCGCGTGACCGGCGACCGCCTCGTCCATGGAGTTATCGATGACTTCCGCGAACAAGTGGTGCAGGGCCCGCTCATCTGTGCCACCAATGTACATGCCCGGCCGCCTGCGCACCGGCTCAAGACCTTCCAGGACCTCAATGTCAGCAGCCGTGTAGGTGTCAACGGGGTCTACCGGCTTGCGTGCACGCGCAGGCTTTGTGCTCATTTCTCTCTCTAAGTGCGTAAACAGATCTTTGGCAGTTCCGATATTCGGCTTTGGCTGAGCCACGGGGTCGCTCCGCAATAAGGCAAGTTAGAGTGCACAGCCACCCGTCCAACACCCAACGTGTCGCGGCGACAGACTCTGCAAACCGTCTGAACGCGGAACAGACCGCAATGCGAATCTCGCCGGATCGCGATCACATCTGAGTTGGCATGAGGCCATGCGGTTGGCAAGCGGTGCCGCGGCCACATCCCGTCCTCGTGGACTTGGGAGCGCATCAACATCAGTGAGGTGTGAAGAAACCATCACATCTGCCGTGCTCCCGCATCAGATGCGGAAATCCTAACCTTTGAGGTCATGCAATTGCCGCGAGTCATCTATGCGGATTCAATGGATGCGTGTGCCGGCTGCGCGATGGAGATCGCGGGCACGGGACCCCCAGGGTCGATGTGCGTTGTCGCGGAGAGAAAACTATGGCGGAACTGCAACTTGTGACATCGACGCAATCGGAGCCGGATCGCGGCGATGTCGCCGCGCATTTGCTAATGGAGGACAGCCGCCTCGTCGGTGGGTTTCTCGAGCGGTTGTTGCTGACGGACGACGAGCGTCGGCGCTTGGTGTCCGGTGCCGAGGTTCTGGCCGCGATTGAGGCCGATGATGCACTCAGCCGTGCGGAATCCGAGCTGGATCTTACAACGTCTGAGTTCTGTGAGCTGCTGGAACTTGTTGCGCTGGTTGCCGACATCCGCGACGAGCGTGCCGCTGCCGAGGTGATCTCCGAGCGCTTGTCGCCGGTTGTGGACACGGACGGCATGGCGCCCGGGCATACATTGCCACGGATGTACCCGCGGCTAGGGCGGGTGCTGAACGCTCGAAACGGCGTTGGCTTCGGCGACGCGGAGTCGACCATCCGGGCCGCAATCTCTCGTGCCACCAACATTCTCGACTCCGCATTCATTTGCGGCCCGTCGTTCGAGGCGGGTGCGGCTGCGGTGCGACAGCTCGGCGATGATGGCGTACGGCCGGTGTTTTCGCTCATGGGCCGCCGTCCTACGAGCCTTGCGGCTGCGCAAGACAACTTTGAGTTGCTGGTCGCCGGTATTCGAACCATCGCCAACGACGCGGGCGCACAGGACGGCGCCCATCGCTCAGCCATATTCTCCAGACCGGCGCTTGTCGTCCGACTGGCAGACTTACATCCTCGCTTTGGCGACAATCATGGCGAGGAGGTTCGCGACTCGGTCGCACTCGCGCTTGGCCACTTGGCGGCAACAGGTGCAGCCAACGGCGTCATGGTTCTTGTTGATACGGCGTCTGAAGCCGACTTGGATGCTACGCTGGCCGTATTCGGCGCGACTTTCGTACGGCGCGAACTCCAGCGGTGGGATGGGTTCGGCCTGACCGTTTCTGCCCAATCCAAACGGGCGATACCGGCCTTGCGCTGGCTGCGCCGCTTGGCGCTTGAGCATGATAAGCGTATGCCTGTCCGCCTTGCGGAGTATGGGGCCGACTGGGTCCACGACGCGCAAGCGACAAGGGTGGCCGGGCTTGACGAACTGCCCGTGCTTTCGACCACCAATCACCTCACGCTGTCGATGCTTGCCAGCGCCAAGTTTTTGATCTCAGAGCAAAGCGCCTTTCATCCCATCTTTGCGACGGTCAGCCCGGTCTCTCTGTCTGCGATCCAGCACCTGTCTCCAGACGTTTCACGTGAAATAGAACACCCGTGGGGCATTGCGGGCGCTCGTGTGGCCATCGCAGTCAATCAACGGGCGGCGGTCACCGGACGGCGTGTGAACGCCCGTATCGGTGCAGGCTCTGCCGCGCTGGCTGCGACGCTGCAGGACCTTCTGCGAAGGACAGTGGACGGCACGCCATATTGCGTGACCAGCCGGATCAAGCCCGAGACCGTGCAGGCGCTGGACCCCGTTACCGCCTGTGAAGCGGCCCGCGAATCAGACGGCGGTAGCAGGAGCGGCGGCTTCGCATGTGTCGCATCGCAGCCAAGTATTGCACGCGGCGTTTTGTTCTCGGAACCAGCGCTTGTCGATCCCTTGCGAGATGAGGTTGAAGCGCTTGTGGAATGGGGCTTTGCCGCGTCACCGTTTGTCGCCGTCGCAGACGACGCGCTTGCCGGGGCGACGCCGGTTGAAAGGTTTTGTCCGCATGATCGTCGTCGTCGCATCGGAACCTACACGCCGGTTGCCCTTGAAGCTGCTGAGGCAGCCCTTGCAAGTGGCGCCAGGGCGTCTGCAGCGTGGGAAATTCAGCCCGTTGGTGCGCGCACCGCTTACGTCACAAAGGCCGCACATGCGTTGAAGACGGCGAGCAAGCGCCATCGCGCAATTGCCCTTCTTGTCGGCGAGGGCGGCATGACTTTGCCGAACGCTGTTGACGAATTGCGGTCCAGCATCGAAATGCTTGAGTGGGTCGCTGGTGAGGCGCAGGCTGTTGCGGCCGGGCAGCTGACATCTGATCATCCGGGTGGAACAGTTCACAGTGTGCACCGACGCGGTCTGGGACAGTTTTTGACGATCAGCTCGCCGTGGCGTCCGCTTTCGACGCTTCTCGGTCAGGTCTCATCCGCCTTGACTATGGGAAACACCGCTGCGGTGGTGCCGCCTGCACAGTTTCCGCTGCTGGCCTCGTTTGCGATTGAGTTGCTTTATGAAGCGGGTATTCCGGACGATGTCCTTCAGCTCTTGACAGTTGATGCACAGTCTTGCCGGCGGCTGGTCGTAAGCCCTTACGTCAGCGGGGTTGTTTTCGCTGGTCCGCGCTTGATGGCCGAGACCCTGCACCGCGATTTGACGGCGGACGGGAAGATCATGACGCCGTTCATTGCGGACTGTGGCGGGCGGCATGCTGTGATCGTGGACAGCTCCGCCACTGTGGACGCGGCTGCGGATTCCGTTCTTGCCGCCATGCTGCCGTGTGCCGGCCAGATGCCAAGTGCGCCCAAACTCATCTTCGTGTCCGAGCCCGTGGCGGATCCGTTCATTGCGCGTCTGGCTGATCGCATTGGCGAACTTGTCGTCGGGGATCCGCTCAATCCCGACACAGACATCGGGCCACTGATAGATCAGGATACGGCCGATCTGCTTGATGCACAAAAAATGCGGCTCTCGCGTTGCGGGACGGCGCGCGTCGACCCGGACCTGCCCGGCACGACGGCGCAAGGGGCATTCGCAGCGCCGGCTCTGTTTGAAGTTGACGATGCGGCGGATGTGCCTGATTTGGTTGGGCCGGTTATGGCCGTTGTCCGGTGTGCGGCAGAGCGATCTGCCGCTGGTTACGCCGAGGAGATTGCCCAAGCTCGTCCGCGTTTGTTGTCGGCGTTTGCACAGAATTTTGGGACGATTGAGCGCGTGCGTCGCAACGCCCGGTGTGGCATTTTCAATGTCAATCAGTGTGGCGGTCGTCTTATCGCGGGTCTCGCGCCGCTTGGCAGCGACGTTGAGGCTGCAACCGGTGCCTCATTGGCGACACCGGGCTGGCTGTCGCTGTTTGCGCGGATCGCGGTCTCATCCGCCCAGTTGGACCGCTAGCCCTGCGCCACCACATGTCGGAGTATACGTTGGCTGCTGATGCGGCCGGCGAATGTGTGGAGGACGGGATGACGTCACGCTGGCGCTGGAAATGGGCGGAAAAGAGCAAGACCGCGCAAATGTCGTCGGAGAAAGCGGATCAGCCGGTTGCTGCGCCCGAGGATACCGATGTCGCGCAGGCAAGTGACGCCGACGTCTCAGCATTCATCACACAAATGACCGCAACGGCGCCGCGCATGACGGGGGACCGGGGCCGGCTTATTTTTGCCATGGACGCGACCATGAGCCGCCAGCCGACCTGGGATATGGCGTTGGCGCTGCAAGGGGATATGTTCCGCGCCGTCAAAGATGTCGGCGGTCT
>JBCCOV010000055.1:0-24794 GCA_039039985.1 Pseudomonadota bacterium | reverse complement strand
GACGCGATTGGCGTCACTGCCGGGCCATCGCCCGGCCGCGGTCGTCCAAGCGGCGATTGCCGAGACACAGCAACATCCCCGCTGGCAGAGCACGAAACGTTGCACCGATGCGACGGTGCCGGACAGCCGCCGGTTCTGCGCGGCGTACTATCGCCTGATTGGAGAACTTGAGACTGCCAATCAAGCCGACGACATCCGGCGCCAGATCCAAAAGCTCACCGCGGAAGGAGACACCCTGACGGCTAAAGGCGCCGGCCGGACCGTCGATCCGCAGAGCCAGTTGTTGTCTTCGATCTCGGGCCTCGGCAGCGATCGGGTGCGGTTGGCGCTCACTACAATTCTGGCCGTCGTGGTCGAACTCGGCTCAAGCCTGGGGCTGTATCTGGCGACGTCGCACAGTCCTCTTTGGCAGCGAAGAACGTCGCAGGAAACACCGCCGTCCATCACTTTGGGCGCGCGACCGGTTGGCAGTGTCGTCGCGTATTGCCACGACCGGCTGCACCCCGCAGCGAGCAAAGACGTGACCTTTTCATTCCTGTTTGCCGATTACCAGAATTGGTGCGACGCGCATGGTTTGCAGTCCCGGGACCGTGAGGAGTTTCAGATCCGGATGGCTGAGATCGCCGCGCATGTCGGCCTGGACAAAACGCCCGACGGGCTTGCCGGCGTCGCCATCGGTTCGCCAACGCTGAAGCAGATCGAAAGCTCGCATACTTAGCGTTCTCGATCGTGATCGCGGGGTCTCGGACTACGGGATCGCGGCCGAATTGGCCGGCTGGGTTGCGCGGCGTTGAGGCGCTCACGATAAGTCTCGGAAACGCGGCGCTTCGTCCTGTCCTGGATTTCCTTGAAACTGGTTGTGAGATCTTGCTGCGCGTCCTTCTGAAGGGTCGCATAGCGATTTTTGTCGCCACGCAGCTTCAGGAGCAGCGTCGCGTGCTCCCGCCGGACGGCTTGGATATCCGCTTGCAGTTTGCGACGCTCAGTGAGTTGGGCATCGATCAAACGTTGATGTTGGGCCCGATCCCGCTGCAAGGCCAGATATGCGTCTTTTTCGTTCTGCACCCGAATACGCGCGTAGTCGCCCGTCACGCGGGACCACAGTCCGGAGAACCCTCGAGGAAAGCGTGCAGCGCGCTCCTTCGTCTCCAGCAGCCAGCGCGTGCGTTGCTTATCGGCGAGGTTTGCACGCTCCGCCCGGTGGTCTTCGGTCATGGCACGGCGTTGCTTGTCGATTGGCGCCATACGTGCCTGGTGTTTGGCCTTGGCTTCCTGGATATGCCGTTGGACGGCATCGCTCATTTGCGTGGCCAGCTTTTCTTTGGCGTCCGCCACACCAGGGAGATCTTGGGCATCGCCCAATCGAGCGCGGATCTCTTTCGTTGTCTTGCCGGCATAACGCGCAACCGAAAGGATATTGCCGTCGTGCGTGACCGCGACATGGCCGCGGCGGTCACCTTTCGCCAACACCATGCCGCGTTCGGACAGCGCCTGCGCAAACGCCCTGCGACTGTCTGAGGCGGACCAGCACTCCGCCATCATTGTCTTGAGGTCATGGGCATGCACGCCTTCGCGCTTGGCCTGCTGCCAGTCCGCGAGCGTGAAATTGCGCGGATCGCGGGCGGCGGAATTCATCAAACCTTTCGGCAATTGCCAACCCTGTTCGAGATAGATTTCGCGACTGAGATCCCGCAGCTTGG
Source organism: Pseudomonadota bacterium (assembly GCA_039039985.1). GTDB lineage: Bacteria > Pseudomonadota > Alphaproteobacteria > Rhizobiales > Hyphomicrobiaceae > JBCBWG01. The sequence goes on along the minus strand of JBCCOV010000055.1, from coordinate 23,094 downwards.
TCTTGAAGTACGGCAGGTTCTTCGCCGTCATCGTCTCGGCATCAGTACGCGACCACACCGCATGGGCATGACGACGCCCTTCTTTTTCATGGAAGACAACCGCGCGTGGATGGCCCGCGAGCCCATTCTTCTCTTCGATGCGAGTGATGGCGTTCTCAAAGGTCTCAACCGCGACGTTCTTGTCCTGCGGAGGATTGAGCGAGACGGAAAACAGGAACTGCTTGCATTTCGTGCCGCGGCTCACGGCGTGGGCTTCCTTGAGCGCGCCGGTCAGATCATCGGACATGAAGCCACGCAACTCATGCACATCGACGTGTTCGTTCTCGTCAGCGCGCAGCAAGTGCATCGCGAACTGCTTGCCGCCGCCCCGCTGTGAGGCCTTGAGGATCAACGCTCTTTGATCCTCAAAGCGCGCATCAGGAGGGATTTGATTTCGGCAATGTCGGCGCAGGCGCGCTGGATGGCCTCGCCCGTCGCTTGGTCCATGACAAGCGTACCGCTGTTGGCAGCATCGGCCAGGCTGCGCAGGTTTGCGGCGATCTCACCTTGGCCGAGCTTCGCGAGGATCTGAGCCAGCTGTCTACGATCCTCTTTGTCGTTGGCAGGTGCGTTGTCATTGGCGGCCAGGAGACGCGCACGGATGTAGGCGTGCAGGTTCTGCGCTCCAGCCCGCGCCTTGAGCGTAGCGCGCTCTTTGTCGCTGAGGTGCAACGAAAGCGGTGAAGGTCTGCAGGCTTGCTTGGACATGTTCTTGCGAGACGGTTTGGCCGACATTCCTCGAGCCTACCGCGACACACAAGTTGAGTTGGGCAAAAGTGTTCAAGGACACCAAATGAAGTCCGACGATTTCTGCATTACGGCCACCGTTCCGGATCGTCCGCATGTTTCCCCCCAAGATCTGCAATGCAAAAGCGCATATTCGGAAAAGCAATGCAGGAGGAATAATGGAACCACGGAAAAAGAAAACTGGCGTCCTGGCCAAGAAATTCGGCAATGCAAACGCGCCGCTACAGATCCTGAAAAGCGCAGCCGGATATTACATCGGCACCCTGGATAAAGCTGGCTTACCCTTTACGCGCGAGAGCGCTTGCTATTGGGACACGCGCAAGGCCGCAGAGAGCGCCCTGCAAAGCGGACTGTTTCCGCAGAAGCTGTCGCTTTGATAGGCGTGCGGCATAGTCGGGTGGACGTATTCTGCGTCAGGAGCTTCGAAACCAGCATGCAGCAATGGCCGTGATCGACTGCGGAGAGAACTCCGACCTCGGCGAAACCGCCCGATACGAACGGTCGTTGACAACCGCGATTAGAGAACTCAGTGGGAGCCGGTCAACATCTGTATGCATTGGAGGTCTCGGGGATGATATTGCCCATTGAGCTCCGGGGCTTCCGATAGAATCCAGGCCACTTCAGCCTGGAAGCGACCATGTTCGGTCATAGTTCGAGTTCGGCAGCGGGCTAAGAAGCGGTCATCGAAGGAACTCACATAATGTGACCCAACTCGCCTGCTCTTGGCGAATGCTGCCGCTGCGGCGCAACGTAACGATATCGCAATGGGCCAAAGGGTGAGTGGCCGAGCTCGGCGACAACCTGTTTGAGCTTCCTCGGCTCACTGGTATTCTAGCAAAAATTTTTGGTGCGGGCCCAGCGGTCGAGAGTGCTCCCTCGCTATATCGATCGTTCCAACTGCAGCCACTACACTTCGCTATTGACCGGAATGCATCCACGAAGAGAAGGTGAGGAATGTTCGGGCGATCCTTAATCGTTTTTGTAGCGTTGTCCTGTCCTGTTGGCGCAGCCGAACCTCAAATCGCGCGCAGTCGGGTCATCGTGAATGACAGCATGTTTGGAAGGAGCATTGAGGAGGTGATTGCCCGCCTGGGTTACCCAGATTATGTCATCCCGGGAGACGCTAAGGATAGTCATGGCTGGGCGTCTAGCGCTGCGGAACTAACGTCTGTGCTTTGGCTCAATGAGCACTGCCATCCAATCGTTCTGGATTTTAACAACAGCTCTGGCAGGTCGACTGGTTCAGACGCTGGCCTGGGAGAATGCAGGGAGAAAGGCAAGCCATTTAGATTGCGTCAACCGGATGCACGATTTAGGTGTCCGTCAAGGCGTTTTAGGCGCTGGTGTGGTCGATAGAAGGCGCGCTGCGGAAGCGGAGATGTGTTTCATGCCGTTTCTGGGTTCCACGACCAGAAACTCCGTTCGTAGTTCGTTGCCTCAATCGCGCCTCAGACCGTGGCCGGAGCATAACTGGACGCCACCGAACACCGCCGGCTCAGCTTAATTCACCTTCAGTTCAGTAGTGATTTCCTGCTTAGCACAATGAATGGCCGGTGCGGGCGGGAGCAGACATCGTTCAGCGAATTGGCTCGTCGCGCCTACGGCCCTGCATGCCGATTGGCTAATAACTTGGCCCAGCATAGGCCGCCGCAGGTTAAACCGGTGAGTGTTGGCGATGACCGTGCCGCGGCAGAACATAATCGCTCTTAGTAGACCTTTGACAATCAAAACGGGTACAAAGCCGACGGCGCGGGTGGACGTCGATCTAATTGGAGCGCAGGTCAAAACAGGCATGATGAATTACTCTTGCGCTATTTCCAAAATACTGATGCTGCAACACTGGAGAGTAAATCCTGATTATCTTCTTTCCCTATTCCACACCGCTCGTACAGGCGATTATACGAATCATTGTAGTGTGAAAACTCTTATTCCTGGCTACGACATCAATTGAAGATCATTCGCTGACAAGCTGGATGGAAGTCACGCTGTTTCGACCGGGAGAACTTGCCGGATCCACCAAGATCTAGTAGTCATGAGGGGTGCTACTAGAGGTTGTGAGTTGGCGAATTTGAGATGCGTACACCGTACAGCCTGAGCGCCGCAACAGCGGTGGTCTTTTTATTGTTGGCCACCTCTCTGGCAAACGCTGGTGGGCGGTTTGAGGGAGAGCTTCAGCTCAAGTTGGTCTTGCCAGGAGATGGTCGAGACTTCGTCGTTCTTGCGGAATTTTCGTACGTCGATTCAGCTGGTGTTCGTTGGGTAGTGCCCAGAGGCGCCAAGACAAACGGTGCTTCAGTTCCACGTGTCGCCTGGTCAATCGTTCCTCCTTTAGCCGGAAAGCATCTGTGGGCCTCTGTGCTGCACGATCACTACTGCGCGACTCGGGAGAGGCCGTGGGAGGCTGTACATCGAGTCTTCTACGATGCCCTCTTAGCTGTTGGAGTGAATGATGTTCTGGCCAAAGTAATGTATGCGGCGGTCTATAGGTTTGGTCCGAAGTGGTTGCCCAATGGCGCAATCACACGCGGAAGACCAATAAGTGAGAAAGAAGCTGCTCGCAAATTGAACAAGATAAGAAACTGGATTGAGGTAAACAATCCGGACTTAAAGCAAATTGATAAATATATCCAAGGCAATAGCTAGAATTGCGCCTTGCAAAACGTGACGGCACGTTGAACATCTTAGTTGGTGTGTACGAATAATGCGGTCGAATCAAAGCAGATGTCTGATCTACTCCTGCAAGAGTCGTCATTTTTAGCGAGGTGATTGTAGTGCGAAATGTTCTCTCATCCTTTGTTTTCTTTGGTTGCAGTCTGCTTGTGGCGACACTAGCATTTGCAAAGACTTTTGATATCAAGCCAATTCTCGATACAATTACTGGTGTTCGTATTGGTATCCCTGATAATATTGCGGGCCGCTTCAACCAGTCGACTCATGGGTTAAACTGGCGCTCCGTAGATCGAAACTTAAGTGTTGATACCCTAAAGTTCGGTCCCGAGCGGACGCTTCGGGATCTCTATGATCGACTCCGCAATCTGGACGGCCGTAGCGTGACGCATGAGAGCTTCAAACCGAAGCGCAGTTTCACACTGCAGGGGCAAGATCGCGACAGTTCACGCTTCTTCATCCGTGTTGTGGAAGGCCAACTTGGAGAAAAACGAGGCTTGTCCCTTGTCTGTTCGAAATGTCAAGAAAGAGAGTTCTTGACGCTTGGAAGAGCCCTTCTGGCCGTCAGTGCTGAGTATCCTGAGCAGAGAGACAAAGAGCTGCAAGAGCAGCGAACTCTACAGCTCGCCGCACAACGACGCGCAGACCAGTTGCTGGCAAACGAAACGCGCAGCGACGTCGAATTCTGCCGCACGCAAACGAACTATGTCAAATCGGTCGCCCAGGGAATTGAAGTTCAATTCGAACACCCTGCAAACCTTGCTGCCGGCGATGAGGTCACTGTCCGGTGGACCCGCGAAGCTGGCGAGAACCCTCAAGCGCCGACGTATCTTGTGATCGACGTACCGAAAGCGGTGCGCTTTAGCGATGGTCCAGGCTTCCTCCCATTGACCGCCGGCGCTCTTGGATTGCAGAACATACGCTTCCGGGAGAGCCGGACGCGAGCATTCATTCCGCTTCATCGCCTTGCCGTGCAGAGTAGCGCATTAAAGGTCCGCCCTATTCTTGCTGGCCCTCAGGCGCTTTCATGGTTCATTGCAGTTGGAGGTGGTTGCCCTCCGCGCGTCGTCCGTAGTGGCCCCAAGAAGGAAATATCAGTTTCCCTAGGGCGTGCTGAGCTAGTGGTTGACGATCCACTTAATGACGGTCGTCCAATCCGAGTTATTGGAGACAACTCGCGGCGTTTTACGCTTTACGTTTGGAAACAATACTTCGAAGTGCGAGACGCAAGGACGGCAGAGAAAGTGTTTGCGACGCGTGGTCTGAATCCAAATTTTTCGCCGACGGGCCGGTTTGTGGCATACGAAGATCCGACTGCCTCTGGATATCATATTGCGGATTTATTTGTGCGCGACACAATCGGCAGCACCGGACTCGGCGTAATCGCGTGGCTAAGAAACGACAGCGCGTTCATAACAACATCGCAGTATTATACACATTTAAGGATTCAGCCCTCTCTGGGTGGTAAAGCTATCGATTTTCGTGACGGCGTTAGGCGCGGTTCCGATTTATGGGCTGGTGGCAGTGTTCGGGTCGATCTTGATCTAGGATTTGTTGTTGTTGACGAGCTAAATAGCACCGTCTTCGATATTTACCGGGACGAATCGATAACAGGGGAAGAGTTAAAGGGGGTACCCAATGCGAATCGACTATGGGCAGTTGCTAATAAGTATGTCTCAAAGCGCCTTTCGGAGAGAGATTACGGAAATTCATCAACTGGAATCAATTGGGAACTTGCGGAACCTATAAAGCTGTCGCACCCCACTGGCTCTGAAACTAGAAATCCAATTCTAGGCACCTTTTATGATCAGTCAAAATTTAGTCCAGCGCCGTTTGTTGTCCGGCATACGGAGTTGCCGGTGGAGAATCGCAAAGCTGGATCTGCTGTTGCGCCTGACCCCTCCGGAAGGATGGTGTTAAGAGGTTATAGATTTGCGTTTAAAGATGAGCTCATGCCTTGGAGTCGGAGAAAGCAGTCCGCCGTCGAGCGCATTCATCAGTCTATTACGCCAGTTCTCGATAGTATAAAGTTGAGAACCTATGATTTCCGAGGATCCGAACCACAGTACTCGCAGGGCGCACTTGACAACGCGCGGAAGCGGGCGCAGCCGCTGCTTAGTTGGATCAAGAGAAACATCGGCCATGCCTCTATGTTTTTTGGAAACGTAGGAAACTTTGGTGATGATAATGGTTGCGGCGATTGGGCTACGCAAGTCGAGCCTGGGCGAATACAAAAGGCTTGGACGTGGTCTAGTGATGGCAAGGCATTTGCGCTGATACGCACTGAATGCCCTGTCTTGGGCAGTTTGCCGACAAATACTTCGGGTTTGTTTCTGGTGCGCAATGGAGCGAAGATGGCGGTACTGCGCACGCTTCTCCCAAAAGACGCTCCTGGCGATGCAAATCCGTTCCAGCGCTTCCTTGGCGAAGATGTTAGAGCACAAGTATTTGTGTCCACCAAAAACGACCTCATTATCGCTGCTGCTGGCAGTGAGGCAGCAGTCGTATTGGATACTTACACCGGTCGTCGTAAATCGGCACTAGTAAAACTAATCGATACAGAGTTGATCGCGGAGCTTCGACTGAGTGAAAAAGGCACTCACTTGGTACAGGTTAATCGAGACGGACAGTTCTACGTTTACGCGCGGAGCACCGGCAAGTTTGTTATGAAGGGCTATCACGTCGACGACGAGGTCGTGGTCACACTCCCCGATGCACGCTTCGATGCGACATATGAAGGGGCTCAGCATACAAAGATCCGTTTTTACGGCGCTACCCGATTGTTTTCATTGGAACAGTTTAAATCGAAGTTGAATAGGCCAGGGCTTGCGGCCAAGCTTCTCAATGGCCAAACCATTGCAGCCCGGCCAGATACATTGCCGGAACCTCCTCGTGTTCTGGTCACGAAGCCACAGGGTGAGTTGACGTTAAGGACCGTCGTGCCCGTTCGGGCCAGCAGTGCGCGGCGGCTCCGTCGTCTTGATGTACTGGAAGATGGCATGCTCGTTCAGTCTTTGCGACTTGACGGGAAGTCCGCGCAACTCGATGTCAATATCGGGCAATTGCCGCACTCTCGCTGGTCGACGCTAGTGGCGGTCGACGAACTGGGCTTGGCAAGTCTACCGATCTCCATACCGTTGAAGCTGCAGGCAAAACGCAACAACACGCTGCGTTCGGTAATCGTTGGAGTTAACAACTATGCCGAGCTACCAAGGCTCTCGTCCGCGGTTGCCGATGCCAACGCCTTGAGCGAGGTTATCCGTAAGCAACACTCGAATTACTACGCGCAAAGCGATATTACAGAGCTACTGAACGGGGCCGCGTCGTCTGAGCGCATTATCGGCGCCATAAAGCGGGCTGTTCGGACCGCAGAGGTAGGGGATACAATACTGTTTTCGTTTGCCGGTCATGGAGTGAAGTCTGCTAACGGTGAATTCCTTATGGCAACAAGCAAGTTTTCGCTTCGTGAAACTGGAAAAGACGCGGTCAGTTGGTCGGAGATTTCGGAGATTCTTTCTCGATCTAAAGCGCGCGTACTTGTAGTGCTGGATGCGTGTCATTCGGGAGCAACCGGCGAGTTGTCGGGTAGTACCAATGACAGTGCGGTGGATGGTCTTCTCACCGGAAACGGACATATCACCGTCCTAGCTGCCTCAAAGGGACGTCAGCTAAGTGAAGAGCTTCCCAACGGAAAGGGAGGTTACTTCACTCGAGCTTTGGTGTCCGCCTTGTCTGATAAAAGAGGGCAAACTGATTCAAACAAGAACGGCGCCATAGAGATCACTGAACTGTACCGTACGATTAAGCGTCGCGTCGTGAGCGAAACTGATGGCCGACAAAGCCCGTGGCTCGTGCGGAATAACATGATCGGCGATTTTGCGGTCTTCTGATGTTCCTCTAGCAGAGCATTGAGCGGCTGGCCGCAGTTGCTTGGAGCACGAGTGTTCGGCCACCGCATCGGCATTGTCCAATTTCCGTTCCGCCGGCTTGATTGATCCATGCAACGTTAGCGACAGCAGTGGATCATAGAGGTCCGCGGCACTGCCTCTTTAGCCTGATGTGGGATTGACCATGTTGAGTGCAAATTTCAGCGCAGTCGGAACGGCGCTGCCGATCCGCTAGACCACTATTGCACCGGAGTTTACACAACTCATGCACGCTGACATGCTCATTCTCTTCGGCGCGCAGCAAGTGCACAGCCAGCTGCTTGCGATCCTCTTTGCGGTTGGCAGGTGCGTTGTCATTGGCGACCAGGAGACACGTGCGAATATAGGTGTGCAGGTTCTGCGCTCCGGCACGCGCTTTAAGGTCTGACCGCTTCTTGTCGCTGCTGAGGCGAAAGGACAGCGGTGAAGGTCTGCGGGCTGCCTCGGACATGCTCGTGCGTGAAGGTTTGGGCGGCATTTCTCCGAGCCTAGAGCGTCGGGCGACAAATAAGAATCGTTGAGGTGATTCACATTTGTCGCCCGACGCTCTAGAGCCCGCTATCCCCTGAAGAATTGGAACTCTCCGGCGTTCAATATGGTTGCCTACTGATCAAAAATCTTGAAGAGCTGGTTCGAGTTTAGTATGATCTAGCATGCCTGATCATAAGCGATTGAACCGTTCTGGTTCCCGCTTAAGGGGTGGCCCGCAATCACGAAGCTTTCGAGGACGGTCGGATCGGCAGGAGCAAAGCATTCCAGCCCTTCAGTTCGTCGGCCACCGAGTTCGAACTTAGTCCCTTCTGGCCCGCCAGAAGCGACCCATAATCTTGAGGGCAATTGCAGTAGTCGGTTGGTGATTTCGGCAAACCGTATAGCGCGAAGGACATCAAGATGAATTTTGCGATATGCATACTGTCCAGATGATCACCAGTACCCATCCTACACCTCATTCCTTCGGTGTCCCTCGCCGGCATCCAATGGTACGATTTCATCGGTGGCCGGCCAAGTTGCGTGGAACATGGGGTGTGGGCTGACAATACGATTCCGCCTAAGTCGAACAGACTCTAGTCATCGAAAGCGCAACTGCTGGCATAGTCATCAACGCTCTGCCTTTCGATCACTTCGAGGGCTTTCATCTCGGGACCGTCGCGGCCGCTGACGACCGTTCCCAGGTAGAGGTTTTGCCGAAGAAAATTGTTTGTTCCGAATGAAACTGCTCCACGAACCGACGGCCACGTAACACGCTTCAATGAATCTCTGAGCTTCTTGATATCGATCGTATCGCCGCCTGCATTCAACACGGCCGCTTGGATAAGAGATACGACGTCAAAACCCTGCGCAGCGTAGAACGACGGCATCCGCTTAAATCGGGTGCGAAACTTCCGGACAAAGTCTTGATTTCTCGGATTTTCAAGATTTGGTGCCCAATGCACCGCCGTCAGTGCACCCCAAACCCCCTCGGCGCTCTTCTTGACACCTCGCAAAAGTAGCGCGTCAATGGTGAACGACGTCGCGACCGCGATTTGCCCGACGCTTCCCGTTCGCTTAAATTGCTGAAAGAATTTCACGCCCGGTTTGCCGGGATAGAATGCAAACACAAGATCACTGCCGGCATCGGCGGCTTTGGCAATAACGGGTATAAAATTCGTTTCCGGAGTCGGTGTCCATCGCGTGGCGGTCCGTCCAACGACTTCGCCGGAAAACCCCCGTGCAAAGCCCGCGGCCATATCGCGTCCGGCTGCATAGTCAGGCACCATAATATAGGCGCGGCTATAACCGCGTGCGCGCATAATTTTTCCGATTGCCGCCGGCAGCTGGCCGTTTTGGAACGAGACGTTGAAGAAGTTTGGATGGCACTCTTTACCCGCCAACTTCGACGGACCGGCGTTGGCGCTTATCAGAACCCGGCCCGCATCAAGGACCAGATCTTTCGACGCCAACAAGACGTTGGACCAGATAAAGCCCGTGACGAGGTGAACATCATGCTCAGTCAGCAGTTTCTGCGTGACCTGTTTTCCAACCGCTGGCGAAAACTTGTCATCGACAATTATTGGTTTGACATCGAAGTTCGCAATCCTTCCGCCGATCTCGTCCAGGCCGAGTAGGAAGCCGTCCCGAAGGTCTTCACCCACGACCTTAGCCCCGGTCGACAAAGTGGTAACGAACCCGATTCGCAGTTCATTCGCGCTGGCGCTCGTGCATACGAACAAGCAGGCAAGCTTGCACATTGCAGCAAGTCTTGGTACGTCGCGCAGATAAGAGCGCCAATCCCTGCACGCGAGACACCACATACGAAGCCCTCTATCTTAATTAGCTGCACGCATCGACTGCGACAAATTCAGTAAGAAACACTCTCTGATTTAGTAAATCAATAGGCCTCGCGATGTTTGCTGAAATGCAACGTGGCCAGCGCAACGATAACTTCTCGCTTCTCGTGCATAGATTGACCAATGCTATTTTTGCGTGTGATCATTTGCGCTTTCATCTACATTGACACCAGAGAAGCCACCTTATTGACTGAGCGCTGACTAGAGCGCCGCGATGGCGTCATTTGTTTTAAGCGCGAGTTGACGTTATATGGGGTCGAGTTTGCAAGTGGTTTTATCGTCGTGCGACATGAAGTTTCTGCGATAAATGTCGTGGCTCAGATTTTCAGTTTTTGCATATGTTTGCCGCGCGGCGTATTGAAGGGCGGCGCTGGTCGGCCGAGAGCGCCGCTGTAAGTGCATCAAGTGCATCGCCCGCAGATTAACGACCGCGCAACGCCATGAAACATCGTGAGAGGGTGCTCGCATCAACCGCAAAGGCGGCCGAATTCTAGTACTGGATATGCCCGGCCGTAAGCTCGAGCTGGCGACCGGAGCGGATGCGTGGCGAGGCAGGTTGGCACGCAAATCTGAAGTGTGAGGACAAAGCCACCGCCACTCTTGCCGTCGAAATTCGCGGAATAAGTTCCCGGACCCTTTGTCTCGTTATCTAGCTAGCTGGTCGCTGTATGCGGACTTGCCGCCGCGCCGCCCGGAGGTCTCGGCTTCTTGTCGCGTCAGGGCTTGTCTATGTACAACTGCCTGTTGGTAACAGCCGCGAACTCGCGGGTTGCAGTCTGATCTCTTTGCATCGATAGTCGCCGTGCCATCCAACCCGGAGTACACCCAGGACACGATAGAGGTGGCCAGAGTCCCGATCGTGACGCTCCCGCAGATCAGGCCGAGTCTGGGTGCTCCGTTCAGGTCGCGCTAAAAATCTGCAAACGCGCGCCAGTCTCAACAATCCCGGCGGAATAGCCGGCAGCGGCTAATGAAAAGATCTAAAGATGGATAGAGGAATTGGTCAAATTTAATCCGCTACTCCTGGTTGCGCTCACGGTCACGGCGGCTATTGCTCTTTGGGGTATTCTTGATACGGCCGGGCTTGCTGAGTTGGCGCGTCAGGCAGTTAAAGTCCAACTCACGAGCCGTGCTTGGTTTATTATGCTGACGGCGAGTTTTATTCTATTTATTTGTATTGTTATTGCCATTTCGCCGTGGGGCAACATTAAGCTTGGTGCCGACGAAGATGTGCCGGAGTTCACGACGGTCTCGTGGATGACCATGTTGTTTGCAGCAGGTATGGGTGTTGGACTCCTATATTACGGCACAGCTGAGCCATTGAGTCATTATCTTTTAATCAGAGAGCCGGAGGGCCCGCGCAGAGCGGCTGGCCTTTCACTGTTTGTAACAGTTTTCAATTGGGGGCTTCATGCCTGGGCAATCTATGCACTGACGGGCCTGGTTATTGCCTACTTCAGCTTTCGTCTGGGCTGCGCGACGCTCGTAAGCGCGCCGATCGTCAAGGTGTTTGGATCAACGGCGCTGACGCGAACGGTGGGCTGGTTGTCCGATCTTCTTGCGATTGTCGCAATCGCAATTGGTATTGGTGGGTCTGTTGCAATAGGCGTGTTCCAGATACGAGAAGGCGTCGATGCGCTGTTTGGCCTGCAGAACAGTGGGTTGGCTGTAACACTGACGATCTTCGCAGCACTTTGTCTGAGTTTTACATTGCCGCTCCTGGTCGATCTAGGGCGTGGCATGGCTCTGTTGTCAAACACCGCAATGGGAATTGCTCTTGCGCTACTGGTCTTCGTACTTCTGTTCGGTCCAACACACTTCATCATGGGTGGGGTGGTTCAGCTGATTGGAGATTACTTTTCAGGTGCTGTTCAACACGGCTTCCGCACATTCACGTTTATGGATGAAGTAGGGACCAACTGGTTTCAATCCTGGACACTGAATTACATTGTCTGGTGGCTGGCCTGGGCGCCTTTCGTTGGCGTTTTCATAGCCAGAATATCGCGCGGGCGGACGATACGTGAATTCTTGCTTGGCGTCATTCTTGCGCCAACGCTGTTCTCGTTATTTTGGTTTGGCATTTTTGGTAGTATTGGATTCTATGCAGCACTCAACACGGACTTGCCGATCCTTGACATCGCACGCGACAATATCAGCGGCGTCGCCTTTTTCGTGCTTCAGCAGTTTCCTGTCCCAGCATTGACGATTCTGCTCGTTGTAATTTCAGCGTTTCTTTTCGTTGTCACCAGTGTGGTCAGCGCTGCATTTGTCCTCGGCATGTTTTCGACCTCCGGCGATCTCGATCCGCCGGTTGGCGTCAAAGTGATGTGGGGCGGGATTTTGGGTGCGCTTGGGCTGGTGATGATTCTTTCCGACAGCATAAGCGCTGCAAGGTCGCTCATCGCCCTGGGTGCGCTACCGTTCATTTTTGTGGTGCTGCTGCTTGCAGTTTGCTTATTGAAGGCACTCAAGCTTGAAAGGCCGGCTAAGGGATGAATGAATTACACGACACCTTGATAAACATTCAGATCTTCGCGTTTGTTGGCCTGCTGATCTGGCTATACTCTAGGCCGTCGCATCTTGAGAAGACGAGCCGCGATGAAGGCGCGGAAGTCCTTCGCGACCGTGAAGATTAACGTTCTGTTATTGCCGCAGCAGCAAACGGCAGGCACCCGACGTGTCAGTCGGAGCGGTGCAGCTCTGTGGTCAAGCCTCCGCGACGGCGTCCACTTCGACCTCTACCAGCCAATCTGGGTCGATGAAGCGAGAGACTTCGACAAATGTGCATGCCGGTCGTGTCTCCGAGAAGGCTTCCCCATGTGCCCGCGCGGCTTCTTTCCATTGCGCGATGTCTGTCAGCATGATGCGCGTGCGAACGACGTGGCTGAGAGACAAACCGGCTTCGACCAGCGCCCTATCGATGATTTTGAGGCAGCACACCGTCTGAAGGTAGAGATCGCCCTGCCCGACGGTGGTGCCGTCTTCAGCAATCGGCGCGGTTCCCGAAACCGCAACGAAAGGCCCGACGCGAACCGCTCTGCTAAAGCCAATTTCAGGCTCCAGATAAGATCCTGAGGAGACACATCTGCGTTCCATGGGTGCAGGGGTTTTCTGAGCAGTAGACGCCATAAAGGTCCGCTTTCGGTTGTGATCGTTGGTTTCCGGCTATTGCGACCGGCGCGAGCTGCGGCTGATCAGGCGATCCACTCGCTCACAGGCGCAGCGGCTTCGTTTAACGGTTGCGCTATGATGTCGACCAATGTTGGCCCATCTGTTGCAATTGCCGCCTTCAACGCCTCTTCCAACCGGGACGGATCGTCCACGCGCCACGTCTTTAATCCGTAGGCGCTGGCGACGGCCGCGTGGTCCGTGCGCGAGAAGTCGACCGAAAAGTAGCGCTCACCGAATCCCGCGCGCTGGCCGGCTTTGATCCATCCGTAAACGCTGTTCGAAAAGACGAGGAACGTTATGGGGAGGCCTAAGCGGGTCACCGTCTCCAGCTCACCAACCGCGAACCCGAAGCTGCCGTCGCCCATGGCGCAAATGACTTTTGCGTTCGGTCGACCGACTTGCGCGCCCACCGAGGCCCCGAGCGCGTAGCCCAGTGCACCATGCGCGCGATTGGAAAAGAACTGCCGGCCCGGTTGTCGGAGCGTGAAGTAAGCCGAGAAGTACGGGCAAGGTGTTCCCGGGTCCGCAATGACAATGGCATCGTTGGGGAGGAGGGCGTTCAGGGCCGCAATGACGCGCTCGGGTCGGATAGGGCGGTCGTTGCTGGCTGCGAGCGGCGCAAGGCGGTGTGCCTTCGCCTCGCGCGCGCGTGCAGCACGCGCGGCGCCTGTGAACTTCGGCGCGTCTGGATCCCGCAGTTCGATATCAGCCGCAATCGCCTCCAACGCCAGGCGCGCGTCGGAGAGAACGGCAACCTCTGTTGGATAGTTGGTGCCGAGAACGGCGGGATCGTTGTCGATATGGACAATGCGCACACCGCGTGCCGGCGCGCGCCAGCGCTCCGTCGTCACAGAGCCGGCGCGACATCCTATGAAGAGGATGAGATCGCTCTCATCGACGATGGATCTTGTACTCTCGACGCCGCCGTTGGAGCCAACGACACCGACAGCGCACGGGTGCGTCTCCGGAATGGCGCCCTGCCCGGAGACGGTAGTCGCGACGGGAATGTCGATTAAGTCCACGATCAGCTGCAACGCGGTCTCGGCCCGGGAGAGAACAACTCCGCCGCCGCAAATGATCAGCGGAGACCGGGCAGACAACAGGGTGTCTGTGGCTGCCTTGAGCGTTGCAGTGTCCGCGACGGTCGGCAGTGCGGGGAAGGATCCGAACTGCGGATCAGCCCAGATTTCGTCCTCCGGTACGGCCTGCTTCTGGACGTCAAAGGGCAGTCCCAAGTGCGCTGCGCCCTGTGGCGCAACCGTCATGGCCTTGAAGGCTGCGCGAACGCGCCGCGGGAGTTCGCCGCCCGAGCGGATCATAGCGTTGTACGTCGTGAGCGGTCGAAACAGCGCCTCCTGGTCGAGCTCCGTTAACGGAAACCGCCCGGCTGAGGTGGTTGCGACGTCGGTTGTGATTGCCAGCACCGGAACGGAGCTTTCACTGGCTTCGACAATACCGGGAAGAATATAGGTGGCGCCGCCGCCGGACGGCCCTTCGCACACCCCGACTTTGCCGGTGACCCGCGCATACCCGTCCGCCATATAGGCGGCCGATCTCTCATCACGCGTCAAAATGTGCGACATGCCGTGGTTGAGCCGGTACAGCGCGTCGTAAAAGGGAAGCGAGGTATCGCCGCACAGACCGAATATCGTCTTGACATCGTGGGCAGCCAGCATTCGGACCATGGCTTCGGCGCCGGTCGACTCGTTATTCTGGTTGGTGTCGGACATGCTTGTTCCCGCCTCCTTACCGCGCAGTCGTGGCGCCGCCTTACAACGGCGGGCGCAATCGCGTCCGGCCATACCTCGGCCATCTCAAGTATAGCGGTACGCGTTGGTTGGTGCACGTCGCCCGCCACGTCCGATATCCGAACCAGATCGGCGAAACCGTGGCCTCGGCAGCCCGCGCGACCGAGCCGCTGTACTGAGAAGGGCTCCATATTCCGCGACAACCCGCGTGAGCATGTCATCGATGTACTGCGGACCGGTTGCCGGCCCGTCCACGAAGCCGTTCTCGCACTGATTGCGGAACACCGTACGACGGTCGACGGGTCCATCCATTCGTGAGCCGGTGAGAGATGGCCAAGCGGCTGCTTTGGTGTCTCTCCATCATTCAGCGAGGCGGCCAGTACGTCTTAAAGCCAGTACGCCTTAAAGTACGTCGAGAACTCGCGATACTTTCCAAGCTCCATGGAATCGAATTCGTCCATGCCGTCCTGGCGAACGACGCCAATCATCCTGAGGGCGTCATTTATTCCACCCTCGGTTACATCCATCATACGATGATTGCCCGAATAGACAGTCGCAAACTGCTCGCCGATTCCGCCAAAATACTCGGTCTGAATAAGTGCGAAACAATCGATGTTCAGCCGCCGTGCAAACTCCAGCGTTATTGGAGTATCGTGCGGCATGTCTGAGTACATCTCACGAGGTATACCAAGCTTTTCCATCCAATAATCCGAATGGTTCGAATATAGCGGTACGATAACAAAGTCGCCGGTCACGATTAACGTTAAATCGAGTTCGCCTGCCGATGTTTCATCAAGCGGGCGTCGGGTGATGAGTGCCGAGATGTTATGCGCCATGTGCGAAGCGGAATGCCTGAGACCTGCGTCAAACAACGACCAACTGTGTCTGGTCAAGATGCCTTATAGCACCCTCTTGGCGTCCAACTCCACCGGGCTGATAGGGTTGTTTCGCAGCCAAATGCCCAGGTAATCGCGCCGCTAATGCTCGCATTGCTCTCATTATGAAGTGCAATCATTTCGGGCATAGCTTGCGTGCGCTGGCACACGGGCCGCAGCGAGCAAAATGCTAAAGTATGGAGGTTTGGCCGCCGTTGCATGCGGTCGCGTCCGGCGTTTGGATCATGTCCGGCCGGGATATCAACGTCGGTATTCTGTCAAAAAATGAGCTAAACTCTGATGCAGAAGGGACCTAGAACGCCAAAGCAAAGGCTTATCTCGCGAAGATCTGCCGGCAGAATGAAGTGTGGTGCGATGTGGCAGAATTTGGCGAGGTGCTGTGAGTAAAAGGGGGGGCTTATGACTCGGAGTGTTGCAGGCTTACGTTGGTTGACGAAAGTGGTTGTTGGAGTGTTGTCCGCCTTGATCTTCGTTTCGCTGGCGGGCGCAGCACTCGCTTGCAAGAAGACACACACGATTCAAAGCGGCGAGTCGTTCGTTAGCCTTGCTGAAAAGTTCTATGGAGATGCAAACAAGTGGATTATTATCTTCTATGCAAATCCACTTGAGGCCGGTTTCCCGCCTAGAGCGCTGCAGATTGGCCAGGCGCTGAAGTTGCCCTGCGCGGGCCAGAGAGCAGCGTCACCTGTTTCGACCGCCGCCATCAGCCGCCCACGGCTGGACAGCGACGGTGTGATTTCCTTGGTCGTAGCATTCAATCTGACGACTGAAACCGGCGTTGGTAAGGCAGTCGGTTTCGCCTCCGTTGAGGAGGTCCGGGTCGAAATTGCGGGGAAGCCGGACTCGGCGCTTGCTGTGCGGGTTGATCTAAACAGTTTGTCGCCTGGTCCGCACGCGCTGCACATCCACAGCAAGCCGGACTGCGGTCCAGGCATAAAAGACGGAAAGGTTGTTTTGGGGATGGCGGCTGGCGGCCACCTGTATCTCTACGGCACAGGCCCTGAGGCTGGTCAGAAGTTTCAAAGTCATCTCGGCGATCTGCCAGATATTACTGTTGATGCGGACGGGACGTCGCGAAGCCAGGTCCTCGCTCCGCGGCTTCGACTGAAAGATGTCCGCGGGCGATCTCTTGTGGTTCATGCAACTGGGGACGACAATTCCTACCGGCAGGCGTGTGCTGTGATCCCGTAAGACCCTCGAATGCGCTTCGGAGAGTACTGACATGAGCGGGATCAAGACCGGCTTGATCGGTGTCGCTGTTATGCTGAGCGCAAGCGCCGGCATTGTTCTTGCCGCAAAGGTCGTCTCACCCCCGAATGATCTGACGTCAGCACCTTCGTTCTTGGGCGTGAGCCTTGGCATGACCACGGCTCGGGCCCAACGGGCCATGAATACAACGGCACCTGGCGCGGTTGTGGGAGAGCTATGCTCGGGAAACTCCGGTGTTGGTTCGTACGTCAATTGGAACGGGGTTGACTGGCAGTTCATGGCGCATCAGCGCGGCGGTCATATCGACGAGATTCGATTGTTTCGTTTCGATCGTCGCAACGGTGAGGGATTGGCAGCCTGCCGCCGACTATTCACCGATCTCCTGACGGCCACGAGAAAGCGATTTCCGGATCTGAAGTGGACTTCGCAACAGGGCTTGTCGGGTGGATATGCTATGAATAGCGTCTTCCGTGCGCATAGTGGAAGCGGTCTGACCATACGTGTGTCAGGCAGTCGGCTTGATTGGTCGGGCGCGCGATGCGCGACAGAACTGCTCTTGACTCGTCGCAGTGTCACAGCAGCGATCACGCAATGATCGACAGTGTGCAATCCGGGTTCCGTATAAGACGGATTCCGTTTCAGGCAATGGCGTTGTCATAAGCCGCGACGGCCGCAGTCGCACTGCGCTTGATATCGGCCAAAGCGGCGCCCGGCTTGTACAGCGATGAGCCCAAACCGAAACCGGTTGCGCCGGCAGCAAGCCAATCAGCAAAGTGCGCAGGTTCGCATCCGCCCACGGCGTAGACACGTGTGTCCTTTGGCAGAACGGCGCGAACCGCTTTCAGGCCGGCCGGCGTCAAGAGAAATGACGGAAAGATCTTGAGGCCGTCGGCGCCGCTCCGCAGGGCGGCAAAGCACTCCGTTGGCGTCATGACCCCCGGAAACGACATCAGGCCGTTGGACTTCGTGCTCTCGATGACGTCGGTGTTGCAATCGGGAGAAACGACAAACTGACCACCGCAGGATTGCAGTGCGGAGACGTCGTCGACGGTCATGATCGTGCCGCCGCCGACACAAGCGACGTTGCCGACGGCTTCGCGCATCTTGGCGATACTCTCGAACGGCTTCGGCGAGTTCATTGGCACTTCGATAATCGTGATCCCTGCGGCCACCAGGGTTTCAGCCACATCGACGGCTTCAACTGGTGTGATCCCCCGCAGTATGGCAATCAACGGTCGCATGCTGAACAGGTCAGGCATGGGGCGCTCCTGCAAACAGACGTTGCGCTGCAATCAACCCGGCGATGGTCAACTCACGACCGTCAACAATCTCGCAAGAGGCGCCGGCCACTTCGAGTGCGACGGCATAATGCTCCACCAACGCTTGCGCGCCGAGCAGCAGAACCGGTTGGTCACGCCAGAACTCGGCCGTGGCCTGCAGTTCGGACGCAATCAGGTTCGCTGAAAGCCTGGCGCGAGCTGCGCTGGCGGGCACGCCGTTGAGCAGATCATCGGCCCGTATCGCAAACAGATGCGACATGACCGAGCCGCGATTGTCGAGCGCATCGGCGACGGTTGACCGAAAAACCGCGTCGTCGAGATCGCCGGCCTGCACGGAATGGCGAAGTATCGATGCTTGCTCCAACAGCGCAAAGATCTCTCCGGTCATGCAGGTCTGAAACGCTGCGACGTGCCCGTCCTCTATTTGAACCCACTTACTGTGAGTGCCCGGCATACAAACTGTGCCGGTGAACGCGGGCCGTTCGGCAAGTAGGCCAGCAATCTGCGTTTCTTCACCGCGAATGACGTCGGGCGGCGCGAGCTGCTTGAGGCCAGGAATGATCCACACAGTGATGCGCGGGTCTTGGCATGGCGCAGCAGTAAAGCCGCGGGCCGACAGCGCTGGCGTCGGAACCGGTACATAAGCCGCCTCGGTCCAACCTTGGCGCGCGCCAACCATGCCGCAGGCGATCACTGGCGTAACCCGGTCCTCAGGAAGCCAGTCCGCGATTTGTGCCAGGAGCGCGAGCTCGAACTGCGTCTTGTCGAGGCGACCCATCCCGTCGTCGGATTGGGTTTCGGCGATGATCGCGTTGCTGCCGTCCATGGCCCATGCCCGAAGGCGCGACGTTCCCCAATCCACGCCAATCCAGGAGACTTCTGCTTTCATCACCAGCGTTCTTCGTGCCACATTCTGTCGGATCTTGGGAGTATAGCACGGGCAACGTTGCTTTGCCGAAACGAGATTGGTCGAAGCGAGATTGAACCAGCAGTCGGCCGGGAGCAGCGCTGGGCTTATGTGCGGGCCGCTTCAGCAGCCTGCCGAATTGCTGCGATGTTCTCACCGTAGATGCCGGGCGTCGTTACCGAACCTCCGCCGAACACGGCCGAGCCGGCGACAAGGACGTCTGCTCCCGCAGCAGCGACCAGGGGCGCCGTCTTTGCGGTCACGCCGCCGTCGATCTCGATGTGGATCTCGCGATCACCGATCAAGTCCCGCACCTGGCGCACTTTCGGCACCATTGCTTCAATGAATGTCTGGCCGCCGAAACCGGGATTGACGGTCATAACGCACACGAGGTCGATGCGATCTATGATGTGTGCCAGAGAGGAAACCGGCGTCGCGGGATTGAGCGCGACACCAGCTTTCGCACCGGCGTCTCGAATGGCCTGCAACGTGCGATCCAAGTGTGGGCCGGCCTCGACGTGTGCTGTAATGACATCGGCGCCCGCATCCGCGAATGCCGCGATGTAGGGGTCAACCGGTGCGATCATCAAATGCACATCCATAACCGTCTTGATATGCTGGCGGATCGCTTTGCAGGTCTGCGGGCCGAATGTGATGTTCGGCACGAAGTGGCCGTCCATGACGTCCACGTGCACCCAGTCGCAGCCGTGCGCTTCGATTGCTTCGCATTCAAGGCCGAAATTCGCGAAATCCGCCGATAGGATCGACGGTGCAATCTTGATTTGGCGATTGAAGGTCATGTGTGCGCCTATGCCGGTGAAAGCTTAGTCCGAGCGATCGCGAGACCATCGGGGATAGGCCGGCGCAGATCAACCCGCTGTGCGGAAGATGGCCGATGACAGTGCAGGAAAACCAATCACACCATACGTCGCTGCCGGGTTTTCAAGCGGTCGCAAGCCTCGGCCTGCATTTGCGGGTCGACGGCACATCGAAACTCTCTCGTCGGAATGCTGACGTGCTCGATGTCCTCGCTTATCCCGCTGCTTCAAGTCGCGCGCTGCGGAAGACCGACTGGATCCGCGATCTGATAACGTGATGATCATGGCGAAGCTCTGGCAAGAGTCGTCAGGTCACCGGCGGCGAAGCCTCAGGCGGCCGGCCCCGCCATCGCCAACGAACACAACAGTCTGCCGTCTGCCGGAGATCGTCACTCGCACGCGGCCGCGCACATTGAACTGCGCGTTGTAAAAGTCTCCCACATAACGGTTTTCTCGAATTTTCAGCAGCTCGCCCGTTTGCCGTAAAGTCCCCGATGCCGACGCGCAGCGGGCGACGACGCCAATGACGCGCCGTGTCCGAGGGCTATACGTGACGCGGCAGCGGACGCGCTCACTCGGGCCGCTACCAGGCTTGAAGTATCCCGAGCCAACCCATGTTCCGCGCAGCGTGGCCGCAAGCGCAGAACTAGCGGTGCCGCAGGTGATGGCCAAGCAAACCGCCGCAATCAGCGAGCGCATCTCGATCTCCCTTGTCTTCGTGTCGACCCGTTTGGGTTGTCTTTCGCTAACTATGACAGCTTGACGGTTGAATTCGAAGTCCAACCTTCGAAGTCTGATGCGAAAGCGTCGCCACGAAACCCGTCATCCCGATGGCGAGAGTTGCACCGAAGCACGGACGGTGAGATTGTTTGAGCGAGGCCGGCCTTTAGCGTTAAAGGTGGATCACGTGTTGAGACGTTCTGCGATGGCAAGGCTTGGGTTGGGTATCGCGGCAATGGCCGGGACGCTTACGTTTGCGCCCGAACACGCGTCTGCGCATCTATGGTATCCAAAGGAATGCTGTAACGAACAGGATTGTTTCCGGGCCATACGTGTGAAGCACCTTGCCGACGGCAGCCTCTACTTTGAGACCGGCCATGCCGGCGAGATCCTGGTGATCGTGCCACCGCAGTTTGAGAGAATGCTGTCACAGGACCGAGACTATCACGTTTGCGTTTATCGTGACGCACAAGGCAAATACCATCCGCGTTGTGTATTTGTTCCGGGCTTGAGTTAGGGCCTTGGCCGGCCGTAGGTACAACCGGTCGCACGGACCGGCAGGAGGACACGGAATGAAGTCGATTATGCTTGGTATTGCGAGCGTGCTTGCGTTGCTTGCAGGCCCGGCCCACGCCCAGACGCTGATTGAAAGCTATGTGGCGCATTTGAGCGAGCGGGACCATTTCAACTCGCGCGGCGATCGCCTGCGCTCAGCTGCCGCAATCATCCGCCAGGACCGAGCGAATTTTCACCGGTTCGGGCTGCGTGATCCATCTGATGAGTCCGATGGGTTTTTCTCGCTCAAGTCCAACCGTGGGCGTTTAGAGCGTTTGCTCAGGCGTGGCCGCGCCGCTCCCGGTGTCGTCAACCGCATTGTCAATGGCACGCCATTTATACGCGTCAACGTTTATCGGAGTGCGTCAGGGCAAGACTTTGTGGAGGTACTTGTCGAATAGCATCATCGGCGTATTTAGTGTTGCCGTAGCGCGCCCGTTCATGCTGGACGGCTACCGGACGCGTCGAAACAACTACTGACGTGCGGCGCAGACTTGTCGCCGCGACCGACGAATGCGATGTCGTCTTCGTCGACGAAAGCCTCCTATCCTTGTTGTGGGTCCCGCGTTTTCAAGATGGCATCCTGCATTGCTGGACAGAGGAGCTATCATGCGTCGCATTAGCCGCAGGTCGCTATGCGGACAAAATACAATATTATAAGACGACCGGATGCTTGACAGATTAAGGCGTGGCATGGATTCGAATGTTGAGCGATTAGGATATCCAGACCGCTGTTTCTGTTCGAACGCATATTTATATCGCACATTTATATCTGAGTATTATCTCGACTGCACCACGCAAAGAAATACCACCCAATAACGGTTGCCTCGTATGCGGACCCACCCACCTGAACTCAATTCAACCAAAGAAACTTGGCTGATCGCCAGCCCAGGCAAATTGAACTCGGAAGCGATGCACGTAACGTTGCATCCCATGTTGCCTCACCGCCAGGCGCCACAGCAAGCGATTCATATGCGAAACGGACCAGTTCATGCATGGCGCGGCCGTCTTCCAAGCGCCAATTAAGCTCATGTTGACTGGAACGCTGCGGTTGTCGAGTCAGTGCACTGGTTGACTTAGGTCCGCCGTTCAATGCGGGCTTTCACTCCGCAGCATATCTGCCACGACCCGGCGGATTTTTCAGAGCTACTACACGCCGCACCACGAAGAATTCGTATTATAATCCAGGCAACTGCATAAAAATTGGTACACAAATTATTGGCCGACAGATTAAATTAATTCGTAGCCAGATGAATTAACTAAGATGCCGATTATTGTTGATTCTCGTTTTACTTCTTGTTTACGGATAAAGACGGGTGCCGATTTTTAATAAAATTGGCTCTTTGTGGCGTAACCCATTGATAGGAAATTGTAATGCGTACAGTCATAGCAACCATTGCGTTGCTGGTGGCGATGACGTCATTGCTTCGGGCGCAGCCTGCGGTTCAACCTAATAACTGTGATTCACCGCGTATTAACGCGACTGGGACTTCGTTTTCAGCAGTAAAAATCACAGTTCCAGTTGAGGGCAACTGCGACGAGCTCGAGGTCATCGAGGTCAAGGAAAAAAAGAAGAAAAAAGTACATAAGAAGCGGTTCAAAAAGAAGAAGTACTACAAAAAGAAGAAGCGCCGTCATGCGCGCAAGAAGTATCGGCACTACAAGAAAAAGCGGTATCATGTCCGTAAGAAGTACCGCCGTTACAAGAAGCTGAAGCGCAAGTACGCGCATAAAAAATACAAGCACTACAAGAAGAAGCGTCGTCACGTTCATAAGAAATACCGGCGTTACAAGAAAAAGCGGCGTCATGTCGCCAAGAAGTACCGGCATTACAAGAAGCAGACGCGTAAGCTCGCGCGCAAACATTACCGCCGCCATAAGACGGCCAAGCGCAAGTACGCGCACAAATCATCTCGCCACTACACAAAGTCCAAGCGGCGCGCGGATCGCAAGCGCGGTGGGCGTCATCGCGGATGGTCACGTCGGGACGCGCATAAAGGCCGCAAGGGTTTTCGTGCGACCGGTATCGGCTTCCTTGACCACATGCTCCACGCGCTCGCGAAGCACGCGCGGTTTGATCTGGT
>JBCCOV010000054.1:0-24825 GCA_039039985.1 Pseudomonadota bacterium | reverse complement strand
GGTTGCGATGCCGTCGATGTGTGCGACATGACCGACGGCCTCAAGCTTGTCGACGAGCCAGCGCCGCGCGCGCATATCGTCCTCCGAAAGCGTCGGCCGATGGACCCCTGTTTTATAGGCGCCGATTTGCCGAAGTTCATATAGGTCAGAAAGCAGGCGATCTGCATTGATATTGAGCATTTGCAAGCAACCTCCATCGGTATTCCAAATCAAAGCACCTCACGCGGGAGATTTCCATGAATTCTTGGTTTGCGCCGGTCCGGAACGTCGGCGGCCGCTTTGCTGTTCGTGTGGTCGCAGTCCGCTTGCTGCATGAACGGCTTGTTGCGTTAACGGTGTTGTATTTCAATGCTTTACCGTGGTGTCAATATGAGTGCCCTTTTCGCATTTTCATTATTTCTGCGTCCTGAAACAGCTATTTTGAAAACATGATTTTCGGCTTTATGGATTTTAGAACGAGTAATGCAAATCAAAGCGGATAACACAGTCTTGTCCCGTCATTTCCTGAAACGTGTCAGGCACCCGATTTCGATCGCGCATAGGTGGGTTGCGTTATGTCAGCCGCGTGACGTCGTAATGTCTTGGCAGGGTACGTTGCAGGTCACGTCGCTGGGGCCGATTGCGCCCTTGAGACAAAACCAGTCATGCTTAGGCACGATGCATGTCGCCACGAGGTGCTTGCAAGTCGGTTTCGTACAACTGACGCACTCGGCCGGTAGGAACGCGGGTGCGCAGGACAGCGTTTTGCGCGCGTGGCCGTCATGACGGGGGAGACTGTGCAAGACAACCAAACGACTGCAGATGCTAATCTGGCGTCGCCCCCGAGTTTCGGTGAGCTGATTGCGACATGGGCGCGGATCGGTCTGCTATCCTTTGGCGGCCCCGCCGGCCAGATCGCGCTGATGCACCGCACGATCGTGGACGAGAAGCGCTGGCTCAGCGAGGCCCAGTATCTTTCGGCACTCAACTTCTGCATGTTGCTGCCCGGACCGGAGGCCATGCAGCTGGCGACCTATGTCGGTTGGCGGACGCACGGCGTGGCAGGCGGGATTGCCGCGGGGCTTCTGTTTGTCATTCCCGGCGCCGCGGTCGTCCTGGCTCTATCGTCAATATACGTCGCGTTTGGCGCCGTCCCTGCCGTTGCGGCGATTTTCGTTGGCGTGAAGGCGGCGGTCCTTGCGATCGTCATCGACGCCCTGCTGAAAGTGGCGCGGCGCGCGCTCAGACTTCAAAGCGACTGGTTAATTGCGGCCGCCGCGTTCGTAGCGATCTTCGTCTTCAAGGTCCCGTTCCCCTTGATCATTCTGACCGCCGCGTTTGTGGGCTATTTCCGGGTCAGTGCCAGCCGGTCCGAGGCAGATTGGGCGCCAAGTCCGGCAACGGACGTGGGCTATGTCACCACGATACGAACGATCGCTGTCTGGGGTGCTGTGTGGCTCGCACCACTTGCGGCCATCGTGCTCAGCCTCGGTTCTAATCATGTGCTGAGCCAGGCCGGCTGGTTTTTCTCAAAGCTCGCCGTCGTCACGTTTGGCGGCGCCTACGCTGTTCTTGCCTATATGGCTCAGGAGGTCGTCCAGAACTATGAGTGGTTGACGCCGGGGGAGATGCTCGATGGTCTGGGGCTGGCCGAGACCACGCCGGGCCCGCTGATCCTTGTGCTTGAGTTCGTCGGCTTCATCGCGGGGTTTCGCGACGGCGGCTGGCCCATGGCCTTCGCTGCTGCGCTGGTGACGCTTTGGGCCACGTTCGCGCCGTGCTTTTTGTGGATCTTTGCCGGGGCGCCGTATGTCGAATGGCTGAACGCGCAGCCGAAGCTGAAGGGCGCACTGTCGGCCGTAACCGCGGCGGTGGTGGGCGTTATACTGAACCTATCGGTTTGGTTCGGGCTGAACGTTCTTTTCAAGTCAGCTCAGACGGTTCGCCTTGGTCCCGTGTCCATTGAGCTGCCACAGACCGCAAGCCTGGACGGCGTCGCTTTGGGTCTCGCCGGCATTGCCGTCATGCTGATGTTCGGCCTCAAGCGCGGCGTGCTGACGACGTTGGGCGTGGGCGCCGCACTCGCACTTGGCTGGCATGCCGCGGTCGCCTGAGGTCGCGCAAGCTCTGGTCGCGCGCGAACGTGATGCCGTGAGTGCACGCAAATACCATGACAAACTGGTAGAGGCAGGCTAAAAGCCGACCTGTAGATTAAGGTTAATGTAACTCAGCGTACCTGCGCGCGCGTGCAGGATTGGAGGCCCCCGGTGTCACACACTGTGTCTCAGTCCCTTATTCATTTGCTTGGCTGGCTCGAGCCTTCGGAAACCCTTTGTGAGACCTTCGATCGCGCCGACCAGAAGGCGCGGGATGCCAATCAGTCCGAGATCAAGACCGAGCACCTGTTGGCCGCGTTGTTGGAGAAGGACGTCGATGCCGCAGACTATGTCGCCGAACACAGTCAGACAGCTGGCGCCCGAAAGCTCATACTCGACTTCTGTGAGGCTTTGATCAGAGGCGACGCCGCTGGCGAGCGCACCAATCCTCAAACCGCGACGCACCAATCGGCGACTGGCCAATCAGCCGGAGGCGTGTGGGGGTCAGCAAGTCCGCAAACCGCAGCGGCCGACGTTTACGCATCCAGGTCGGCCTATGGCTCCACGACGCCGTCGACCAGCACTTACGGTTCGTCTCTGTCGGCGCGAGACAACGATCCCTACGACTCGAGGCTAAGCCATAGCACCGCTGGTTACGATCCAAGCCCGAGCGCAGCGGGTTGGGGCGCCGCGGCGACTCCGTCATCTTCGACCTGGGCAGCGCCATCGACCTCGTCTTACGCAGCAACATCGGCTTCAAGACACAGCGCGACGTCCATCACGAGTGGGGCAACTGCGGGGCAAGCCGCAGTGCCTGCCCCGACAGACCATCCAAAGCCGTCGCGGGCCGTGCGCCGCATTCTTGCGCGTGCAACCATGATGGCTGAAACAGAGGGCGCTGACACGCTCACGAGCCAGTTTGTCATGCAGGCCATTGCGGCCGACAGTCAGACAAGCTGCGGTGAGCAGCTGCGGGCTTTCCTCAGCGCGCCGGCGATCGCTGAAGTCGAGCGGCTCATGCTCGGTACGGAAGGTGCCTTTGCCGTATCAGAGGCGAAGCAGCTATCCAATGAATTGCGCCAGGCAAAGCACACGATCGGCCGCCTGGAGGCAAACCTGCAGGCTGATGATCGGCGGCCCGTATTCGACGTCGTTATCGATCGCATCGAAGACCTCAAGATCCGTCTCGACGATGAACTGCGCAACGATCGCTGGTACTGGCTGGCCAACGACATGCCGTCGTCAATCGGCAATGATAGTGTCGGCATGATCCCTGACGAAGAGCGCGCGCGGCTCGAAGCGCTGAGTGGTCCGTTCGCGGTCTATGCCAAGCGCAAGCTGGAACAGGATCCACGTCATCAGGCCGTGCGCGAGCTTGGTCGCGTGCGCGACGAAATCGTCCGGCAGCAGGAGACGCTCGGGTGGCGCCTTCGCAACATCGAGCGCGACAGGGATGACCGCGACCGCCTGGTCTGCCTGATCAACGAACTCATGGTTGTGCCTGAGGATCCGCCGGTTGAGGCCCTCTCTTTTGACGGCCCGGCTGACGACGAGTTTCAAACGGACACCGCATTTTCTGCGCCGGAAAGCTCAAGTGGCGATCGCGACAGCGTGGACCTGCCGACGTTCGCGGCAATAGAGACCGCTGCGATACGCAATCTTGAGTTGGACGATGCCCTGCGCGGGGCCGAGGTTTTCACGCGCCCCGTTACCGAAGAGCGTGTCCCATCAAAGCTTGAGCAGTCCGAGCGCGGACGGCCGAAGGCACGCAGTTTTCTTGGCCGTTTTTTCCGGGGCGCGACGACCGCTGCGCCGTCCGCCGAGCAGTTTGACGTCGATGTGAATCCGGATATCGAGCAGACCGCTGCGCGTGATCAGCCCAACCGGATAAACGGCTCCACGTCGGATAAAGCCTCAACGCTTAAGCCAAACGATGATGCGGCAGCCCACGGCGATGCAGCTGAGCGAGATGTCGGAAAGGCCGGTGACGATGAGAACGCCGGCACGCCAATCATATTGTTGTCGGATCAGACAGCTGCTGCGAACGCGTCCGGCTACGTTCATGGTGAATTCCAGGACGATGAGGAATTGCCGGCCAAACTGCATAGGCGTCCCGGCAGCGTCACGACGCATTTGGTTTGGGGGGCAGCTCTGATCTCGGCGACGGTTGCGCTCGGCGTCATTGTTCACGCCGCCGTCGCTTCGGCTGGCTGACAGCGGGCATCACGTTCGTAGATACAAGTCGCCGGCCGCGTTCTGCGTGCTGGTGGACGATCATGGCATCAACTCCAGCGCGCGAGGAGCCCGCAAGACTGTGGGATCCGCGGTACAGGCTGGGGCATGTTTACGCGGTTGCAGAGAAATGGTTGGCCAAACCGCACGAATATGTCAGCTTGACCTTAGATTTCAACAACCGAAAGGAGGTGGTCCAATGATCAGTGGGAACGAGAGGTCGGATAGACTTTTGCGTGTCACTTGGACGTTGGAGCAGCCTCCTCGCTCCAGGTGATGTGCCGTTTGGCCAAACTCTTAGACTTCATGGCGAACGTGTCGCCGACATCTACTTCTCGCGGGGGCCGTCCTTTGGGCGGTCCCTTCGCTTTTTTGTGAAGACGACGAATCGCGCTAACGCGCGCCTCATTATCCTGCGTCATTTGTATAGGCACTGTGCCGCGCGGAACTCCGGGTGCGCGGCCGGCATGATATCACCATCGGGCTTGGGGCTTGGCTCGAAATCCAGCTTCGAAAGCCAATGTGTGTGATCATGATAGTTTGCTGGAGCAGGAGACAGAAATGCGACTTGGAACAAGAACCATACTGCCTGTCGCACTTGCGGCATCGGTCATTGCATCAGCGACAGCCCCGAGCCACGCGAAGATCGCGTGCAGCGGCGCGTACCAGATATCAGGCGGACTGCATATCGCAACGCCGTACTGCGAGGATGAATACCTTGCAAAGGTCGCCCGAAAGTTTGGGGTGAGAACCAGCGGTCGGCTGATCCGGTCGAGCTATAGCGAGAAACTCAGCGTCTGTCGCGCCGTTGGTTTTGACACACGCGTCCGTGAGATTTGCGCGTCGATTGTGCCATCCAACCGCAACGGAAAGAACCGGATCTATCCATGATCTGAGCTGACTCGAACCGGCTCTGTTCTGAGCCGGTTCTGTCATGCGAACACGTGTGAGCGCTGCCTGTTCCGAAAACACGCAGCGCTCGTATTGTTTCGCGCACCCGAAAACTGATCGGATGACAACAGCTGATTAGCTGGACGCGTTCGGAAGCGGCGGGAACGGTGAGTTCGAGTCGTCGCCAGTGTCGTTCATGTATTCGTTCGGCGGTGCCGACGCGGCATGTTCGAGATCGGGAACCAGAGAGTTCGGATCTTTCGGCCGGCGGGATTTGCCCTCGAACGAGGCGCCCTGCTCCAGCGTCAAACTGGCGTGGTAGATATCGGCATCCACAGTGGCTCGCGCGGTGAGCTCAACCTGCTGTCCACGAATTGCGCCTTCGACGGAGCCGTGAACAACAACTTTCGTGGCGCTGACAAGGCCGGACACCCGACCGCCGCCGCCGATCACGATTTCCTGGCCGAGAACATCGCCGCGGATCTGGCCGTCGACCTGGATCTTTCCTTTGGACACAATCCGAAGGCCATCGCCAACGATCGTCAAATCACGCCCGATAACAGAGACACCGTCGTCTCGCGTAAGCGAACGCGCGCCATCTGATGGCACAGGACGTTGAGCGCGGGCGGATCGCGCCGCATTCGGATCCGCTACTGGACGCGGCGCATCGACCATTTCAGCCCCCGGTTTTGGTTCATTGCCACGGTTAAACATCTGCGAGCTCCACTGAACCGTGAGAGATAGATACCCTTGCAAGCGCAAGCACCGTGTCGTCAAAAGTCAAAATTGCGGCGACATTACCGGTACCTGGGCAGCATTTTGTTCGAAGTCCGTCAAAGCCGATAGAAATCGCACACCGCGCGTCACCGAACGGTGCCGGCCTGCCCTTGCGTGCGTTTCTACGACCACCTTCCAATTTGAAATTTCTTCTCATTACAATGCCGCCCACGTATCGCGACCGACAATACCATCAACCTGCAGGTCATTGTTTCGCTGGAACCTGCGGACGGCACGCTGGGTCCCACGCCCGAACTCTCCGTCAACTGGGAGTTCAAAGCCGTTCTCGACCAACAGCTGCTGCAATTCTCGGACGCTTTCGCCGGAATCTCCGCGACGGAGACGCCCAGGAAATGCGCCTTTGGTCCGCTCCTCCGCGCCCGGTGCCCCGGAGCAGGGTCGCGCGCTGCGCGTGCAGACCCAACGCCGACCGCGACCGGCAACCTGCACCTGTTCGCAGTCAATCCGGCGGTCTTCGGCGCGGCGCCACGTATCCCAGGCGCTGCCGTACTCTTCGCGAACGGCGCGTTTCCACTGGATCAAGGAGCTTGGGAATGCGCCGAGCGAGCGCGAAACGAACGGATCGCCGTCTTTAATGACCGGATCTGCCTTGCATTCCTTTGCGACAGCTGGTGCGACGACGACGAAAGTCGTTGCCACGGTTGTCGCCAGGGCCATTACAAGTGCCAGGGCCATCACAGGTGCACGTGTTACGCAGGCGCGCGAACAGATCATCCGAACTCTCGGCTTAGGCAGAACGGGTTACGCAGACTGATGCCAAAGGAGCGTGCACCGTGTGCAACTTTTCCACTGAGCGCAAGCATCAGTTCGCAGAGCGCGCGGGTCCGGCGTCCCAAATGGCGGCTAGGCCTGCAGATTTCGCATTAACTGTTGCGCGAAGTCATCGTGTGGAGCGCGAATATGGCGTTTCGGCGCGTGCGTGGATGGCTGCACACGGGCACGGGGTAGCCCGGCGTGCCACCAGCATCGGCGCTTGCAGCACACGGCTGCGGCCCGGTGCGGTTGCAGCCTGAGCAGAGATAACGGACGCCTCAGTCTTAACGAACTGGGGCTGCAGCACTTGTTTCATGTTCCGAAACCGGCGACGCTGACGGACGATCCAAAATGGCGTCCGTTACGCCGGCGGCCAACCACATGGCGAGCAAACTGACCCATGCTGTGGCGGCGAGCACAGACCCACCTGTAACGCCGGCACCAACGGCACACCCGCCTGCCAGCATTCCGCCGAAACCCATCAGGACAGCGCCGGTCAGATACCGAACCAAGCTGATATCACCGTCAAACTCCTGCAGCTTGAACTGTCGCGAACACACGGCCGCAATCATAGCGCCGGCAAAAACGCCAGGCACCAGCCCAGTATCAAACGTTAGAGGAAGTGTTGGCGTCTGCACCAAGGCCATGAGCGTGTCGGCCGACGGACCGGTAAAGCTGATGCTCTTCACGGACACGATGTCAAAGGCGTATCGGCCGATCCACGCTGTCACGCCCCAACCGGCGACGACGGCCAGCCCGACACAGCAGGCCATGGCAGAGCGATACGGCGAAAGCCGGCACCACGCCGCCATCGCAATGGCAATGCCCAGCCCCATGAGTGCGAGCGTTATTGACGCCCAGATTGGAATAGCCAGCAGAACGCCGCGCGCGTCGGCGTCGATCAACCACCAGCTCGACGCCTCGATCCGCGCCGGTGACAGCACACCTCTGAGCGCGGCCTGCGCGACGATCGTGAGGACCAACCCGGTCACCAATGCGCGCAGGTTGCCGGTTGCAGAGAGCACAAGCAGTCGGCTCGCGCACCCGCGGGCCAGGATCATGCCGGCGCCAAACATCAAGCCGCCAATCACCGCGCCTGAAAGTGTACCGGGCGTTGTCAGCTGGCGAACGGCGCCGGTCTCAAGCGTACCGCTCGCAACAAGCAGCTGGACGCCGAATAGTGCCGTAAAGAAGGTGAGCAACCAGACGGAGAGCGTGACGTCGAACCGTCCCCGCCAGAATGCGATGCTCGCCGACCGTAAGCAGAATTGGCTCTGTTGCGCGGCAATGCCGAACATGATCCCGACGGAAACGCCGGCGATCATGAGCACCAGCGGCTCGCCGAGCACTTCGAGCCAACTGGTGATATCAGGCGGCACCATACCTGCGTCCCGTAGACTTACGCCCCGTCTGACTGCTTCTGCGTCTCAGTATTCCGGTGGACACCGGTAGCGGTTAGCCGGACGTGGCCTCTTTGATGATCTCCAGAAGAAGCGCCTCGACTTTCGCAAGCGCTGCCTGACTGCGGCGTGACGGATCGGCGATCGGCCGCCGGAATCCGACATGCACGGTCCCTGGTTTCGATTTGAGCTCGTAGGCAAACACGACGTAGGGGCAGATTGCGAGGTTCAGAGCATTCGCACTTACGACTTCGTGGGTGATCTTTGCCGAGCAGAACTGAAAGTACTTGGCGTGCAGATACGGCGATTTGCTTCCGGCCGCCGTTTCACTTCCGACAGCTTTGCTCGTGCGTTCAAGCATCTTGTCGACGTGGCCGGTGTAGTCGATCACGAGCCCGCGGTTGACGATCGCGTCTTTGATGTCAAAGACAACATCGTCAAACGCTGCTGCCACCGATAGAGACTGATAGCCGAGCGCTTTCGTTTCCGCTTGGACTGCCGGTGAGCCAATCGCCAAAGCTCCCGCAAGTCCGAATACCATCAGCATCACGACTGCGGACGATCGCCAACGTATGAGCATGTTGCGTGTGAATTCAAAACGTGTATTTCGGCGCATAATCTTCGTCCTTTGTTTCCTCGCCCGGCGCTCGCGACACAGACTATGCTCACAGCATCGCGACGCCGCACATCGAACGCGTGCGGCGTCGTTTATGGGGAACGCCTCAGTGAGACATCAGCACCGGAACGCTCATCTCATTCAAGACATTCCGCGTGGCACCGCCGATGACGGCCTCTCGCAAGCGCGAATGACCATAGCATCCCATGACCAGAAGATCGGCCTTGTGCGCTTCCACTTGTGTCAGCAGCTCGCCGGATCCCGAACGGCTCGATACGGTCTGGACCTCAGCCTTCACGCCATGACGATCGAGTGCGGTTGCGAGTTCTCCTCCAGGCGCAAACCGACCGCGCGAATCATCGCTTGACGGATTGACAGAGAGAATGACAACCGCGTCTGCGGCTTGCAGCAGTGGCAACGCATCGAACGCGGCGCGCGCGGCCTCTCTGCTGCCGTTCCAGCCGACAATGACGCGTTTGCCGAACTCGGCGGCCTTGTAGTCGCGCGGTGTCAGCAGGACGGGGCGTCCGCTGTCGATCACGACCGTCGATGCCAGATCCCAGCCCAGGTCGAGCGGGTCCGGTGCATCCTGCTCCATCACGGTCAGGTCAGATGTGCAGGCATTCTCGACCAGGACGCGCGCAACATCCGGCTCGAATTGGTCTTTGCAGCGCCAGTCATAGCGCAGCCCCGACTTGCCGGCCGCGTCTTTGAATGCGGCCTCTGTTGCCTGTGCCTGGGTTCGAAAGACTTCGCGTTGCCGCTCATAGATTTCGGCCGGGATCGGAACTTCTGCACCGCTGTACATCCGTATCGCGGGCATCGCGTGAAGCCCGACAACGTGTGCGTCTTGCGAGCGCGCAACACGCTCTGCCACTGGGAAAAGACGTGTGACATGTTCCGGAGACGGGACGTAGGTCAGCACTGTTTTGTAGGCCATGGAAGCACTCCTTGATCGCAAGCAACTGTTTCGATGCAGCTTGCCGGTGCTGCGGACCGCCTGCCGCATTCTCTCATGTTCCGTGGGCGTTGCGGGTTCGTCAGTCAGCACATGCGGTCCGTCGCGGGCCATAGGGCGGCGTGATCGGGCCAGTGCTCAGGGACGACGGGCCAACTGCGAATCGTCACAGGGTTGGGAGCAACACCATACCTCTGCTTATGCAGCATTTGTGATGCGGTATGCTTGATCCGGATCAAGTTCGGCGTCCAATTTCGAGCATCTCACACTTTTGGCAGCCTGGATGGTTCCGAGTATCAGGCATGATCACTGAAATGACGAGCAAGATTAGCGTTTCGCCATTTGGCTGAAGCTGGAATAAGGATGCCGGGATTCCGCGCCTGAATATGCACATCTCAGGCGGAGGGGTGATCGAAAGATCTCGCGTTCCAGGTGTATTCATCGCGTCATTGAATTAGGCTTACGCGACAAACAAGGAGATGCGCGTATGACCGGAACAGCAACCGGCCCACTGAAGACTATTAAAGTTATTGACCTGACCTCGGTTGTTCTCGGTCCGTATGCCACGCAAACCTTAGGCGACATGGGCGCCGACGTTATCAAGATCGAAAGCCCGGACGGCGATATCATGCGCTTTGCTGAGCCTGCCCGTTCGCCCGGTATGGGTGCGGTGTTTCTCAACACCAATAGAAACAAGCGTTCAATCGTCCTTGATTTGAAACAGTCCGCAGCGCGCGACGTGGTCACCAAGCTTGTTTCAGACGCTGACGTGTTTGTGCATTCCATGCGCCCCGGTGCCATCGATCGTCTTGGACTCACTTACGAGGCGATCTCATCCGTGCGTCCGGACATCATCTACTGCGCGACGTGGGGCTTCGACTCCCGTGGGCGCTATGCCGGACGACCGGCCTACGACGACGTCATCCAGGGCATGAGTGGCCTGACAGATCTGCCGCGCTTGCGCTCCGGAAACGCTCCGGAGTTCGCGCCGTCGATCATGGCTGACAAGCTGACCGGATTGACGGCGGCAATGGCAATCGTGAGCGCACTCTTCCACCGCGCACAAACTGGCGAGGGTCAAGACGTCGAAGTGCCGATGTTCGAAACCGTAACCGCGTTCAATCTGGTCGAACATCTGGCCGGCCACGCGTTTGAGCCGCCACTTGGGGCGATGGGCTATTCACGCGCATTGTCGCCGGAGCGCCGCCCCTATCGCACTGCGGATGGCTACATGGCCGTGCTGCCGTATGCCACGCGGCAGTGGGTCAGTTTCTTTCGCGCAATTGGGCGCCCGGACGTGGCAGATGACCCCATGATCACCGATCCGGCCACGCGCATTCGCAACATCGACAGTCTTTACCGCACGATCGGCGAGATCATGCCGACGCGCACAACGGCCGAGTGGGTCGAGATTCTGACGGCGGCGGATGTGCCGTCCGTCGCGGTCAATCGGCTGGAGGATCTGCCATCTGATCCGCATCTCGCAGACATTGGCTTCTTCCCGACGTATGAGCATCCCAGCGAAGGGCAATTGCGAACGACCAGTGTACCAGTCCAGTTTGGCCGCACACCGGGCGATGCAATGCGCCGCCATACGCCGAGGCTTGGTGAGCACACACGTGAGGTTCTCGTTGAGGCGGGTTACAGCGAGGCCGAGATTGCAGATATGCTGGCATCGGGCGCTGCACATACGCCGCCTGATGCGAGTTGAGTGGCACGCTCCAAGTGACCGTGTGCCACGGCAAGAGTTCCCTCGGCAGACTCTCAGAGCACCGCTTGCGATCGGTATGGCGAACCGCCACCTGTAAGCATCGTCATTGCGATTGATCAGCTATAGGGAACACCATGGCCAACGCAGACATCACGATGTCTCAGGACGCGATTCATAACCCGAATGAGCCCCGCCACTTCATGCGATTGAAACCCGCCGGCCGCGACGTTCGCATCCGCGTCGGCGACGCGATCGTGGCTGAGACGACGGACGCGATCCGCCTGTTGGAGGTTGGCCGCGATTTCTATGATCCGGTGCTCTATGTGCCGGAGAATGCCATGCGGGGTCAGCTTCGCCAGCATCCGGACTTGACGACGCATTGCCCCCTGAAAGGTGACGCGATCTACTTCGACCTCGTTGCGTCCGACGGTACGGTAAGCGAAGCAAAGATCGCATGGTCCTATGCTGAGCCGTTCGATTTCGCTGCAACACTGTCGGGCCTGATTGCCTTCGATCCGAAGCGGGTTGTGATCGAGGAAGCGCCGCTGCCGTAGCCGTTGGCAGACAATCACTCAGAGCCGCACCGTCATTTGATCGATACTGCGCGTCGCCCCAAGACCTGTGATCTGTGGTGGTGCGCCAACTAGAGACGGCGCGGGTGTCAGTTCCGCAAGGGCAACAAGGCACTCCTCCAACTCGGCGCGTGCAAGCGCTTCACCCAAACAGCGGTGTGCGCCGGCGCCGAACACGGGGTGAAGCCTTGGATGATCGGTGCGTTCCATATTGAACGTGTTGGGCTCGGCATACACGTCTGGATCACGAAGTGCTGCAAGGACGGATGGGCCAAGCATCGTCCCTGCGGGGACGTGAACGCCGCGATATGCGAAATCCGACGTGACTGCGCGCAGGTGTGCGCCAATGACGGGGTCGTATCGCAGACCTTCCGCTGCAGCTGCTTGGACCCAAACTTCGGGGTCTGCCCGCAGTACGGACCATTGCTCCGGGTGCTGCAGCAGCTGCGAAACCGTTGAGCAGATCGCCAGCCGCGTCGTATCGGCGCCGGCCAGGATCAGCGTGACAATCTGCGTGCGGATTTCGTGCTCTGTCAGATCTGCGTCTTTCGTCCGCGCAACATAGTCGCTTAGAAAGTCGGCGCACGGTTCTGCGCGACGTGCAGCCAGCAGGTCATCACAATAGGCGTTCAGCTCACCCAGGTCCTTTGCCGCGTCGGCCATGACCGATATCGAGCGGATCGAGAGTGCGCGGATCGCGGAATAAACGAGCTTGGTGAAATGCGGGACGTCGCGCTCCGGCGCCCCAAGAATCATCGCAATGATACGGGCAGGCAGTTGGCCCGCCACGTTGTCCAGGAAGTCAAAGCACGGTTTGCCCAGTCCGGGGCGGATCAGGTCACGGGCACGCTTTCGGATTTCGGGACGGATCGCATTCATCATCCGGTGAGCAAATATACGTGCCATCGGCGTCCGGCGCGCGCGGTGGCGTTGATCATTCGAAAACAGCATCGAACCTGAGAACAGGTCGTAGACCGGTCCGGACGTGATCCCGAGCAGGTCCATTGTCTCGGTTTCAATCTGACGGGTCAGCGCCGGGTCGTTCGACAGCGTAAGGCTCTCTTGCGTGAAGGTTACAAGAATGCCGTTCCGGTCGCGAACGACCGGGCCGAGTGTGCTGAGCATCGCAATGTAGTCATGATCGCTGATGTCGTCAGGTCGCGGCGTGACCGTTGGGCAATCCGCGATCTCGACCAGTCCCGCGTTCATCGCCGACATCTCTCTGCTCTGATACAAACCCGCAAGCCCGCTGCCCGAGAGCATATCAGCGATCTCAGATTGGTGATGCTGTTTCAGGAGGCACAAACAAAGAAAGGCCAGGGTCGCAAGACCCTGGCCTTCGAACGTCGGTTTGGAACGTGAGAACGTCCGTTCGGAACGGAAATGAGATCAGCAGTCGCGCCGGCGCATGCACCGATACCAGCGGCGGGTGTGCCAGCCGTGGCGATATGCACAACGCCGCCGCATGACCCGGCAGTACCGGCCTGCGCGGTAATACGAATAGTGGTACGGCGAGTAATAGTACGGTGTGCCGAAGTAGATCCGGACTCCGCCCCGTCTCCGGAAACGCCGAATGCGACGATGGCTGCGGCGGAAAGCCCTGCGGCGGGCGAACCGCCGGCCGCGAAACGCCCGGCGCCCGCGAAACGCTCGGCGCCCCCGAAATCGCCGACCTCTGGCGCGACGCCCGCGCCGCACGAAGATCACGGCACCAGACTTAGCGGTCGGCGCCGTCAGTGCAGTGCCGAGTTGCCCGACTTGAGGGGCGACGGCCCCGGCAATGGCCGTTTGAGGAAAGCCGAGCCATGACAGTGTCAGCATGAGCGCGGCCAACCAGCCAATACGAATGGAACGCATAGGTTCTCCCGTACGTGTTGTCGTTCAGAGCAGGGTCAGCGTGGTTCCGCCGAAGCGATACCGCGCTTCGCGATCACCTGGGACGGGATACCGAATCCGGATCAGTGCAACTGAACCCAAACCTGGTCCCCGTCCAAAGGGGACATTTGCTCTT
Source organism: Pseudomonadota bacterium (assembly GCA_039039985.1). GTDB lineage: Bacteria > Pseudomonadota > Alphaproteobacteria > Rhizobiales > Hyphomicrobiaceae > JBCBWG01. The sequence continues at coordinate 10,808 of JBCCOV010000054.1, read as the reverse complement.
CAGTGCCGCGCGCGGCGGCACGAGCCTTCCCGAATTCTAGTTTCGAACACGTGTCGAAAACACTAACGTTGATCAGCATCAAATCTGCGACAAGAATGTGTTTGCTGCATCCCACGTGCGGCAAAACACCTAAGCGCTTTTGTCGGGGCTAGAGGCAGGACTCACGTGCCGTGAACAGCCCGCCAGATCTTTTCCGGGGTCAGCGGCATATCGATATGGTCGACATTCCACTCGGCCAGCGCGTCAAGCACGGCATTGACGACGGCCGGCGTCGCGCCGCAGCAGCCCGCTTCGCCGGCACCCTTCACACCGAGAGGGTTGCGGTGCGTCGGCGCATCCTCGTAGTAGCGAATGTCCATGGGCGGCATATCGTCAGCACGCGGCAGGCAGTAGTCCATAAGGGAGCCGGTAAGCAGTTGTCCGGAGTCGGGGTCGTAGACAACCTCCTCCAAGAGAGCCTGCCCGATCCCTTGCGCGATTCCCCCCATGACCTGGCCATCGCAGGTCATCGGATTGATGATCTTGCCGAAGTCATCGATTGCCCAAAAATGAACGACCTCGACAATCCCGGTATCTGGATCGATCTCGACCTCCGCGGCATGCACGCCGTTCGGGATCGTAATGATTTCGCGCGCGAATGTGGCATGGGCATTCAGGAAACCGCTTTCACCTCCCGGTGGCAGCCGTGACGGGTCGGATGCAGCGGTTGCAAGTTCGGCCAAGGAAACGGCCTGTCCGGTCTTGGTGTCACGGGCTGATGTATCGACGAGTTCGATATCATTCGGTGTTGAGTTCAAAAGGTGCGCTGCCAACGTCCGCAGGTGCGTCGCCGCTTGCTCAGCTGCGGCCAGCACCGCGTTGCCGCCGACTTCCATACCGCGCGAACCGCCGTGTCCGCCGCCGGTCTCGGTCAACGCCGTATCGGCTTGGCGAAAGCGAATTCGGTCTAGCGCGATCCCCAATTGATCGGAGAGTATCTGCGCATGAGCGGTCTCGTGACCCATCCCGGTTGAGTGACTCCCGACATCGAGAGTGACGGTACCATCGGCGTCAAACGTCACTTTCGCCTCTTCCTTCGGCGCACCGCCCGTGCATTCGAGGTAGGGCGCCAGCCCAAATCCACGCCGACGCCCCCGTACGCGTGCCTGGGCGGCGCGTCCGGAGAAGCCTGCATAGTCCGCGAGCTGAAGCGCCTGATCGAAGACGACGGGAAAGTTGCCGCTGTCGATCGACAGGCCCATGGATGTTTTCCAAGGCAACGCATCGGTTGGGATGAGATTCCTCCGGCGCAGCTCGATACGGTCGAGCCCAAGCTTGCGCGCGGCAAAGTCAATAACGCGCTCGATATGGAAGCTCGCTTCCGGGCGACCGGCGCCGCGGTAGGGATCCGTTTGCGACGTGTTCGTAAACACCGCTTCCGCAGAGTAGTAGAGCACCGGAAAGGCGTAAGGGCCACCTTGGGTGCGTGCTGAGCCGGCCGTCGGCGTGAATGGCCCGATCGTTCCGCACCAGGCACCGACGTTGCCGATATTCGTAACCTTGAGCGCTTGGAACGTGCCGTCGGCGTCGAGCGCAAGCGTGACGGTGGAGACTTGATCGCGACCGTGCACATCGCTGAGGAACGACTCGCTGCGATCGCCGACCCACTTCACCGGGCGACCGTCGAGCAGCCGTGACGCATGAAGCAGCAGAGCGGGTTCAGCATACAGCGCGTTTTTGACGCCAAAGCCGCCTCCGACATCCGGCGCAACGTGGCGGAGTTTATCTTTGGGAACGCATAAGATCTGCTCTGCGAAAACGTCGCGGTTGGCGTGAATGTTCTGAGAGGAGTTCCATAGCGTGTAGCTGTCGTTTGCCGGTTCATACATTCCGACGCATCCGCGCGGCTCCATTGCGACGGCCGTCACGCGGCTGTTACGCATTTCAAGCGTGACGACCTGATCCGCGTTTTCGATCGCGGCCTCGACGCCGTCACGGTCGCCAAGCTCGTAGTCTAGGCAAATGTTGTCGGGCGCAACATCCCACAGCACAGCTTCGCCGTGGCCGCGCGCAGCCTTTTGCTCAACGACAGCCGGCAGCTCTTCGAAATCAATTTCGATCATCTCAAGGGCATCAAGCGCCTGCGCCTTTGTCTCCGCAACCACCAGCACAATGGGTTCGCCGGCGTGGTGTACGTCGTCAACTGCGAGGCAATGGCGGTCGGGTATCCGGATCGGGCTGCCGTCGCGCAACGTTCGAATTGCGCACTTCGTCGGGATCGGACCGTACCCGCATGCGACCCATTCAGCACCTGTCACAATCAAAAGAACACCGGGCGCCGATCGCGCGCTGGCAACATCGAGATGTGTGATCTTGGCGTGGGCCATCGGAGAGCGAAGGAGTGCTGCATGTGCAACATCCGTTGGCGTCAAATCATCGATGTACTGCCCGGCCCCGCGCAGGAACCGGTCGTCTTCAACGCGGAGAACGGACTCGCCAATCCGTACTTGCCCATGTTGTTCTAGGGATTCGCTCATGCCATCTCTCCAAGTCATGTAGTATTGGCGCAGGTGACCTGCGCAGGCCAAACCCCGGACCAGACGGTGGCTTGCGCTGCCACCGGCTTTCCGTAGATCCTCTGCAAAGTCGTAGTCGCACCCGTGCTACCCCGGCAAACAAGTTTCAACTGGGAGGATCAAGAATGCAAACCGACGCCCGAGAGCTGTTGCAGACGCTGTTCGCTGCAGCCGTCAAGTCGGCCGATCCTGCCCATTGTGTGGCTCCAAATCTTCCGTCACCGCCGTCCGGTCGCACGATTGTGGTTGGCGCGGGCAAGGCCGCTGCCGCCATGGCACGCGCGTTTGAAGTCGCGTGGGCCGGTCCATGCGAGGGGGTTGTTGTCACGCGCTACGGGCATACCGTCCCAACAGATCAGATCCGCGTCATCGAGGCAGCTCACCCCGTGCCGGATGCCGCAGGCGAGGATGCCGCACGGCAAGTCATGGCGGCCGTGACTGGTCTAACGTCGGATGATCTCGTTGTCTGCCTGATGTCTGGCGGTGCGTCTGCGCTGCTCACGATGCCAGCCGGTGATCTCACGTTGGATGACAAGCAGGCCGTCAATCGCGCGCTCCTGAAGTCAGGCGCAACAATTGGCGAGATGAACTGCGTCCGCAAACATCTGTCCGCGATCAAGGGCGGTCAGCTCGCGAAAGCGGCGATGCCGGCACGGGTTGTTACGCTCGCGATTTCGGATGTCCCGGGCGACGGTCCCGAAGTCATCGGCTCGGGCCCGACCGTCCCGGATCCAACGACGCGCACTGATGCGCTTGCGCTGCTTGACGCCTACAAGATCGAACCGCCACCCCGTGTGCGGGCCTGGCTCGACACGCCGGCGAGTGAGACGCCTAAGGTGGGAGATCAGGCGTTTGCAACATCCGAGTTTCATTTGATCGCAACGCCACAGGCCGCACTTGAAGCCGCCGCCGCAGTTGCCCGCCAGCACGGGGTTACGCCAGTCATCATTGGCGATGCAATTGAAGGCGAGGCGCGTGAGGTCGCAATCGTTCACGCTGGGATTGCGCGGCAAATCGCGCGCCATGGTCAGCCAGCAGCACCACCGGCCGTCTTGTTATCTGGTGGGGAAACCACGGTTACGGTGCGCGGTACTGGACGCGGTGGACGCAATGCGGAGTTCCTGCTGGCGCTGGCTGTCGCTCTCGGCGGTGATCCGCGCATTGCAGCTATTGCGTGCGATACCGATGGCATTGACGGCACGGAAGATAACGCCGGCGCCGTTGTCTTGCCGGATACGATTGCACGGGCAACGGCTGCCGGCCTCGACCTGTCGTCGCGTCTTTCGGACAATGACGGCTACGGCGTGTTCCAAGCGCTTGGAGATCTCGTCATGACCGGCCCGACGTTGACGAACGTGAATGACTTTCGCGCCATCCTGGTGCTGGATCCGGGCCGTACCGAATGACGCGCGGGTGCATCAAGGAAACACGCGGGCGTCTCGGTAGGCTTGGATTTGCGCAAGAAGCGTCGCGTGCGTATCGACGCTGTCACGGAAGCCGGCATTGCGCAGTTTCGTCATGCTGTAGAACACGTCGTGATTCTGGTTCAGTGCAAAATCCGCAAAGTCCCATAAGACGACGTCGGACATCGGTTGATCGATGAGGTTGTGTTCGGCCACCAGTTGCTGCCAGAGCGGTTCCTTGTCGGCCATCCACGTGCCGAGCCGCAGGGGGCGGATTGGCCCGGTTTCGAGTTCATAGAGATCCGCAAGGCGCGGCCAGAACCGCTGCCAGCGGTAGGGCTCACCATTCGTGACATTGAACGCCTGATTGGCACACGCCGGCGTAATGGCCATGAACCGCATTGCCCGAGCCAGCTGTGTCGCGTCTGTCAGTTCGGCCAGAGCGGTGAAGGCACCAGGTTGACCAGGATAGTCCAATGCCATGCCGCACGCACGGCAGATCGCGGCCCAAGCCCCAAGAACGGCAACGAGATTGCGCGGGCGCTCCGGCGCAAAGTCGGTAATGAAATTCGGCCGCGACGCTGACCAAGTCCACCGTTCGCCTGCTTGCCGCGCACGCAGATAGTCCTCTTGATCGTAGTAGAAGTTGGGCGGGAGATGGCGCGGGTCGTCTTCGTAGGCCGGCGTTGGAAATGCGCCAAGATGCATGCCGTACCACTTGCCGCCTTCAACGAGGTGCACGTGCTGAAGGCCTCGCGCGCGGGTGTCTACAGCGTCGAGAACGTCGGTGAGCATGCGGACATTGTCAGCAACGCTTTCAACGCCGGTCTCACCATGCGGCGCGCGACAGCAGTAAAAGAGATGCGTGACATCGGTAAATGCGGAACTGATCTCACGCAGTGCATTTGCGTCGGTCAGGTCTGCTGACATGTATCGCACGGAGGTGCCATGGCCGACGGGTGGGTTGCGGGCGATGCCGATAACGTCCCAGTCCGGATCGCCGGCCAACAGGTCGACGAGGCGCTTGGATGTTGCGCCGGTTGCTCCGGCAACCAGAGCTTGATATCGCGCGGTCATACAACGCTTCCCCGACCGACCTGACGCCGAGACTTTCGTGCTGAGCGGATTTGGAGTCAGGTCGCTTGCAGCGTTCCGACACAGTTGAGAACGTCGCGGCTTCGTGTAACCCGGTCGCCCCAACGCGCATCGAAATCGGCAACAAGGCCCTTGAGTGCAGCCGAGTCCTGAATGGCCGATGCGGCAGCAACATCGGCAAACTCATAGAATGCAAAGTGCACGCTGGGGTCAGTTGCGCTCCAGCAACGCCACGCTCGAAGCGCCGAAAACTTGGCGACGGCATCTGGAAGATGCTCGTCTTGATACCAGGCATCGAAATCGGGGCGGTCAGCCGGGTCGGCGACCACCGCACGCACCATAAACGTTCCTGTCCCGGTTACGACCATCGACCTCTCCGTCGTTATCGCTCAGTTCCGTTGTGACATGTACCACAGCTCTGGCAGCTTGTGTGATTGGCCGGCGCACAAGCCAGTGACGCCAATCAATGTGCTCAAGTCGACACCGCCGAAACTCTGTGAGCCGAGCCAGATTGACAGTTGCAATCGCACTCGAGAATTGACCTGGGCGATCCTGTGGTGTGCACTGGCTTGGCGTACTTATCAGGAATCGGGCGGATATCGCACGGAGATGCGAATGCGGTCCAGGAGGAGGAAACGCAATGTTGCGTAGGAATTGGTTGCGTGGCGCAGGGCTCGCTGCGTTAGCGCTTGCCGTTGGCGCATTCGGCTCGCAGGTGTTGGCCCAAGGCAAACTCAAAGTTGGTATTGTCGCATTTTACACGGGAGCTGCAGCCGGCCCGTTTGGCATTCCCTCGCGTAACGCGGCGGAATTGGTCATCGAGGCGATCAACAAGGGCGAGGTTCCGGCACCCTACAACTCCAAGGGCGTGGCAGGCCTTGAGATCGAACCCGTCTACGTTGACGAGGCTGGTGGCACGACCAAGCAGGTCACCGAGTATCGCAATATGATCCAGCGCCAGGGCATCAACGCCGTGGTCGGCTACATCTCGTCGGGCAGCTGTCTTGCTGTCGCGCCGGTCGCGGAGGAGCTGAAGACGTTTACGATCCTGTTCGACTGCGGCACGCCCAGGATCTACGAGGACGGCAAGTACAGCTACGTGTTCCGCACGAGTGCCACGGCGACGATGGATAGCGTCGGCGCCGCACGCTATATCGCCACCAAGTTTCCGGATACGGCCAGCGCGCAAGGCATCAACCAGAACTATGCCTGGGGACAGGATTCCTGGCGCGACTTCGAACTGGCGATGAAACAACTCCTGCCGGCAGTCAGCGTGAAAGAGCCGCTATGGCCGAAATTGTTCCAAGGGCAATATGGTGCCGAGATCTCTCGCTTGTCCGTAACGCCACCGCAGATTCTGCACTCATCCTTGTGGGGCGGTGATCTTGAGAGTTTCATCCTGCAGTCGGCAGCGCGCAGCCTGCATAAGCGCACAAAAATGGTCATGACGACGGCGGAAACGGTCATGTTCCGTCTTGGTCGCCGCCTTCCTGATGGCGTGATTATCGGTGCGCGCGGGCCCTATGGCGTGCTGGCCCGTGACACCGAGTTGAACCGTTGGTTCCGTGCGAAGTATCAGGATCGTTTCAATACGCCACCGACCTACCCGGCTTACCAAATGGCGCAAGCCTTAATTGGCCTGAAACTCGCGTATGACGCGGCAGCAAAAGACGCTGGCGGTAAAAAGCCGACGTCGGAACAGGCTGCAGCAGGGTTGCGCGGAAAGACGTTCGAAGCATTCGGTACGACGGTTGAGATGAAGCTCGGCAATGGCCAGCAAGCGATTACCGAGACGGCCTATGGCATCAGCAAATGGGACTCGAAAACGGGTCAACAGACCATCAGCGAGATCGTTTACTACCCGGCGACGTGTGTGAATCCGCCCGACGGCGTTAAGAGCGTCGACTGGATTCGTGGCGGCATGAAGGGTGCGTCTTGCTAATACGACGACCGGGTGACGTGCACTCAAAGACGTTGTGTGCACGTCGTCATGCCCGGTGCACGGATCACCATTGTTCGGTATCCGCGCTCGGGCTTTCACTCATAAGATACACTGTGTGGCGGCGATCGTCTGAGACACTTGACCCACCGTGTGCGTGGACGGCTTTACGCCTGAGCCAAGGCGCCCAGTTGCCGTGCTGATCAGCCTTGAAACGCGCCGCGCGTCACGATCACAACCCCAACGCGAAAGGTCCGTGACATGCACCTGGGGGAGCCCGCATGCTAACCGCACTTGCCATCGTGATCGACGGTCTGATCGAGGCCTCGTACTTGTTCTTGGTCGCTCTCGGTCTGACGCTGATCTGCGGCGTCATGAAAATCCTCAACGTCGCGCACGGCTCATTCTACGCCTTCGGCGCATATGCGTCCGCGACGATCATCGGCTGGTGGTTTGCGACGGGCCTGCCCGGCGCGGGCAGCTTCGTGATGATGGTGGCTGTCGCCGTCGCGCTCGGCTGCATCTTCGGTCTCATTCTCGAAGTCGGTTTGCTGAAGCGCATGTACGGGCGCGATGAGGTCATCATCGTCCTGGTGACATTCGCCAGCTTCTTGATGCTCGAAGACGTCATTATCTGGATCTGGGGTGGCAATCCCTATTTTGCATTCGAGCCGTATTCGCTGCTTGGAGAAACGCAGTTCGGAACGCTGATCTATTCAAATTATGATTTCGCGTTGATTGCGCTGGCTGTCGGCCTTGCTGTGTTGACGTGGATCTTGCTCAACCGAACGTCGCACGGCCGTTTGCTGCTTGCCGTTATCCATGATCCCGAGCTCGCCGCCGCGTTCGGCATCAACGTCAACCGCTACTTCACCATGACGTTCATCATCGGGGCCGCGCTCGGCTGTCTCGGCGGAGCCGTGATGGCGCCCAAGATCTCTGTCGCGCCGGGCATTGGCGTTGAGGTTATCGTTTTGGCATTCGCAATCGTCGTGATCGGCGGGATGGGCAGCATTTGGGGCGCGATCGTTGGCGCGTTGACTGTGGGTTTGAGTCGCGCCGCCTCGGTCCATCTCTTCCCGCAAGCCGAACTGTTTGTGATCTATGCCGTTATGACACTGGTGCTCGTGTTTCGGCCGGAGGGTCTTTTCATGCGCCAGAAGGCCCGCAAGATTTAAGGATCACCATGTCTCCGACCGTTCAAACCGTTCTTCTGTATGTGATCGCACCACTGGCGCTGGTCGCAGGAGTGTTCCTGCTGCCGGACTGGGCCGTGTTTCTCGGGATTGTCAGTCTCGCAAAAGGGCTGGTTGTCCTGGGCCTGATGCTGTTGTGGCGAACCGGCCTGGTCTCATTCGGGCAGGGATTGTTCTATGGCGCGGGGGCCTACACGGTTGGCATCCTGCCGCTCTATGTGCCGATCAGCGACGCGTTGCTGTTGGTTCTCGTCTCCGCGATCGGCGCCGGCATTCTCGCATTCTTCCTGGGCTTCTTGTTGCGGCGCTATCGCGAGATCTTTTTCGCGATGCTCTGTATGGCCTTTTCCATGATCTTCTACGGCGTGCTGGTGAAGAGCGAAAGTCTCGGCTCGACCGACGGCTTTAATGTCGTCCAGACCAGCTATCTCGGATACGTACCCGCTGATCCTCAAGAACTGCAGCGCATTTTGTATGTCATGACGGCTCTCATCGCATGGCTCTCCTGCCTGTTCGTCGACCGGTATCTCACGAGCACGATGGGCAGTTTGACGAGGGCTATTCGCGATAACGAGTTGCGTGTTGAATATCTTGGCTTTTCCGCACGCGTCGCAGTTCATTTCAAGTTCGTTGTGGCAGCCGTACTCGCGGGGGCCGGCGGCGCACTGGCGGCAATCGCGATCGGTCACGTCGACCCGGAGATGGTGTGGTGGATCCAGTCAGGCGAGTTCGTTTTCGTAACCGTCCTGTCCGGTGTCGGGAACGTTCTTGCGCCACTCATTGGGTCGATTGTGTTTGAGATCTTGAGGACATTCGCGGTCGAGTACGCGCCGCAGGCTTGGCAGTTCGTTGTCGGGGGATGTTTGCTCGCAGTGATCATGTTCCTGCCCGGTGGGCTGTGGAGCCTGATCGAAAGATCAAGGGAGGGCGAGCATGGCGCCGATCCTGCGCGCTGAGAAGCTGAACAAGAGTTTTGGCGCTGTTGTCGCGGCTGATGATATCAACGTCATCATCAACGAAGGCGAAGTCATTGGCGTGATCGGCGCGAACGGGGCCGGCAAGACGACGTTCGTCAACATGGTCACGGGCTATCTGACGCCGACCAGCGGCCGCCTGTTCTTTTACGACCGCGACATCACCGGCTTCGACCCGAAGCATGCGACGGATCTCGGCATCTGCCGCTCGTTTCAGATTCCGCAACTCTTCGCGACGGCCACGACCTTCGAGAACCTAATGATCGCCATGGGCGTTGCTGAGGGCGGCGCAATGCCGTTCTGGCGGCCGTTGGCCACCGCCGATCGCATGGGCCGCTGTGAGGACGTGCTGCGGCGCTATCAGATCTTGGAGTATCGCGACCAGTACGCACAAACCTTGCCGCAAGGTGTTCGCAAACTTCTCGACATTGCAATGGCCAGCGTCCACGCCCCGAAGCTGCTGATGTTGGACGAGCCGACAAGCGGCGTAACCGCGGCCGAAAAGTTTGCGATCATGGATATCGTGATTGCCGCGCTCAAAGAGCAGAACGTGACAACGCTGTTTGTTGAGCACGACATGGAGATCGTCTCACGGTACGCAACCCGCGTTCTCGCGTTCTACGACGGCCGGATCATTACCGATGCACCACCGGAGGAAGCCCTGCGCGACGAACACGTAAGGCAGTATGTGATTGGCGACGTGCTGCACACCACAGCAGCCGCAGGCGAGTGAGGTTGGAACCATGTTGAATGTCAACGGCCTCAACGTCTACTTCGGTTCGCAAAAGGTCCTGGACCAGGTCTCGCTCGACTTGCCGACAGGGATCATGGCGGGTTTGATTGGTCGCAACGGTGCCGGCAAGACCACGTTCATGCGCGCGGTGATGGGGTTGATCAAAAGGATTGACGGCGCCGTCGTTTTCGACGGTCTGGACTTTGCGACACTGCCGACGCACCGCCGCGCCGGTCTCGGCGTCGGCTACATGCCGGAGGATCGGAAGCTCGTGCCGGAGTTCACGGCCGAAGAGAACGTGCTGCTGCCGGCGTGGTCGACGCGCATGGAGAATGCCAACGATCGTCTGCAATGGGTCTATCAGAAGATGCCGGAAGTGGCGGGCTTTCGCGAACGGCGCGCCAATCAATTGTCCGGCGGCCAGCAGAAACTGGTTGCGCTTGCGCGTGCTTTGTTGTGCGGCAACAAAATGCTGCTACTCGACGAGCCGTTCGAAGGCGTTGCACCGGCACTCGCGCAACGCCTTGCCCAGATCATTTTCGAGTTGAAGCAAGAGGGCATGGCGGTCCTGATCGCAGACTCCAACGAGCAACACGTCCGCGACCTCATCGATCGCACCTTCATGATCGAACGCGGCGCGATTTCCGTTCGTGCGAGCTAAGGCGTGTCGCGCTAAGTCAGATTCATGTCTTTACGTGGCGCTGTTCGCGAGTTTTTACGTGCGCTACCGCTCGCGACAAGCGCTCGCTACTTGAGCGCGTTTTAGTTGGCGCTGTTCGCACGCTCGCGGCTCAAGCGCTGGCCATCCTGCGAAGACGATCCCCAGGCCGCGAACGACAAATAACCAGCGCGGGTTAGCCGTCTGGTACCCCAGGCCGCGAATGCGGCCCGGCGCGTTGCGCCGCCCGCGCGG
>JBCCOV010000053.1:0-24975 GCA_039039985.1 Pseudomonadota bacterium | reverse complement strand
GGCACGGTTGCGGCGTCATAGGACCAACGACCGTCACGCTTGAACCACTGCCAGACGCGCTCCAGGCGGACCAACGACCAACTCAGGCCGGCACGATCCTGCAATTTGCCTTCTGCATCGACGGCGATGATGTTGAACGCGGCCGAGGCACCCTCATCGACAACACCGTTTTCGAACAGCGGCTTCAAGCCGACCCGGGCCATGGTGGCTGCCACGGGCAATGTGACCGAGCGCTCAATGGTCCGCCCCCCGGGCTCGCGCAGGCGAACCGCGACGACGGCTTCCAACGGGCGCGCCGTCCGCGGGATCTTTGGCAACTTGAGATCAAGTTTGGCGTGGCCAGCCTTATCCGTTCGCGGCGTCCCTTTCAGCGTATCCCGGACTGCCGCAACGACATCCTCGGAATTGCCAAACTGATACCCGCGATGTGCTGTGTCACCCTTCGAGGCCGCACGCACCACAATGTCGCCTTCGACAGGTAGATCGGCGGCGGGCGGCCCATAGAGATAACGGCCGGCGATTGCGAGCCGTCCAAGCGTTCCCACCCGGAGTGTCTTGGTCTCGGCGGTCACGTCGAGCGCGAGCCGCTCCGGCACGAAGTCCTCGACCAGCACGGTCGCTTCGGCGATCGGATCGGCCTTCGGATCAAGGTGCAAGGACAGCCGCCATGTGCCGGTCATTGCGCCGCGGCTCAGCGCGATCGCCGTCGTGCGGCCGCCGGCGCCCTGATCGGTAAATGCGATGCGCTTATGGATGACACCGTCCGGTCGCTTCAGCTTCAGTGTTGCTGGAAGTTTGGCTGCGACGCCGGCCCGCGTGCGGAGCAGCGCCGACGCATGAATTGTTTCGCCTGGGCGGTAAACGCCGCGGTCTGTGTACACGTACGCGTCGACCGCGCCGGGAGGCACGCGTCCCGTAACGCCGCGATCAGTGAGATCGAACGCGGCTTCGCTCAGGTTGAGAAAGCCGTAGTCACCAGCGTCGGTCTCTGCAACAAGCAGTGCCGGTGCCAGGCCGTCTTCGCCGCGCGCGATGGCGCCGTCGAAGCGCACATGGCCTTCGCGATCCGTCTTTCCGCGTGCGAGCACTTCGTTGTTGCGCGCGACGAGGCGCACGGTCACGTCCGCAACCGCCGTCGCCGTTTCAAGCGACCGCACAAAGGCATGCACACCATCTGTGCCTGTGATCGCAGTCAGGCCGAGATCGGAGACAACAAACCACTGCGTCGCACGCGCATCGGTTTTGGCCCCGTCCGGCCGGGCCGAGATGACATACACGCCGGGCTGGAGCTTCGGCACCGCGCTTGCGACGGGAATTGCCGTGGTCACTTCCCCGTTCCGCTGGCGGCGCACGTCAATTGCGCCGGCAAAGACGCGCGCGCCGCTTTCCGTACGGAGGCGCTGCGTCTCCCAGGAATTCAACTGCCGCATCAGCTCGCCATCGATAACGGATTTGACGAGAGCTCTGTCGCCGATGCGGAAGATCTCGAACGCAACCCGATCTGTATTGATCGAGACGACAGGGATGCCCGCTTGTCCCACGCGTGGCAGAACGTAGTTGCGCCCTGTGAAGCGAACGCGTGCGCTGCGATCGCGAACGTAAACGGACAAGGCAGCGGTTTTGCGCAGTGTTTCGCCGATCTTGGCGGCGAGACCCGCGCGGACGCGAACATCGTAACGCTGTCCGTGCGTCAGCCCGCCCAGGCAAAGGCGTGCACCTTCAACACGAACGTCGCTGACGTCCTGGCCGTTGACCGAGACATAGCCCGAGAGGTTCTTCTGATTGGCTGACAGCGCCTCTGAGAACCGCACGCACATGCGTGGGGTCGCACGTTCGTTTTCGACGCGATAGTCGAGAATGCGGAAGCCATGCGCCAGCTGCAGCTTGTCATAGGCGGCGCGGGTCGATAGGGCGTCGTTCAGCGCGAGCGACACGGCCAGAGCGTCAATGGCCGGCCGCCATTGCGACCGCCTCTGTAGCGCTTCGGAAAGAACGACCAGGCCATCAGCTTTGAGTTCACGAGTTGATGCGCGACGAAACGCCAGATATGCGGCCCCAGCCGCGTTCATTGGCGTGCTGTAACGCTCTGAGCTTTTCAGATCCTTCTTGGGAATCGCGAGCAGCGCGCGGGCCAGTCCTAGCCAAGCCTGAGCGTCGCGTGGATCGGTGACAACGGCGAGCGCGAAGTGACGTGCTGCAAGGCGCGCGGACCGACCACTCGCGAGAACAGCGGCCCCGGCATCGCGATGCACATCCGCCGGCGCATCGTTAGGCTTCCATGATTTTTTCAGCCAGGCCTCGTAGCGAGCCGCACTTCGGGTCGACTCTTCGTGAGCGAACTTGGGTGTCTGTGCATGTGCAATGGCAATAGCCAAGCACGTCAGGCCAACGGCAATGAAAAGTCGGATCATGGCGGACACTCGATTGGTTTCGACCTGCGCAAAGAGGCGGGTCAACGAGAGCATGTCCGCTTTCTCGCCAGCCGGGAATGGCGGCGGCGTGGTCAATCATCCCTGATTATCTGGGCTTGGGCGCGCTTGCGTGGTCTTTCCGCCTTGTTCCGGTCGTTTCGAGCAATGCCTGCTGATGAGCGGTGTTCATGCGCAGCGCTTGCATGGCCACTTGAGTTGGACCGAGCCTGCCCGAGATCAGGATGCTGGAGCTGCGCTGTCGAAGCGCGCTATCAAGATTTGAAAACTGGTGCAGGAGCAACGCGGGCGACGGTGGCGTGCAGGACCATAACGCGCACAATCATAGGGTGGGCCGTCTCGAACAGCGAACGTATGCCCGGTGCGGTGATCTCACGCAACAGAATGGGTTCGGCAGAATGGGTCGGATAGTCTGGGTCCGATAGTCTGGCCGAATCACGTTCACTGAGCGCAATGCTGAGCGGCCATCAATCCGTGTGTCGCAGTCGTAAATTGGGCGCCGGTACGGGCGCGCATGCTAGTGCCGGCTTTGATCTGCCGGTTTTCCGATCGCCAGCCGCACGGTCGAGCCGTTGTGGATAAGCTGGGCATCGGCTCCGTCGTCGCGCGTTAGCGGCCGTGCCGGAACAGCGAGATTCCAGAGTTTTTCGAACGATCGAGCTGCCCACAGTGTTGCCGCCTCGTCGTTGGCATCAAATGCTTCAAATGCATCAATCTTGTCTGGAGCCCGTCGCAGGCTGTCGCCGGTCCACACGGATGTCGCCCCGACAATCAGCCGCTCGTGGGCATCCATCAGGCTACTGTTGCCTATCATCCGGATCTCATCCTGCGCTGTCACGTTGGGCCAGGTCAGGCTCTCCGCTGCTTCAGCGCAGATAACCCGCAGCGTGAGTTTATCCGGCCCCGCTTGCTTGCGGGCGGCCTCTACCGCCGCAACGACTGCGCTATCGGCGGATTTGGCAATCACCAGGCAGTTGATCTGCCGGTCAGAACTGCCGGATGCAGCGTGCGACGCATCATCAAGAATAAAACGCGTTAATCGATTGACCTTTGCTGCTCTGGCTTCGGACTTGGCTGACTTTGGGGCCTGGTTGTTCATTTCTGTCTTGTCCCTTTCGGTGCAGCGGCTGGTCTAGCGACGCCGGTTTCGCATCGTCGCCAACCTTGAGTGAACCTGAGGACGGTAAATTTTTGATTGCCTCATGGCCGAAATCTGGACTCACACGAACAACTTTGGATTGTCCTCAACCTTTATTGGGGGTTGGTGGTCGCGCTGGCGCAAGTCGCTGAAACAGCGAACCGTCGCCTTCTGCAGGCTCATCATCCGCGCGATCAGTTGGGATAGTCACTTCGGCATCCCGCAAAGACGGCGGTGCCTTGCTTTGGCGCACCTCGGCCAGTGTCCCCGTTAGACCCGAATGCGGCATATCGTTCGGGTTTTCCACATCTATATCGCCCACTGTGACATCGTTAGCGGACGTTTCGATCAGCTCGGTGCGCGGAAGCGCAGGCGGCGTGACTGTTTCGGGTCGTGGAAGCGAGACGTCGACCGTGCGTCTTGTTTCCGTAATGCGTACTTCTGCTCGATCAGCACGGTGATCAATCGGGGGTGGAGATACGATCTCGGACATCCGGTCATGCGCCGGTGTCGTTTCGATGGACATGGCCGATTGTTCTGAAAATGCATCAGAGGACGACTGAGTTCTGTGCGGGTTTATGTGCACCACATTATCTACGGTCGACGGTGCCGCGGCGTGTGCCTGGTGGATCGTGACGTCTGCTTCCTCCGGAGGCGTATTTGCTTCTCTGATTCGCCGGAGCCGATCAGCAATGCGCTCCCGCCGCCGCGGCTCAGTTTGGCCCGTCGGCGGTGTCTCGGCGTCGGCAGCAGTCTTCGGTTCGGACTCTGGAACGACGACATCGTCGAGGTCCTGAAGCGCCTCCTGCTGCTCGCGCGCCGCACTCGCGGCGTAAGGCCCGAACCGTTGCGCGTGGGCTCTGTCAACAGGTATCGGCCGGTCATCCGCTTGGCGCGCGCGCAACGGCGGCGTCGCCGCTGCGGACTGACCGAGCGAGGATCGAGCCTCAGCGACAGATTCAGCAAATACATCTGCAATCGGGTGCTCAAAGGGCCGACGACCGGTGTCTTGGAGACGAGAGTCTTGAAGATTTGAGTCTGGACGATCCGAGTCTTGGTCACCAACGTCTTGGTCATCAGAAGCCGGACGATCGGCAGCTGCTGGCGTCGACAAGATGTGACCATCCTCGGCGAGCTTTGCGCGCCGCTCTGCACGCGCCCGGCGCGACGCACCCATAATTGCGCCAAGAATGATCTCGGACCATGCGCCATCCTTGAACCGATAAATCCGGAACGCTTGCGCATCGGCAAAGTCGCTGCCTTGACGTCTCAACTTGCGCTGGATCGTTCTCGTGCTCAAAAGCGGATTAATAACGCGCGCGAAGATCTTCTCTTTTTCGAAACTCGCAAAAAGGTTGGCGAGAAGGTGGGCTTCCTGCTGCAAGCGCACCACTTCCTCAGGCGACTTGCGGCGTGGTGCGTCGAGTGGGACGGCGACGTAGTAATCGCCATTGAAATCGAACACCACATGGCGGAAGACTTCGAACTTCTTGCGCACCTCTTCATCGCCGTGGATCTCGGAAAACCGTGACAGGATCTGATACACGGGACCGCTTTCAGCCATGCGCATGCGTGGGATCAGGCCGTCCATTCGATTCATCGGCCGCCCGATCGACACCAGCAGCAGACAGACATCGACAAACAGCGCAATGGCGAGCGGAATGTAGTCGCGTTTTGCCAATCCACCTTGCAGCGTCGTCACGACCGGCTGCGCACTGCCCGTGTTCTCGGCGCGACGCACCGCCTTTTTCTGCAGCTCCCGCATCTCGTCGGCAGATGGGGGGAGTTTGAACAGGAGTGCGCCCTGAAACGTCGCACCAAGCCTGCGGAACGCCTCGATCACTGCTTCCGACCCTTCGACCGTAGCGATGTACGGTTTCTGGAGTTGCGGAAGTTGATCGATCGCGGTCACGACTCCGCGAAGCGCGGCTTGCAGTTGCGGATCCGGGCACGAAAAGGTGCGGCCATTTCTGCCGGTCGGGAAAATCGTCGTCGATGCGCGCTTGTCGAGGTCGGTGCGAATCTGGCGCAATTGCGGATCAGACGCGAAGGCGTTGAAGCGTGATGTTGTCAGCTCGAGCTTGTGCGACAGTGACCGCATGAACGCGTTTCGCGTGCCCGTCTTCGGATCAATCGTTGACCGGTCATTAGATGTGATCTTAAGCAGCGCGCCGTCGAGTCCGCTCAGTTCAGCCTTGATCTTTGTCAGCCGGCCTTTGACGAAATTGCTCGCGTAGCTGAACCGTGCCGCATCGTTGTCACGCAGGCGGCGACGTGGACCGTCGCCCGGTTGCGAGTTCGGGCACGATGTACCGCGCTCGCGTTCTTCGATGGCTTTCGCAGCCGAGAGCTTCGTCAAATCGGTGAGCGTGGTCTGCAGCTGATCCAGCCGTGACGCTGCAGCGACAAGCGACGACTGGACTTGCGTCACCGCACTTTCCGCGGACCGCGACGCTTCCGATCGGCTTTCCAGAACCTTCCAGTAAAACCCAAAGCCGAAGCCGACCGAGATCATCGTCAGGAAGACGTAGCCGGCCACGTATGTGAGTTTGGTCAGGAACGGAAGCGGTGCGAACATCTGATCCAGCAGCCAGATGATCATCGTCATCAACATCGCAACGGAAAAGCCGATGATGACCTGAGTCGGCAGGGACAGGCTGCCCATGTTGGCCTGAATCAATTCAAGCATACCGACATAGGTTGCGACCCAGGATAGCGCGCCCAATCCCAGGATCAGCAGGATCTTCTTGAAGTCACGCGGCGGCGGCGGCGGCTCCATCCATCCATCGTCGGCACGAAGCGCGTAACCGGAATGCGTGCGATCAAAATCGGTGACGTCAGGTTGCGGCCGCCTTGAAAACATCCAGCACTGTCCACTCGTTACGAGAGCTACCGTAGTCCGCCACCACGGAAAGACTCGACCCCGTTCGACTTATGACGCCCTATGAAATAACCGTGACGCGAGTGGGTCGCGTGGGCGGCTAAACCGTGACCGATGTGGCGCACCGAACATGAAACTGAGATGAATGGCGTAGCCATGCGCCGCACGTCAGATGTGCAGCGCCTGCGTTTCGGTCGCTGAGATGCGCCGGCAAACGATGGGTGTCAGTTGTCGCGGGACCGGGCGAATCGGCGTTGAGTCGATCGTGCGTTTGACGGTTGTGGTGTCACGCTCGCGGACCGTTTGCGTGCGAGTTTCGCCAGGTCGCGCAAGAGGACGTCGAGCAACGGCGCAGCCAATTGGCTCGCGTGAAGCTGCCTTGCGAATGGACGCCGCGGCGTGCCCGTTCCAATCAGCGCGACATACGAATACGCCGCACCGTTCGTGAATTGCAGTCCGCCAGTGGCCCAAACGTCGACGGTTTCATCCGGATCTTCGTTCACCTGCGTGCCTGTCTTGGCAAAGTGCAGGCGCAGATCTCCGCGTCGGCTTGCACACCAATGTGCAAGTTGACGCAGCGTACCGTGGTTTCGCCCGTTCGCGCGGTAGCAAAGCGGGGCTGAAAGTAGGGCTTTGATGAGTGGTCGGCCTGAGCGCTTGATGACGCTATTCGGCTGGATGATCGGCTCGCGGCTCTTGGCGAACGCCTCGGCACGCAGCGGAGATGAGACATCGATTCTTGATATCAAAGTCGGCGGGCGAACAGATCGGACGGCCGATCTCGTCAAAGCCGCAAGAACAACAGCTGACATATGATGAACCCTGCGCGGCGAACCGGCGATCAGGCCGCGAACCGCAGCTGTTGATGGCGGTGTCGGCTCACCACTGGGGTCCACCGGGGGCGGTGTGAACCGGAAGGCCTGGATCAACCGGCCGAACATGCGTTGACCGACTTGAGCCGCACGCCATTCGATTGGCCCGTTCAAGGAACAGGCAAACGAAACCTGCGCTGTCCGCAGCCGCCGAAGCGTCCCGTTCCGTCGGCACGTTTCCAAACCACGTGCCGGAGCGCCGACGTCGAGATAGCCGCTCGAAAGACGATCGCGCCCGGCGTTTGCAATGGCGATCGCAGCCAAAACCTTGCCGGTCGACGCAATCGCGCGGCTCTCCAGGTCTCGACGATACGCGCCGGTTGACGGATCGCGTGCTGCGATCGCGCCGAAGTAGGTGGCCGTCTGGCGAGCCTCATAGTAGCGAACGATTCGCCCCGACGCATCCGCTGCCACCAGTGTAATGTCCGGCACGTCGAGGCTGCCATCAACCCGATCCGGATCCAGCGTGAAACCCGGCTTGAGCGCGGACGACCAGCGTCGGTCCAGCTTCTTGAGAACGTCTGTGACATCGGAACGAAATGCGAGGTTCTGCGCGGCGTCGACGGTCGTGGTCACGCCGCGAACGGCCAGTCTCCAGTTCAGTCCGAACGCTTGTTTCAGCTCTTCGCGCAGCCCGAGACGGACGGCTGGCATCAAAGCGTTCGCTCGCAGACGCGGATTGGCTTCTGCGCGCTTTGCAAATCCCGGTGCGTGGGCATCAAGCGCCGCTTGAAGCCGTCGGCGGACCTTGGGGTCCGGCGGTCCCCCGGCCATGTCGACCAGCGCGACGATGGTGCGTTTGCGCCGCTCCGGGTCGTCAATCAATTGTTCCGCACATTGGCTTGCGCGCACTTCGAGAATGTAGCGCCAGCGGTCAAGACGGACTGCGTTCAAGCGATCACTGCCCGGCAGGAGGATGATCGGCTTGTTGACGGCAGACGCCAGAACAAGCTGCTCGGCGTCCGAGAGATCCTTGGCTTCTTTTCCGAAGACAATGCGGCTCGTAACCTCAATGCCATGCAGAGGTGCGCCGCCCGTGCGCTGGGCCAGCCAGAGGTGGTTTGCGGCCCACTGCTTAAGTTGTGTCCTGTCGCCGTTCTGGGTCAACGCGTGATAGATGACAGGCGCCATCCACCATTCGCCGAGCTTTCTGCCGATCTTCTCCCATGGCGTTTCATCGACCCGCGGCGGGGTTTTGTAGATCACGCGAACCAACTGCATCGGCAACGTCGATCCGCCGACTCCGCCGCGCAGGCCGCCGGTTCGCAGGCTACGATTGATTGTGGTCAGCGGAATCTTGAGCACCCCGGCCAGATCAATGCCAGAGGGGTTTCGCCAGGTGCCGAGATGGCGATCCTCGTGATAGACGAGGCAGCGCCAGTACAGATCCGGCACAGCGCGGACCGGGATCGATTTGTGGTCGGGGTTCGCTGTGTAGCTGCCGATCTCGATTGGGTCGCCGGTGAAATTGACGTCGCGCTGACTGTCGAGACGTGAGTCGAATATGCCGACGAAGTCGCGACGACGATCGTAGATGGCGGTCGCGAGCCACCGCTCGGCGTCATAGGTCAGCTTCTGGTGAAGATACCATGCTCCGACGTAACCGCGGACGGGCGCGACGACATATACGAGAATGAGTGCAAACGCGACATAGGCAACCCCAAGCCATACCAAATAGCGCACGGCGCCCAGTCTCGGATTGAAGGCGACGTTCACAAGGAACACGCTGGCGATGCGTACAGGCACGGAGAGAACGAGCTCGACCAGTCGGGTTACAAATCGGAGGATCGAGAGCATCGTGTTCCGCGAACGTGGTATGGAAACTCTTGAAGTCTTTCAGATCTAGCCGGAACCATCCCACACCAGTTCTCTTGATCTACTTGGCCGGCCACCCAACGGCATGATGTTATGGGCGGTCAGCCAAATGAATCAATCATGGGCGCGGGCCGGCGAAGTGCTTCCGCCTATAGCGGAAATTGTCCAGGTCGCGCTGGAGCTGCCCGATCCCTTTGCGCAATCGGCCCCGTCGAAGTAAGACCAAGAAGCTAGCTGAAAGCGCAATATGACCATGCCGCCTCGCTTACAACGTGACGACTTTGACCGTCTCCAGCAACATCTTAGCGAGAAAGCAAATTTGTGGCCGCCTTGCGGCTCCAAGTCCCGTCTCACGTGACCCGTAAAACGACCGCCCTGCTGTCAGCCGGATCATCTTGACGTTATGTTATTGGAAATATTGCCGTAATCACAGCCGCGAATGCGACGTCGCTCCCAGATTTACAGTAGTCCCTGCCGCAGCAAGAACAAACAGATACTGATTGCCGGCACCAGAACGCTGGCGATCAAAACCATTACAAAAGACTTCGCAACCATTACACGACCCCGCACTTGTCGAATCTGACAGCGCCACTACCCTCTAGGACGCTATCGGATCATTCTCATTAGATCTCGATTGCGGCGAGAAATCCACAGATTTCCAACAGGGAATTCGAGGCCTCCAACAACGATACCGAGCCGGTTGTAGCCCCAATGCAACACAACCCGTAGTGTAAGAAAACTGTTATATATGCCGGAATTGGTGACATAAGGTCACGATAAAGCTGAGCGAAACACTAAATGATTGTCGACAGATCATCCGCTCACAAATCGGCGATAATTCACGAAAACGTGAATTATATTAAGCTCATTTTGAGCTCAACCCGAGTTCGAATCCGCGAATTTTGAGGTCTTTACGCAGCGGTATCCGGTTCAAACAGGGGGAGTTGCGTCGTGTCGTTGCTTTCCGTTTCGTTCGCCAGCATCTCGATCCGGTCGAACGGAACTTGCTCCGCCTGGATCAGAGAGCGTTGAGCCTTGAGAGCGCGCACCCGTCCTTCTTGAACAAGATGGAATTCACCGACTGTCTGGTTCGGTAGAACCAACGTCGGGTCAAGACCGCTCTCGCTTTGGAACGCCGCTTTGAGTTTGCGCAGCGCGGTGTCTTCCCGCACGCGTCCGATGAACCACGACGTGATCTGGTCACGCGACTTGTAATCGAGATCGCCCGGAGATTGCGTGGCGAGCATGAGACCGAGGCCGGCAGAGCGCGCACGCTTGAGCAGGCTCTGCAAAGGTTCTGCCGTTGCCGGTTTTGCATTGGCCGGAATGTAAAGATCCGCCTCGTCCAGCATGACCAGGGCCTGCAGTTCCTCGTTCGGGTTGCGCTGGCAGAAACGAAGCGCTTCGGACAGGAACTGGGAAACCCAGAAAAGGATGTTCTCGTTGTCGCCGAGAAAGCCCGTGTAGATCACCGACAGGCGCGTGCGGCCAGGTTGTGCAAACGAGCCCAGGCCGAGAAGCGACTCCATCCGGAGATCTTCGCCCGCCCCGTCGAACAACGCCGAATTGCGATGGCGTAGACTGTCCAGTTGCGCGACGAGATCGCGGCGGAGCTTGCCAGACGGATCCATCCGCTGCGTCAGTTCTGTCAGCTCCGGATCTTCTTCCTCAAGCAGGTTGATCAGATCCGCGAGTGTGACGGCGCGACTGAAACGCGAACCAAGGATTCGCAGCGCAACTGACAATGTACCCGACTGCTTTTGGTGCGTTGCGGAGTTCTTCAGATGCAGCATATCTCCGAGCGCCGCCGCAGAGAGATTGGCCAGCAGCTGCTGTTCGTGCCCCGGCAGCTCGTTGATGCCTTTCGGGAGCAGCGTGATCGAGATCGGACGGCCGGAGGCCCGCCCTGGTGTGTAGACAGCAACATCAATCGCATCGCCAAGACGTTCACGCTCGGACCGACGATCCGCGGGCTCGTTTGCGATTTCGCGCCAAACGTCAGGATTCGCGTAGCTGCAGAGGTCACCCTTGCGATCAATCAGAATTGCTGGAACTCCGCGAAGAAGGGTCTGCTCGATAATGTTCAACGCAAGCGTTGTTTTACCGGAACCCGATCCACCCAGTACGGCCGCGTGACGCTTCATCGTGCTCCGTGGCAGCGCAATCGGGCTGCTGCCTGAAAGGTCGTCGCCCACAAAAACCTTGCTTGTGTCGGCCTTGATTTCCTCAACGCTCGGACCTGGAGGCACGTCCGCTGCCGGGTTCGGATCGTTGTCAGCGGCGCCTTCAGCCTCAGGTGTTTGCGGTTGTCGACCAATCCCACCGCTGTCCCAACCGGTCCAATCCGCCCATAGAGGCGACCAGGACCGATTCGTTTGGTCGGACCCGGGCCGTGCACCTTCCGCCGGCTTGTCTTCCGTGGCGGTCGGGCCGGAAGCCGTCGGCTGCACAGGCGCTGATGATGCTTCGGAGGCAGACGGTTTGGCGGACGTAGGCTGAGCACGTGACGGCTCGGAACGTGATGGCTGGGCGACAAGATCGAGCCGCAGCAACTGCGCAATCGTCTCCAACGCGGATACCAGTTTGGCGTCCGTGAACCAGTCTCCAAAGCCGGGGTCCTGGCGGTGGTGAAGATGGAACTCGCGCGCGGTGAGCATGCGCTCCCATTCCGGAATTGGCACAATCAACGAGCGACCGCCGGCATCCTTATACTTTCGATAGGCCTGCGCCGTCTGGTTCTTGCGGTTGGTTGGCGGGAACTCACTGGCGCGCAGCAAGAAGCACATGCGATCGTCCATCCGCTCGATAACCCGATCGAGCTGGCGCTTGAAGCCGCCGCCTTGGGTCGGCTTGTTGCACAGGAAGATACGGGACTCGAATGTGTGTCCACTGCCGTGACGGACCGTCAGATCGAGTGTCGGTGTGTCGTCTCCGGCGTCGAACTGGGACACTTTGATCTGGAGTTCACCGCTCCATTCCTTTTCCGCGAGCCGAAGCGTCGCCGCGAGAACATCGGTAAATTGATCGTCGCTGTCCGGCGCCAGCTCAGCTTCGTTTCCGCTGACGAAACGCTCCCAGATTTCGCGGTAATCAATGGCGTGTGCCGGCTGTCGGGGCGGCGTAGTGTCTGGCGTTTTCCCACTGTCTCCAAAGCCAAGGGCCGCGGCCAGCGACGACACAAGGCCGGCCGGGACGTCGGGATCGGGAGACTGTTTGACCTGCTGCATCAGCACTTCTTGTGCGTGCTGCAACAACTTGCGTGTCGACAAGCCGCCAAAGCGACCACCGAGGTCCGGACCAAAATAGACAGCGGGGTCCGGTGCGTGTGTCGCCCCCGATCGATCGCACTCCCGCGCGATGCGCTTCGTGATTATCAGTTCTGCTTCCTCCGCCGTTCGCGATTCGAGCAACGCGACGGGGCCGGACTTCTCGATGCGGTCGATGTACGACTGTGCGACAACGCCGCGGACTTGTTCGTAGAAGTCTTCGAGGCACGAAATCACAACGATGGCCGAAGGCAGGCGGTTGGCAAGCTGGATCAGATCACGCACCGCGCGCTGAAAACGCTCTTCCGCATCATCGAAGAAGCGCAGATCCTCAACCTGATCGATGCAGAACACCAACGCTGCGCCATCAACGGCGAGCATAATGCGCCCCAGGGCCTCCAGAATCTCGAAAGCGCGGCCGTCACCCGTGTTGGTGTCGAGTGCTTGAACCGAGGCATGGCTGAGCGCGGTCAGCGGGCGGCCGCAAAGATACGTCCGGATGCGCTGGTCGACGCGCGGGTCAGCGCGTTGCAGGTAGAGCAGCGCGCGAATGATGTTAATGTCCAGTTCCTGATCGGCAAAGCGCTCATGCGAGACGATCTCATCCGCCAGAGCGTGAACGAGTTTTGCCAGACTGGTCTCGTCCAGGTCGCCGTCTCTCAACGTCGACAGATCTGCGTCGCATCCCTCAACGATCTTGCGGGTGAGCCGGCCGAGACCGCTTTCCCCCTTCGGATCATGCGGATTGTAGGGCTTTTCCAATGAGTGAATGAGCCGTTTCAGAAAGTAGTCGGCATAGTTCGCGACATCCGGCGTCATTTGGGCGTAGCCGAAGTATGCGATCTCCTGCTGATGCGCATGCGTTCGGAGCGCGCGGATCAGGTGGGTCTTTCCAGCGCCGGATTGGCCGTGAACCAACATGATCCGTGCCGGCGTCGAGGTTGCACGACGGCCCGCCACCGACTTGAGAAGATCGAAGAACCGGCTCCGCGCATCGGCGTGAACTTCCTCCACGTCGACGGGATCAGCTTGCCAGACGTCTTCTTCCCACGTGATCGAATGCTCGAACGCGGCCGCCAATCGTTCCAGTGGCGGAGTTTCTTGAACGGCAGTTGTCATGTTTTGGTGTTCCCGGACGCAGTATAGGTTTGCGCTTGATGTGTTCCCGTCTCACTTGCCAATCGGACAAAGTGCCAGACGGTGTTGTTGTAATTGACGGCCGATCGCTGCAGCGCCGCAGTTTGCTCTTTCGACTTGAGGTCAGCGTGCGCCAGACTGAGGTGTCCGGTGCGATGCGCCTGCGTCAGCATCCCTTTGAACTCGACCTCGCTCAGGCGCCAGTCGGGGAAACGTGTGCGAACTTCGTCCCAAACGTCGCAAATCAGAGCTTTGCGGCTGCCGGCCCAGCCGGTGGCAGACGCTTCCGCAGCCTCAAGCACAGCATCTTTGAAACCCTCAAGATCAGGCCGTGCATGAACCAGCGTGCTCTGTCCGGGCCCGCGAGGAAGCTGTACGTCTGCATCCGCTCGCTCGTCTTCAGCCAACAGCCGTTGCGCTACGTAGCGGCGAAACACGGCAAGCCGAACCGAGCCGACGTCAGACTGCGGTGTTCCGAGAACCTCGGCAGCAAGCGCGGCAATCAGTCGGCCATCGGACCCGAAGTCTCTTGGCGTGCGTGAGAGGTGGGCGGCGAGCAACCTGCTTGATCTGGCATTGACCCGATCGTGTAACTGCATTCCGTCCGGCAGCGTATTGCCAAAGGCCTGCTTTAACGCAATGCCCGCGAGGGCGGAGCGGACTCTGGCCAGCGTTGGCACCCGGCGGAGCTTGAAGCCGAAATGCGCTTGCAGGACCGCTGCACGCAGGCCATCCGGCCTTGCGAGTAGGCGGATGCGTGTCTGTGCAGCGTCGGCCATACCGAGGGCGAGCGCCGTCACATGCGCATCGCGAACTTCCGGCCATGCCGCCGGCATGCCGCGCCATCCCAACAGCGTATGCGCGGCTTCCTCGCCAAGAGCGGTCACGCGCAAGCGGCCGCGTGTTTCAGTAAATAAGCGTCGATAGGCAAGGTCGCCGAGTGCCGCGGTCATTTCAGTCCGGAACTCAGACGGCGAAAGACGATGGGCTGCGAATGGCCCGAGATCGCGAATGATCTCTCCATTCGTCGCACCGGAACGCACCGCGATCCGGGCCAAGCCCAGATCAGCAAGTACGTCTTGCCAAACGCTAAAAGTGTGCTGCGCGCTAACCGCGAGCATCGCCAGCCTCTCCGATCGGTCCTGTCTTCAATAGGCGGACGCAATACCGAGGCAGCACGCGGGACGACGCTGGAAACGAATCAAATCGCCTGAGACGTACAATGCCCGCGAACGGAGGCGATTGTCCAATCTCGTAGGAGTCCCAAAGACCGATATGCCCAGAGAATAATGGAAGCCCGAAAACTTGGGGCGTGGCGCAGCTCAGTGAGGGCTAGATCGCTTCCGCCATAGGCGGATCACTTCGCCGGCCCACGACCCCTGTTCGATTCACTTGGCCGGCCACCCATGAAATCGTCCCATTGGGTTAGCCGGCCAGGAAGACCTGGAGCATTAGGTGTGGGATGGTTCGAGCGAAACCTGAAACGCACAAGGCGCGATACCAGCTCCACCGCCAAGAGACCTCATGTGGCTTTGCCGCACTCACGTCACTGTTTCATGAGTGTTAAAGCGCGTGGGTGCTCGGGGGGCAGACGATTAGCGTTAATGCGCAGTTAACGTCTAACTGAGACACTCACGGAACGTGTTGAGCGTGCTTTCGGAGCAGTTCTGATGATCCGTGCTGTAGTTTGTGTTGTGATGGCGCCGCTCATCGCGGGGTGCAGCTTGGGGACGCAAAGCCTGTCGTTCGGCTTTAACGATGATCCCGCGCCGACGTCTGCGAACACAACGCGCTCCACGCCGCTTTTTGCACGTGATCTTCCTGAAAAGCCGGTAAAGTCCCGGAACGCGAATAGCGGTCGCCGCGTCGCTGCACTCGACCGGTCCGGTTCGAAGTCGTATGCGAACGCGCCAAAAGGTGCACTTGCGGACCGCGACTACACCAGCACCGCGCTCAATATCGAGAACGCCCGATCCGTCATCAACGCATACCGCAAGTCCAAGGGGCTCCGGCCTCTTGCTCTGTCAGCCGAGCTGACGCGGGCGGCAAAAATGCACTCGCGCGATTTGGCGAAATGGGACCGAATCTCCCATTATGGCTCGGATGGATCCAATCCATGGGATCGTGTCAAGCGCGCCGGCTTCCGTGCACGGCTCGCCGCCGAAAACGTCGGGACGGGTCAGGCAAGCTTCCCGGAAGTGATGCGAGGGTGGAAGAACAGCCCGGGCCACAACAAGAACCTTCTTTTGGCTGATGCAACCCATATGGGCATCGCTCTCGTGAACGACCCAAAGACAGAGTTCAACACCTTCTGGACCCTGGTGCTTGGCACGCCGATGTAGGCTGAGGGTGCCTTTCCGGGTTCCACGGTTCGACGACGTGCTGTGGAGATTGGTGCACAGCCACGCTCGATGCACCCCATGCCAGCGGCTTTGTTCTCTAAGACTGTGCCAGCTTCGGCCTCGCCCCGATCCACATGCGGATGCCGAGCCGTCTATAGACCAGCCAAACCTGTAAGATCGCGACGAAGACCAGCGACAACGCCATGCCTGTGGCTGCGCCGATCGTGCCGAAGTGCGGCACAAGCAGGATGTTCAATCCGACATTGATGAGCGCTGCGCTGCCAAACACGTAGGCGCTGCGCAACTGTTCCCCGGCCATGTTGAGCAGAAAGTCCGCCGGGCCAGTCGCGGCGCGGAACAAATAGCCAAACACCAGGATCAGCATGATCGGGTAACCATCCGTGAACGATGGCCCGAACAGCCAAAGTAAGGGCTGGCCAAGGAGCAGCAACAGAACCGCAAACAGGAGAGACGGCCAGAACATAAGTGCAACGGCGTCTCGCGCAGCCCGTTCGAGCCCGATGTGGTCGCCGCGGGCGCTCAACGTGGCGAACTGGTTCGCCGTGGCGCTCCCGACCGCGTAGTGCACGAACAAAATCAGCGCCATGGTCTTTGCGGCGGCGAAGTACACGCCGACGTCATTCGGTTGAAGATATGCGGAAATGACCAGGACGTCCGCATACTGCATCAGCAGATCACAGCCGCTGATCATGAAGAGCGGCAGCGATGTTCTGGTCCACAAGCCGACATTGGCCTGGGTCGGCCCGACGGGGACAAGGCCGCGGATCCGCCACTCGATCAAGCTGAACTGGATCAGGAGCGACAGCCCAAGCGCGACGATTGTTGCGACCACAGCAGTTGTCGCGGAAACGGGCAGTCCGAACCAGACAGTTCCAGCGAGTACGGCGAGAAGCGTGATGGGGCGGAGAACGTAGGACGGCAGCAAGCTCTCCCAGATCCACGATCGCGCCCGCCCGATCCCGTCATGCATGTCGCTCAGTGCGAGCAACGGCACACATGCGAGTGAGAGAACCAGCGGCAATAGATAGTGTTCCGGGACAAAGTCGGACAGCAGATACAGAGTGCCGGCCGCGATGATTGCAAGGCTGGTGCTTAGTGCAAGGACGAACAAGCGGCCGTAGAGCAGGATGCCGCGGACCATGTTGGTCTCGCCATGCTCGAGGTGTTCTGGAAAAAGTCGAATGACACTGAGCGCGAGGCCGCCCGGAGCCAATCCGCCCAATATCAGAACCCAGGCCCAGACAAACACGTAGATGCCGTAGTCGAAACTGCCCATCCACCGCGCCATTGCGATTTGGGACAGATAAACCAGCGCGGCGCTGGCCACCCGAATGCAGAACACCGAGATCACGGCCCGGCGTGCACGATTGCGACTGTCGTCCCCATTGAGCACAGCAACGACCAGCTCCCGCACCTTTGCGAAGAGCTGCCCGCTCCGTTGGTCAATTGCCGGTGTCTCTTGCAAGTCCAAGATCGTTGCTCGGGTTGGCGGAGCGCGTGGCCCTCACAGGACCCCGGAGCCGCTTGTTTCGGGCGTCAGTTATGCGTGCATGACGTTCAGAGGTGCGTTCGCGATCCGCCCCGTCCGCTTTTGAACGCGCTGGCGCACGCGGGCGGCAACACCTTGCCAAGCCCAACATCGGCCTGCGTCGCCTTTCTGGCCGTGGAAACTTGAGAAAAAGTCGGCCACGTCTGCTGCATGCCAGCCGTGCCGCCCTTCAAGCGTGGCAGCCATGTTTTCGACCTCTTCTGGTGTCGGCGTTGCGTCGTCTTCAGGATTCCACATGATCGTTTCAAAGTTGCTTTGCAGGTTGGTTGCATCGTGAGTATCCGGTTCCCAGCAAGATCGGCGCCAGATGGGATTCCGCCCCAAACGGCGCGGACGATGGCCAAAGCTGTTCAGAAATGGGACGCTGCACCAAATTGCGTTCGCTGATGCGCGTATCGGGAACTGAGACCTATTGATAACTGATTGGGCAAAAGGAGATTGATGTGAAAACGCCACGCACGACGACGTTCTTGGCATTCGCAGCCGCACTCGTTTCAGTCACTGTCGCTAACGTCTCTGTTCTGCCGTCGGCGACCTGGGCACAGACATCCGCGCCGTCGGCAAAGAGCCCGGCACCACAAACCGCGCCGCAACCGAGCGCGCCGCCGTCAAGCGAAGCACCACCCGCCGAACGCAAGCAAGATGGCTTCAAAGGCTATTCACCGGAGTGCCCTGCTGGCGACCCAAAGCCTCTACAACTGTTGGTATAACGGCTCCCAAACTGTCGCATGGCGTGTACCGCAGCGTGCTCAGTGCTGCTTCATCTGCTTCGCCAAGTCAGAGTTCGTTAACGAGTTGCGTTCTTTGCGCCTGGCTGCGCGTTGGCGCTTTTCTTGGGTGACGTTTTCGGTTGTGCCGTTTTGGCCGGACGTTTGCGCGCAGCAGGGCGGCGCCGGCGACCACAGTTCCACACGCGAATTTGGCCGCGGATGCTTGGTGCGGGGCTTGTTGACGATGCCTCAGGCAGCGCATTGAGTGTTGGGGCTGCCAAAAACAACTTCCAATCGTATCGTTTGAAACCGTGCTGAAGAAGGGCCGCCGCCCGGGCGCTGCGGTCTACCGGAGAAATCTCTCCGAGCACAACAGCCGCAAGATGGCGTTCGTCACGCTTTGCCGTCGCAACGATATTGAAGCCGGAATCGCAAATGAAGCCGGTTTTCAGGCCCGTTGCGCCGGAGAAGGTTCTCAATAGCGAGTTATGAGACCTGAGCCGCCGTTTCCCGATACGCAGATACGGCGTGGCCCAGTAGTGGGCGTGTTCCGGGAACTCTGAGACGACGGCGCGCGCGAGAACGGCAAGATCACGGGCGGTCGTGACCTGCCGCTCGTCCGGCAGTCCGTTGGGGTTCACGAAATGCGACCGCGCCATGCCGATTTCTTGCGCTGTCCGGTTCATGTTGGTGGCAAAGGCTTCAACGCTGCCATCGATGGCCTCGGCGAGCATGATGGCCACGTCGTTGGCAGACTTGATGATGAGGGATCGCAAGGCCAGGTCGAGGCCCATTTCCGCGCCGACAGGTAGACCGATTTTGCTCGGTTGAACCTTATTGGCGCGTGCGCTCACCGGGATCTTCTGATCCATCTTGAGACGACCGTCTTTGACCGCGCGGAAGGCGAGATAGGCCGTCATGATTTTTGTCAGCGAGGCCGGGTGCCAGAGCTGATCCGGCTCTTCCGCGTAGAGAACATGACCGCTCTCGACGTCAATAAGAACCGCCGGCCCTGCCGCGTGCGCCTGGCCGGTGTAAACCACCGAGAGACACAACACGAAAGTCGCAAGAAGTGGTCTGCTGCGCATAATGCTCCCCGCCGGTTACGCCTGCCCGTACTCTATCGCAGGCTCGGCTCAGCGGAGAAACATATTCTCTCCGATCGCAACAGCGGAAGCACCCTCGCTTGTGACCCGCGCATCACAGCCTATTGCGGCCATGGTCCCTGACGGGCTGTGGCGATCCACTGGATTTCAACCGACCGGCAGTCTGAAGCACGTGATCAGCGCAAAGCGCGCGGCGTGATAATCAGGCTCATCGCTAAAATCCGAGGGCCGCACCGGGGGAGAATGCGGCCCAAGGCTGGTCGTCCCGGTTAGATCTAGAGGCCGAAAATCCTCTCCAGATCGATCGCTTGGGACGTCACAGTCGCTGGCCTCGCACGATAGCGCTTCCAGGTCGCAGTCACTGTCGTTCCGACTTTGACCCGGCTATAGAGTTCCTTGACATGTGCATTGTGCATGCGCACGCAACCGCGGGAGACGTTCTTGCCGATCGTCCACGGCGCATCAGTGCCGTGGATGCGATAAAGCGTGCTGCCCAGATAGAGCGCGCGTGCGCCCATAGGGTTGCGCGGATGGCCGCCAGGAACCGTTTTGGGCAGTTTGGGGTTCTCGCGCCGCATAGACGCGGTCGGTGTCCACGGCGGATTGACCCGCTTCCAGGTCACGCGAAGTACGCCTTGCCAGCGGCTTTGAGCACGGGGGACCGCGATCGGGTAACTGATCGCACGTCCGCGTCGTGTAACGTGATAAAGCCGCCGATCAGAGAAGCTGACAATGATCTCGCCTGGAGCATGCTCTCTCGGGAACTGGACCACCTTTTTGTCCTCAACAGAGTTCGGTGTCGGGTCCCAAAAGGTCTGAGCCACAGCAGGCGTGGCAAGTAACAGTGGCGCGAGCAACGTTGCCCGCAAGAGGTTGCGAAACGTCATAGAAAGTTCTCCTCACCGATCCAGGCAGGTGGATCGCGTCAAAAGGTGAGATGGCCAGGGAATAGGGATGCAGCGTTTGCCCACCGCCAAGGCGGGCTCACGTCGCGATGCAGATGAATTGTTCGCTCAGTTCAGAAGGCGCGAAGTCGTCTCAAACGCCGCCCAGAACGCAGACCGACGATAGCGGCCGTTCCAATGTCGGGACACAGGTCGCAACACCGGAGGTGGCCAGATGCCCACCTCGGTCGTGCCGGACTTGGCCTGTTTGGGAAGTTGTTTGACGTCGTCTTCGTTACGCGGACGCCCAGCCGCAAACGCGACAGCAATATCACCGCGGCAATTGGTTGGGCGTGGGGCACGAACAACAGTCTTTTGGCAGACCGCGGTCTTGTGAGTAGCGGGTGTACCCGCCAGACCAGAGACATTGACATGCGTTGCACGGACATGACCTGCACGTGCTGCGAGCCCGTCATGTGCCGACAGCGCGTTGATGCCGCCCATGGCCAGCATAAGCAACAAAAGGCTTCTAAGCCAGTATGTCATGCTGGTGGTTCGCATCGGGGTTCGTTAGCTCGGTGCCTCTGATGACTGCTTGCCAACACATATGGCCGCCGTTGCCATCACGGTCATATCACGAGCGCGTGTAGCGGGTCATGAGCGGCCCAGGTGGTACGGCGATGCAACGTGCCACCAGTTGGTAAACAAGTCACGAATGCGCAGGCGCCGTTACTCGCGTCGCTCGACGATTGCATTGCCGTTCTGCAGGGCTTCGTGAACACGGGTCAGCAGTGTGGCCAATCCACCGTAAAGCGCTGCTTCTTCCAGTGGCACCTGGATCGTGAGTTCCTGATCGCTGAGGCGAAATTCCATCATGTCGTCGCGGTTGGGGGGCGGCATTGTTGATGGCTGGTGCGCGGTCGCCTCACGCGCGATTCCATCTTGCACCTGGCGGATGAGCGTCACGGGCTCAAGGCCGAGGTAGGTTGCAACGGCAAACAACCGACTGATGGACAGCCGGTTGGCACCACTTTCATACTTCTGGATCTGCTGGAACGTTATGCCAACGCCGTGGCCAAGTTCGCTTTGCGAGATCTTCATGGATTTGCGCGCGTGCCGCAGCACTTGGCCCATCGCGCGGTCGACCGGATCAATCCTCGCCATCGATAATCTTCTTTCCTTTTCGAGTGATCACATAGTCCTCCGGTACTGTCTCGTGGATGCCAGAGACGCGTTCGCACCAGGTTTTCAGAATGGATGCGGTCGAAAGCGATCCGACCTCGGGATGGCGCGCGAGCCGATCGCGCAATCGGTCGAGTTCCTTTTGGTTCGCCACCTCGACCATCACACGCATGTCGGTCGATCCAGCCAGAGACCAGCAGGCGACAAGTTCATCCCATCCGGAGATCGACGCGAAGAGCGGGCCGCACGTGTTGCTGCGGCGCAGACGCACGTCGAACATCGCCCGCAAACCTATCGGGTGATAGGCGGGGTCGAGTTCCACGTCGATCGTGAACCTTTGGATAATGCCTTTCTGAATAAGTCGCTTAATCCGCTGACGCACGGTCGTGCGGGACAAACCGGTGATGAAGGCAACCTCCGTATTCGTACGGCGGCTGTTTTCTCTCAGGACCTCAATGATTGTCCGGTCATTGAGACTCAGCCTCATCGCAAATTCCTCTATAAGATTGACCAATCTGATTGCGGATGAACCGCTATTGCTCGAATCGGGCAGCATACGCCGTATCGGCACCTTTTAAAACTGCTCAGTATGGCAACAGTAGGCCATCTGACAGTTGGAAGGAGTGTTGCGTCGATGAGCTGTTTCAACAGAGAGGACGTAATCGACCAGTTCGCACCGCAAGGATGGCAGCGAGTCGTGTTCGCCGAGTTCGAGGCGGCAATGACCAGTCGTTCTCGTCCATTTCCGTGCGTATTTGGCCAATCGGGATTCCGTGCGGGGCGGCTGCGTTTTGCCTTTCCCGATCCGCTTTCGGCCGAAACGCTCGCACCAATTCTGCACACCTATTTGCGCGAAGCACGCGATATCGGTTCGATGACGTCGCTTGTCGTGTTCGCGAGACCGGGCCCCGTTCTGCGGATTGATGACTATCGCCGCCGTTTTTGGGATCTTCTGGACGAATTGGCACTCCGAGATCCGGGCCAGTGGCCTGCCGATATCCCGCGCAACATGGACGAGGATCTCTGGGAGTTCTGCTTTGCCGGGGAGCCAGTGTTTGTCGTGTGCAACACGCCGGCGCACGTGCTTCGCCAGAGCCGTCGTGCGACGTCGTTCACCATAACGTTTCAGCCACGATGGGTCTTTGACGGCATAACCAACACGACCGATCCCGCGGCTCAGCGGTCGCTTGCAATGGTACGTGAACGGCTTGATGCTTTTGACGCGCTTGAGGCTGCGCCATTCCTCGGGACATACGGCGAGCACGGCAACCGGGAGTATCAACAGTACTTCCTCGACGACACGAACGAACCGCCGGCATGCCCGTTCCGCAGGCTCGCCACACCGGATGATGTCGTCAAGAAAGGTAAGGTCGCATGATGAACCCACTCGCCAGAGACGCAGCGGAGCGCGATTTCCGCATCTACACAACCCGTGTCGACACAACTGAGCTACCGACGCTGATTGATTGTCTGTTGCCGGACCAGGGTGCGATTGAGGTCCAGCGCGATGTCGAGGGCAAAGAGCACGCCTGGCACAATCATAAGACGGATGAGACGCTCGTCATTCTCGAGGGATGCGTTCGCTTCTATTGGGATCAGGGCGAAAAGATCTGCGCGCCCGGCACCGTCATATCCCTACCGGCGGGGATGATGCATGGGTCTGTCGCGCTCGAGGGCGGCGCAACATATCTGATCGCGTTCCACCAGGTGGGTCTTCCAAACAATGGCTGATCTCAACAAGACGTTGACAGTCTGGCGTGGCGCCGCGCTCATGTTGAACATCGTGTTGGGGGCAGGGCTCTTGGCCCTCCCCGGCCTCGCGGTTCAAGCTGTCGGCAAAAGTGCGTTGCTGGTTTGGGCGGCCTGCGTGATTGCGGCAGCGCCACTGCTTGTCGTATTTGCGATTCTTGGCCGCCGCTACCCGGACGCCGGCGGCATCGCCGCGATATCGAAGGTTGCATTTGGTCGCTTCGGTTACGTTGCGTCCATGCTGCTTTTTCTTGGCGCTGTTGTTCTGGGGCTGCCTGCGATCGCCTTAACTGGCGGCCACTATGCCAGTGCCATGCTGGGCGGCTCGCCGCACCTTTATGCGATTGGGCTGCTCTTGGCTGCCGTACTGTTGAACGTAATATCGGTAGATCTTGCTGGGCGTATCAACGCTGCAATTGCGTCGCTCTTGATCGTCATCCTGGTTGCGATCGCGGTTGTCGGATTGTGGGACACGCCGTTCTCTGCCGAGCGTTTGCCGTCACTTGAAGGCCTCCCGGCCGTACCGGTTGCCGTCTTTGGCGCTGCATTCATGATGGTGTTCTTTGCCTTTACGGGCTGGGAGGTCGGCGCCAACCTCAGCGGCGAGTTCAAGAACCCGAAGCGCGATTTTCCGCTCGCAATGGCGTTGTCGTTTGCTGCCGCCATTGTGTTGTACGGCATGCTCGCGATCGTCGCTCAGCTCAACGACCTGAATGGTTCATACGAAGCGCCGTTTTCGTCCATCTTTCAAACGCGTTTCGGCGTCGGTGGAACGATTGCGATCGGCATCACCGCGGTTTTGCTGATCTTCGCAAATCTGTCTGCGGCGGTGTGGGCGGTGTCGCGCATGGTCTTTTCAGCGGCGCGCGAGGGTCTCTTCCCTGCGGCGTTAAAGGCCGTTCACAATGGCATGCCGTACCGCGCGGTGCTTGTGACGGTCGCAGCGCTCGTTGTCGTGATTGGCCTGTCGGGCATTGGTTTGTTCCAGCTCGATAGCCTGCTTGCGACCGCCGGGCAGAACTTCCTGTTGCTCTATGCCGGCGCAGCCGCCGCATTGATATGCGTTTCGGCGTGCATTTGGCACCGTGTCCTTGGCGCAGCTTCGGTTTTGCTGGTTGCTGCGTTGATCGCCGCGCACGGCCTGAACGGAGCCGTTTACCCGCTGGCACTCATCGCAGTGGCTGGAATGATCTCAATCAACTGGGAGCGACCCGAGCGCGATGAAGCGCTATCGGGAAGGAGCTAACATGGCAAACAGCCAAAACAAGACTCGCGCAGAATTGGACTCTGCGCTCGAAGAGATGATCGCGACGTCCGATGCAGGACAGTTGACAGTGTTCGCTACGCTGATGCGACGCATCATGTCCAGCCGAGACCCGGATATCGCCAGTGCGATCCTCGTCATGCTTGATGATCCTGTCATCGACAGCATCCTGGGCATTGCGGGCAAGTTGGATGAAGAGGGTCGTGATCAGCTCTTGTTCTTTGCTGAGGATCTGTTTCGAGAGGCCCAGCCGCCGGTTCAACCAACCCGGAAGTGGGGTTGACCGACGTAAACTGTTACAAGGTCTTTCGTTTGCGCTGTTCGCACGCGTGTCGCTGTTTGCGCTACCGCTCGCTATCTGAGCGCGGGTTAGCCGTCTAGCACTGTTTCAGGCCGCGCCAGCGGCCCGGCGCGTTGCGCCGCCCGCACCCCACCGCGGGCGTTCCCGCGTTGGGCACTCTAAATGTCGAGATGGCGAACACGCCATCTCGATGGGGCCCGGCCGCTAGGCCGGAATGGCCCGTGAGCGAAAGCAAGCGCGAGCGGGAACACAATTTCTCACCTCCCAAACGGGTCACCCCGGGCCTTGTGCCCGGGGTCCACGTCTCAGCGACCTCGAACGGTCGAGAG
>JBCCOV010000052.1:0-25282 GCA_039039985.1 Pseudomonadota bacterium | reverse complement strand
CCCGCGGAGGCCCGAGCGCAGCGAGGAATATCCGTGAGCGATCGACAACCTGCGCTGGCCAGCCGTCAAGCACTGTTTCAGGCCGTGCCTGCGGCCCGGCGCGTTGTGCCGCCCCCCACCCCAACGCGGGTGTTCCCGCGTTGGGCACTTCAAATGTCGAGATGGCGAACACGCCATCTCGATGGGGCCCGGCCGCAAGCCGGAATAGCCTTGAGCGAAAGCAAGCTAGAGCGGGGCGCGTAAAATGCGACGCGCGTTAGCCACCAAAGTCGTCCAGCATGATGTCTTCGCGGTCGACGCCAAGGTCAAGCAGCATATTGATTACGGATTGGTTCATAATCGGTGGACCGCACAAATAGTATTCGCAATCTTCAGGTGCGGGATGACTTTTCAGATACTCTTCAAAGAGCACATTGTGAATGAAACCCGTGTGTCCGCTCCAATCATCTTCGGGCAATGCGTCTGACAACGCGACGTTCCACTCGAAATTCTTGTTCTTGTCCTGCAACCCGTCAAAGTCCTCGACGTAGAACATTTCGCGCGTCGAGCGTGCGCCATACCAGAACGTGATCTTGCGGTCCGAATGTATGCGCTTCAGCTGATCGAAGATATGACTACGCATGGGCGCCATGCCGGCACCGCCGCCAACGAACACCATCTCCTTACCGGTTTTGCGAGCGAAGAATTCGCCGAACGGGCCAGAGATCGTGACTTTGTCGCCAGGCTTGAGATTGAAGATGTACGAAGACATTTGACCTGCCGGAATGTCCGTTGAGCCCGGCGGTGGCGAGGCGATCCGAACATTGAGCATGATGACGCCCTTCTCTTCAGGGTAGTTGGCCATAGAGTAGGCCCGCTCAATCGGCTCATTTACGACGGACTCATATTGCCAAAGATTGAATTTATCCCAATCCTCACGATACTCCTCGGCCACGTCAAAGTCGGTATACTTCAGTTTATGCGGCGGCGCCGCAATCTGAATGTATCCGCCGGCACGAAAATCGACGTTTTCGCCCTCGGGCAGTTCAAGAACCAGTTCTTTGATGAAGGTCGCGACGTTGTCGTTTGAGCGAACGGTACATTCCCATTTTTTGACACCGAAGACTTCTTCCGCAACTTCGACTTCCATGTCCTGCTTGACGGCAACCTGGCAGGATAGCCGGTCGCCGCAGGAAGCCTCCCGCTTCGTGATATGGCTGAGTTCCGTCGACAGGATGGAGCCACCGCCCGACACGACGCGTACGCGACACTGGGCGCAGGTTCCGCCACCGCCGCAAGCGGACGGCACGAACAGTTTCTCCGCAGCCAGGGTTTGAAGCAGCTTTCCGCCCGCCGGCACCGAGATCGTCTTCTCGCCGTTTATCGTGATGTTCACGAGGCCGGTCGAAACGAGCATAGATCGGGCAAAGAGTATGACCGTCACGAGGCTCAGGATGATCAGGGTAAAGAGTACAACGCCTAGTCCGAAGGTTTCCATCGAAGCTATCTCGCGCTCAGAGTTTGACGCCGCTAAACGACATAAAGGCCATGGCCATCAGCCCGGCGCTGATGAATGTGATCCCCAATCCCTGTAGACCGTCGGGAATGTCTGAATACTTGAGCTTCTCTCTCACACCGGCCATTGCGGCTATCGCCAACGCCCAACCGAAGCCCGACGATGCACCATAGGTGGCGGCCTCAGCCAGCGTGTAATCCCGTTCAACCATAAATAAGGATCCGCCGAGGATGGCGCAATTCACCGTGATGAGCGGGAGAAAGATCCCGAGCGCGTTGTAGAGCGGCGGAAAGAACTTATCGAGCACCATTTCCAGGATCTGCACCAGCGCGGCGATGACACCGATGTAGGTAATCAGCCCCAAAAACGTAAGATCGACGTCGGGAAAGCCGGCCCAGGCGAGCGCACCGGGCTTGAGCAGATAGTTCAGCAGCAGATTGTTCGCAGGCACCGTGATCGACTGCACGATCATGACGGAAATACCCAGACCGATCGCCGTTGCGATCTTCTTCGACACCGCGATGAACGTGCACATGCCGAGAAAGAAGCTGAGAGCCAGATTCTCAACAAAGATCGCCTTCACGGCCAGTGAAACAAGCGCTTCCATCAGTGCGCCTCAACAGCCTGAATCTTGAACTCACGTTCTTCGACCTGCTTCGGCTTCCATGTCCGGAAAGCCCAGATGATGAGGCCGATGATGAAAAAGGCGGACGGAGGCAACAGCAGCATTCCGTTCGGCACGTACCAGCCACCGTCGGTTACCTTTTGCAGGATTGTCATCCCGAACAAGCTACCGGAACCAAACAGCTCCCGCACGAATCCGACCAGCATGAGGATCAGCCCATAACCGAGGCCATTGCCCACCCCGTCGATGAACGATGCGACTGGCGGGTTCTTCATTGCGAACGCCTCAGCGCGTCCCATCACGATGCAGTTCGTGATGATAAGCCCGACAAAAACAGAGAGTGTTTTTGAGATTTCGAACGCGTAAGCCTTGAGGATCTGGTCGACCAGAATCACGAGCGATGCGATCACAACCATCTGCACGATGATGCGGATCGAACTTGGGATGTGATTGCGTAGCATGGAAATGAAGAGCGACGAGAACCCGGTAACGAATATTACCGCTACAGACATGACGGCAGACACTTGCAGTGAGGTTGTCACTGCCAGCGCCGAGCAAATGCCCAAGACCTGCAAGGTTATCGGATTGTTATCCACCAGCGGATCGACAAGCATCTGTCTCCGAGTTTGTGCCATCAAATCTCTCCTGCTTTGAGATTCGCAAGAAACTTCTCGTAGCCGTCTTTACCCATCCAGAACTTGACGAGGTTGTCGACACCAACGGATGTGAGCGTTGCGCCAGACAGCGCGTCAACGTGGAAGTCTTGACCTGCTGCCGGCGGGTTTTTGGCGACCGTGATACGAAGTTGTCCACCGTCGTCCAGCAGCTTCTTGCCCGACCACTGCGCTCTCCACTTCGGATTGTCCACCTCTGCGCCGAGGCCCGGCGTCTCAGCGTGTTCGTAGAACTGTAGGCCGAATATCTCGTTGCCGTCCGCTTTGACGGCAATGAAGCCGTAAAGCGTGGACCACAGCCCGTAGCCGTGGATCGGCAAGATGACTTTGTCGATTTTGCCGTCGTTGTCGCGTAGCAGGTAGATCGTCTTGTATCTGGATTTGCGACCAATGCCGGCCGGATCGTCCCTCAGCTCAACCGAAAGGTTGGGATCTGCAGAGGCCGCACGATCATCGAAGGTTCGGGCGTCGATGGACTCGACGAACTTCCCCGTCGCCAGTTCCAAAACGTGAGGCTCGAACGCAGAGAACGCTTTCTCGACGTCCACACCGTCTTCGTACCGGCCGGCAACCTGAAGCACGTTGACGAACTTGTCCCGCTTCTTATTGGCTTCCTGCATCGGCTTTAAAACGACGGCCGCCGTGGACACGACCATCGAGGCCAGCAGGCACACGCTGACGGCCACGAAGATCGTTTTGCCGACGCTGTCGGCCGGCTGGGCCAGAAAGCGCCGGATGAAATTCTTCGGCTGCTCCGCCCCGTCGTGTGGGTCCCGCTCAGGCATGGCTTCGCTTTGTCCTCCGACGGATATTGGCCTGGACGACGAAGTAATCAATGAGCGGTGCGAATACGTTACCGAACAGTATGGCCAACATCATACCCTCCGGAAATGCAGGATTGATGACCCGGATCAAAACGACCATGACGCCAATCAGCGCACCGTAGAAGTAGCGGCCCAGATTGGTATGGGACGCGGACACGGGTTCGGTGACCATAAACGCAAGGCCGAACGCGTAGCCGCCGATGACCAGGTGCCAATACCAGGGCATCGCAAACATCGGGTTGGTATCCGAGCCAATCGCATTCAGCAGCAGCGAGAACCCGATCATGCCACCTAGGCAACCGACGATGAGCCGCCAATTGGCGATTTTTGTCGCGAGCAGGAATGCCAGCCCGATCAAGCAGGCGATTGTTGACGTCTCACCGATGCAACCTTGGATGGTGCCAACGAACGCGTCCATCCAGGTAATCCCCTGGCTTGGCAACGTCGTGAAACCATCGGCGGCCGATATTGCGAGGGCGGTGGCGCCGGAGAATCCGTCAACCGGGGTCCAGACGGCATCGCCCGACATCTGAGCGGGGTAGGCGAAATAGAGAAATGCCCGGCCGACGAGCGCTGGGTTCAGGAAGTTCTTACCCGTCCCGCCAAACACCTCTTTACCGATGACCACGCCGAACGAAATACCAACTGCCACCTGCCACAGCGGGACGTCCGGCGGTAAGATCAACGTGTAGAGCATCGAAGTCACAAGAAAGCCTTCGTTGACTTCATGCCGTCTCACGGTCGCAAAAACGACTTCGCAGAACCCGCCAGCAACGAGCGTCGTGATGTAAATCGGGAAGAAGTACAGCGCGCCGTGGAACATGTTGGCAAAGACGCTGTTGGGATCGAAGCCAATGCCGAGAAAGGCCACGATCGCTGATCGCCAGCCGGATGCGCCAAGCGTGGATATGGCCGTGTTGACCTGCAGTCCCGTGTTATACCAGCCGAACAAAATGCAGGGGATGGTCGCGATCACGACGTAGGTCATGATGCGCTTCATGTCCACGTGCGATCTTGCATGTGGCGCGACTGTCGTCACGGTCTTCGGCGTGTAGACGAAGCTCTCGACCATCTCATAGAGTGGAAAGAGTCTCTCCCACTTCCCGCCCTTGTGGAAGTGCGGCTCGATGCGGTCGAAAAAGGCGCGTAAGCCCATCGCGCTATCCTTCCTTCTCGATCTTGTCGAGGCAATCGCGGAGTGCAAGCCCGTACTCGTACTTCGCCGGACACGCAAATCCTACGAGCCCCAAATCTTCCTCATCGAGCTCAAGCGCACCCAAAGCCTGCGCCATATCCGTATCCATCACCAACAGGGCACGCAGCAATTGTGTCGGCAGAAAATCCTGCGGCATCAGAGTTTCGAACGTACCTGTTGGAACCATGGCGCGGCGCCCGCCGTTCAAGTTGGTCGTCAGATGAAACAGTCGATTCGCGAAGGCTGAGGCAAGAACCGGCTGCGCCGCAAACTTGTGCGCCATCGGCCTGATCCAGCCGAGCACCTCTTGCTTGCGATCCTCCTCCATGATCGTAACCTGGCGCGCATATCGGCCGAGATATGCGGTTGTATCCGTTGTGGCCCGCCCGCTCAGAATCGAACCCGAAACCAGGCGGATTGGAACGTCCATGGGACAGTCTTCGTCGGTCAGCTCCGTTAACGAGGCACCTGTCAGCGTTTTGACCAATCGCGGCTGTCGGCATTGCGGACCGCACAACGAGACGATCCGCGACGTGTCGATAAAGCCCGTCAGCATTAGATTGCCGATCGCGATGACGTCTTGGTACCAACTCGACCAGACCGTCTCAACGCTATCCAGCGGATGCAAGAAGTGAATATGGGTCCCCGGTAGACCGGCGGGATGAGGACCTGAAAATCCAACGGCTTCCACGGTGTCGATGTCCGTGCCGGGTATGTCAGCGCCAACGTCCTGGCAAACATACGTTCTGCCATTGCTCAACTTGGCCACCGCGGCGAGGCCACGTGCGAACGCCTCGGCGGAGTCGTTGATGATCAGCTGCGCGTCAGGCGATAGCGGTTCCGTGTCCATCGCCGTAACAAAGATGGCGTGTGGCCTTTCCCGAACATCGGGCACTTTCGAGTACGGCCGCGTGCGGAACGACGTCCATAGGCCGGCAGCTGCAAGTCGTGTTGCCACGGCATCAGCATCCGTCTCGCCGCCGACCGAAGAGAAGTCGACGCCCTGATCCTCAACGTCGTGCCCCTCAATCACGACGCTCTCGAGAACCCGTCGAGGGCCGCGGTGGATCGCTTTAACGTTGCCCGTGACAGGTGAGACGATTTTCACATCTGGCGTGTCTCTGTGAAACAAGAGCGGCTCGCCGCGCTTAACGGCGTCACCTTCTTGTACAGACAGGCGCGGCTTCAGGCCGATGTAGTCGGCGCCAATGACCGCTGCAGTGCGGCACGTCGGCCCATGCGCGACTCGTTGCTCCGGCACGCCAGCGACTGGTAGGTCCAGTCCTCTCCGCAGTTTGTATTCTCGCATTCGCTTGCGCCACCTCGGAGAGGATGCAAAAGACCGATTGATCGGTGTATCGGGACATACGGCAACAAACTCTGCTTCAGCAGCAATCCCGTGTGCATCCCGGCCTTAATGAAAGGGTTCGACCACGCCTGTCCCGGTTCGAGCTATGGGCCATTGACCCTTGGCTGATAGGAACCTTTATGTGGCATGATCCGGCATGGGAAGATTTGGATATGCGGATGTTCTTCAGATCTCGGCTTCTGGTTCTCCCATGCGCTCTACTGCTCGTCAGTTCGTGCCGGACAGCCGATACAACGCTATCATATTCGGGCAAGACAATGGGTACGACGTACAACGTCGTTGCCATTGCTTCTGCTGACACGCCATCCGTTAAACTGGGCAAGGCGATAGAAGCAAGCCTGCGACGCGTCAATAGGCACCTGTCGAACTGGGACCCAAAGTCAGAGGTTTCCCGCTTCAATGCGGCAAAGGTCACGACGCCAGTTGCCGTGTCTGACATGATGTTAAAGGTCGTGGCCGCTGCCAATGCGGTACATCGCGACAGCTTGGGACATTTTGACGTAACGCTAGCGCCGCTCATCGCGTTGTGGGGCTTCGGTCGGAGGACGCCGGAGCAGCCGTTCCCATCAGTGGAAAAAATTGAGGCAGCTCGCTCGCAGGTTGGTCAAGCTGCAAAACTGTCGCTAGACGAAAGTGCCAGAACGCTCACCAAGCTGGACCCAGGCGTGACCGTCAACCTGGCAGCTATCGCAAAGGGGTACGGCGTCGACGAAGTGGCGGCGACGCTGAGACAATTTGGCATTGAGAATTATATGGTCGAGATTGGTGGCGATCTTGTCACGCGTGGTAGGAATGCGCGCGGCCGGAAGTGGCGCATTGGCATTGAGAAGCCTGACCCGGCTGGCAGAAGCATCCAACTCACCGTCGATATTGGCGCTCTCGGTATGGCCACATCCGGTGATTACCGAAACTACAGAGAGAAAGATGGAATCCGGTATTCGCATATACTCAGCGTCAAGACCGGCCGTCCGATCACGCACAAGACCGCCTCGGTCACCGTATTGGCAGACTCCGCGATGCTGGCTGACGCTTGGGCGACGGCCCTGCTTGCGTTAGGTATGAGTGACGGTATGAAGATTGCCAAAAAGCACAACCTGGCTGCCTTGTTTATATATAGGGCTGGCGATCAGGGTGGTGCTGGCAACAAGACCACGTTCGCAACTTCGATGAGCCCGCGGTTTGCTGACATCAAGGCTGGCAAGTGAGAGCGAGATTACACCTATGGAAACGTTTGTCCTCGCATTCATCATACTGGCGATCGTCGTATGCGGTATGTCGATCGGCGTCGTATTCGCGGGCAAGACCATCAAGGGAAGTTGTGGTGGCTTGAACGCGATCTCAGGTGCCGACAGGTGCCTCGTTTGCCAGAAAGAGATCGACCCAAACAGCCCGCTGCTAGACCGGCTGCAGTGTCCGCGCGCGCAACGCTGACGTGACGGCTTCTAGTACATCATTGCCCCAGACTGGCGCTGCTGCGGCCAACCTGAACAGATAACGTCCGAGAGCCTTGGCCTCAAAGTGTTCGGGCTTGCGGTCGCGTCGTCCCGATTGCCTGGACCATTTCCGCCATTAGCGGAATCGCTTCGCCGGCCCACACGCCATGTGCGATTCAACTCAGCCAGACACTCGTGAAATCGTTACGTTGGGCGGCGGCCAGGACGACCAAACAAGCGAGTGTGGGATGGTCCCGCTTGACTTGAAACGTGCTGGCCATCGTCAGT
This sequence comes from Pseudomonadota bacterium, assembly GCA_039039985.1. GTDB lineage: Bacteria > Pseudomonadota > Alphaproteobacteria > Rhizobiales > Hyphomicrobiaceae > JBCBWG01. The sequence goes on along the minus strand of JBCCOV010000052.1, from coordinate 17,379 downwards.
TCGTTGCCGCTCCCGAGAACATCGCGAACCTGGCTCTATTGCCGTTCGTCGCGATTGTAGTCGGCAGCAACGTATAACGGTCTGTCGACCCGAAACTCGTTGGCGACCGCAAGCATTTTGCTGACATCGATTTGTCCGACAGTTGCGGGATGTTCCAGCAGGTGGAGCAAATCGGTTCGTCTCCGGGCATCGCGCAGAGAGGCCAAGCCAAGGTTTGCGAGTACGTCCCGAGCCTCGAGCGCGACGTTTATGAAGTACTGAGCAAGCTGGCGCGGATCGCCATCAAAGAGTTCGGAGTTCGTGGTCAGCCCGGCCGGGCATTTCACGTTGCAGTTCTTGGCCATGACGCATTTCAGCATCATCAGCGCAGTCGTGCCGAACTCGAAACTGTCGCCGCCAAGCAGTGCCGACTTGACAACGTCCGTGCCGGTTTGATGTGCGCCTGAGCGCCGTAGTGTCACCTTCTCGCGCAGACCGTTAAAGCAAAGTGCTTGGTGCACCTCGGCAATGCCCAAGTCGGCAGCGCGACCGGTGTATTTGAGGCTTGTTACAGCCGCCGCACCGGTACCACCGGTATTCCCTGCGACGTTGATGACATCGGCGCCGGCTTTGGCGACGCCAACTGCAATCGTGCCGATGCCTTCTGATGAAACCAGCTTGACGATAACACGGACACGAGCGGCCTTGCAGTCATGGATCAACTGCGCCAAGTCTTCGATTGAGTAAGTATCATGATGCGGTGGCGGCGATATCAATTCAACACCCGGCGTGCCTCCGCGTGCTGCAGCGATTTCCACCGTGACCTTCTGCGCAGGAAGCTGTCCGCCTTCTCCCGGCTTTGCGCCCTGACCAATCTTGATCTCCAGCTCTTTCAGCATAGGATCCGCGAGATACCCAACCCAGACACCAAATCTGCAAGATGCGAATTGCTTTATGCGCGAAGCGCGTATCGTCCCGAACCGCTTGAGGCTTTCACCGCCTTCTCCGGAATTCGAAAGACCGCCAATCATGTTGATGCCGTGCGCAACTGCTTCGTGCGCAGGCGCATTCAATGCCCCGTGGCTCATTGCACCACTGGCGAAGTGCGTTGCGATATCGTTCGGTTTTTGTACGGCACGCAACGGCAATTTCGCTTCGGCTTCGCGCAGCAACGACAGAAAGAGTTGTGCGGTGCCCTGCGCTCGGATCAAGAGTGAGGCCGCACTGAGCCAGTTGCCTTCGATCTCAGATCCGAAGCGATTGACGAGATTTTGCCCAAGTTCCGAAAGTCGGCCGAGCAGAGATTTCCGAGTACCCGTCAGCTTCAAGCTAAAGAGCCCACCGTCGGTCGCATCACACGACAACCCCCGAACAACGATCGGATGACCGGGGCGAATCTCAATCAAGCCCAAAGCCGAATAGAAATCCGTCGCGGTCTTTGCCTGCGAAACGTCTGGCGGCAGAACAAGAACATCACGAAGGGCTGCAGGACGACGCGACCGCTCCGTCGCCAGCATACGAATGAATGCACGATAGCCAGGCGTTATCGTCGCCGTATCGATGTACTCCGGCCCCAACGAATCGAATGATGTATTCGAGTACGATCCATGGTTCAGGCCGAATGCATCTCCAAGACGTTCCAGGTGGAAAAAGCGAAGCGTGTCCTCGTCGGCCCCTTCCTGCTCGTCGCGATTGGTGTCGTCGGCAAACGCAACGGCCTCTTCCGTCATATCGACGAAACCGCGCACAGCCGCGGTTCCATATGAGTGGCCACCACCTTCGATGCGCTCTTTGAACAACCCGAGTAACGGAATATCGGCTTCGCCACCTACGCTGTGAGCTCGATGATGCCAGGCGGCACCGGCAGCGGCGATCGCTTCAAAATCCGCGCCGCCTGAAGGCGAGTGCAGATTTGGGAAATAGCGGCGCAGAACCTCGCCATCTGTGTCTATGAAATTGGGCTCAAAGAACTCACCGCCAATATAGCTTTCAGCCGTGCAGAGCCCGAGCTTGCCCATGGTCTTCATCAGCGACTTCTCGGCAGCTTTGACAAATCGAGAATAGGCAACGGCTGGATTGTCGCGAAACTTCTCTTCTGCGCGCATCTGTACGTCAGCGGGTCAACGCACGACGCGCCAAAGCCGAGAAGAACTGCGATATGATGGGCCGACGACACTTGCCCTGTCTCAATCACGAGTGAGACGTTCAGTCTGAGACCTGCCTCGATCAATCGTTAATTGACAGCTGAGACCGCAATGGCCATTGGCAAAGCGGCTCGGTCGGTCGAGATATCGGAATCGCTGATGATTGCGATTCCGCCGTGTTCAGTGGCACATCTCTTCACTTTGTCGCAAAGCGCTTCGATTGCAGTTTCGAGGCAAGCGGCATGCTTATCAGCGCTGTCGTACACGGGCTCATAAACGGCGCTGAAACTGGCAACCGGTGCGACCTGTTGAGCGCGGAGCACTCCGAACTGTTGTGCGCAGAGCACGGGTGATGGAATGACGATCTGTCGATGCGATGAGGTCGTGATGTTTGGCTTCGCACCGAGCGCAACCCGCAAGGTCATACCATCGGCTTCACGAATCGAATCCAGGGGCGGATTTGTGACCTGGGCAAACCGCTGAGAAGAGTATCTCGAAACGCCGCCTTCTTGATTTGAAAGCGCATTGATCGACATGCCGTAGCCCATAGCCGAAACCTTTTCGGAGCCTGTATGAGGCATCGGGTCCATCAGGAACTTGAAGCTCTCCTGATTTTTGGCATACGCCACGTATCGCTGATGATTTGATAGACCTCCGGCGTAATCCGTCTTCTCGATAGTCTCGGATCCGGCGACGAGGTCTTCGATTATCACTTGAGATTGCGCAAGCTTGGTTGTGTAGTCGCGCTTCGCCGCGATCCGAGCAAGGGTATCTGCTGTGTCAAACGCGCGCCCTTCGCGGTGATCCCAGTACAGAATGCCGCCTGCTTCGATCCGCCCTCGCCGGAGGACATCATGCGGCTGAAATGCAATTTGACCGGCTTCTGACATGACGCACAGATAGTCGTTGGTCTCTTCCGTGCGCAGCGGTCTGAGGCCAAGGCGATCGAGCCGTGCACCAACGACGTCACCGTCGCCAAAGATCAGCGCCGCGGGCCCGTCATTCTTCTCCTCAAACAGTGAGAAGTATGCGAGCATGCCGCGCACCGATTGGTTCAGCGTGTTATCATTCTCCCAGGCTGGCGGCATCATCGCGACGACAGCATCGACGAGATCGAACCCGTCATCGGCGATACGACTTTGTAGTGTTTGGTCGAAGTGGCAGCTGTCCGACTGCCCCGGTGGCTGAGCCAGCACGCGACCGCGCGCACGTGCGATTGCCAGTTCGGACAGTCGGTTCTTTTTGTCGGTATTCAGCTCGCCGTTGTGCGCCATTCTCCGAAAAGGTTGCGCCATCATCGGATTGGGATCGGTGTTGGTTGAAAACCGTGTATGAAAAAAGACGGAGTGGATGGCATGATCCGCATCAGTCAGATCGCTGAAATAGGGGACAAGCTCGTGTGAGTTGAGCCGCCCTTTGAGCACCTGAGTACGCGACGAGAAGGACAGCGGATAAAGCCCATATAGAGCATTGTCGGAGTAGATGCGCTCTTCAAGAAACAGGAGGGCTGCGTTGATCGCCGTTTCAAAATCATCCGTGCGGATGGTGTCGTCGCTCGGCAGAAAAATACGCTGCCGAATGGGATACTGTAGCGCTCGGGCTGCTGTGTTCAGTACATTCGGCTGGGTTGGGACATCGCAGACCAATACTTGCCTTAGACCGTGCGTCTCGAAAACGGCCTCGACGACATCTTCAGCTTGATTGTGCCGATCGTTATCAGTTGGCAGAAAGTAATTCAGAACGCCGAAGCGTCGCGCCTCCAAACCACCGAGCCCTGTCAGCTTGCGATACAGGGCGACCGATAGATCGATGGCGACGCCAGCACCATCACCAATGCCCTGAGAAGACATGCCACCACGATGAGGAACCGCACACAGTGCTTCGTCGACAAGGCGCAGAAGTTCATGCGCCTGTTTCACGTCCTTGCGCACGATGAAACCGACCCCGCAGCTGTCAGAGCCGCGTTCGGTGTCATAAAGTGCGCTGCGGGCTAGGTCTCCCAAAGGTGTGGTCCTTCAGAGCGATGAGTGTATTGGTTTCTGCGCGTAGGGTGACGATCGCAACATTATTGTTGACTTGGAAAGTATACTTTTAGCATGTGACCATGTGCGGGACTAGGGTCTTTCGGATTGAACCGGAGCGATCCCACAGTCTCGCGCGGCCACGTCGTCAATCGTCGCGATAAAGCGATTGACTGAAATTATGGTCAGCATGCTGCTAGTCAGTTTGGCGAGATATAGTGAATGTGCAAACCGTTCGATTGAACGTGATGCATGGCGATAGGATGCGGCTGATGCGCAAACCGTTGACGTCCTGCGATAGATCGTGCTCCGGCTCTGTAGCGGTGTCAGATGCGCACGGACGTCCGTCTCATTCGGTACACGGCAGGCCAGCCCAGAAGCTGCCCACCGTTAATCAAAGCGGGTTGCCCAAGACGCACCGCCTCTCTTGGCAACTGCGTTGGCCCCGGCATTGCGCCTCCGTTGGCCTGGGCATTGCAACTGCATCACCAACTGCATCACCCGACGAACCCGAGACCGAACGAGATTGTAGCAGAACGTTTTAATCACGATCTTCAGGTCGGGCTGACATGTCATGCTATTGACGCGCAGCGCCGGCCCCTGCTCGCCGCCCGAAGACCGCGCCGGACGTCAAGCCCGATCCGCCCGGATACCCACCGAAGAACACCCCGCCGACCAGCTCCCCGCAGGCAAACAAGCCGTCAATCGCAGTGTCGTCGTCGCGCAAGACATGCCCGTGCTCGTCTACCTTCAGTCCTCCGTATGTGAACGTGATACCGCCAGTGACGGGATACGCTCTGAAGGGCGGCCTATCGATCTTTTGCGCCCAGTTGCTTTTGGCCAGCGTGAGCCCGCGTGTCGCCTTGCCATCCAATTCTGTTGGGTCAAATGTTACGGTGTCATCTACCGCAGCATTGAACTCACGTATTGTACCGAGCGCAGAACCTTTGTCGACGCCGTCAAGTTTTTCAATGAGTTCTTCGACTGTGGCCGCTTCCACGAAATGCGCATCGTCGAAAAAGTACTCGTCATAGAGCAGATCGAAAACTTTGGAGTCGAAAACTTGCCAGGCATAATGTTCCGGCTGCTCTAGTACGGCCCGGCCAAACTGCGCGTACGTATAATTTCGGAAATTGATCCCTTCGTCGACAAATCGTTCCCCGCGCGCGTTTAGCATTATACCAAGAAAATAACAGATTTTGCGATACTTCTTGCGTTCACCCGGTGGAAGTTCGAGGTTGCCGAAATTCTTCATGTATAGGTCCATGGGCGTCGCGTGACAGCCTAGATAGCTGCCATACTTCTGTGCGCCCAGTTCCCAGGCGAACCGAAGCCCGTCGCCGGTGTTATGCGGCGTGCCGCGCACTTTTGCGACTGACCACTCTGGTCCGATCAATTCCGACCGCATGGTTTCGCTTGCCTCAAACCCGCCACTCGCGAGGACGACGGCGTCCGCCGCAATCTCCTCGTCATGGACGCGAACGCCGACGACGCGGCCGTGATCCACCATCAAGCTTGTAACGCCGGCCTCGTATCGAATGGTGCCCCCCAGGCGTTCGAATGCCGCGCGCTCCATATCGAACAGACCAACGCCTTCATTTGCCGCTGCCAAAGTCAAGCCGCCCCAGAAAACGAATCTTCCGTCCTTCTCAAAACTCTGCCGCCCATAAATCGGCTCGTAAGTCACGCCGTGCCCGGCAAGCCATCGGACAGCATCGTAGGACGTGGCGACGAGCACCTCTTGTTCCGGCGACAACGGCTGACCGTCATTAAAGCTGAGGAGATCGGAGGCGAACTTCGAGCGTTGATAGCTGCCGAAATCGGTCCGCGGGAGCCTCGGATCATCGGGATTGGCCAGGAGCGGCATGAGCTGCTCAAAGCTGTCATAAGCGAAGCGCATTGCTCCGGCTGTGTATTTCGTATTGCCACCCGCCAAGTCTGGGGCAGCCTTTTCGAGCATCAATACACTCGCACCGGCTTCCAAGGCTGCGATCCCGGCGCACATCGCAGCATTTCCCGAGCCGACAACGACGACTGTTTTAGACACGCATGATCTCCTATAAATTTTCCGCGGATCAACAATGCTGCCATTGGCAGGATCGGTGCGACGTGGGTCGAAGCAGTCCACGAGATGAGGCGCTGGACACGTTTGGCTTCAAGACACGTGCAGCAGGCACCTAAGCCTGCGTCGTCACGGTGGCCAACATGTGATGTGTCGCAACGATCATTGCCATCGCGTGGGCCGCTGCATCCGATGGTTTCTCTACGGCGGCGCTGCACGAGACGGCCAAGGCGACGCAAAGACCATCGGCGGCACTGGGAACATGTGCCGACCGGACCTGCTCTCGTCGGCGAGGCCTGATGGTCATCTACGCTGGGGACGTTTGGATTCGTCGTCTGCGCCGTCGCAGATCAGGCGCATGTGCGTTGTTGATCTCGGGGTTGCCATATCCAGCACGCCGTAAGGCGTAGGCTTGCGGACAACAAGTATCAACAAGCGATGTCGCGGCAGCAGAACATGATCGGCCGATCGCCGCGCCTGCTGATGAGCCAATAGTGCGCTCACACGACTGCGACTGTGGACCATGTCCGCTCCTGCCCCGCGCAGAGATCCAAAGCAGTACGGAACGAAAACTCCCGACGAAAACGAAGTTGGCCGACGTCCGCAATCGGCGGACACCAAATTGCGGAGTAGAGCAACGGCAGTCCTCAGGGTATGGTCTACGCGATGCGGTGTACGTCAGTATCAAGGCGTGCGAAAATAGAGGGATTATCTTATGTCAGCGGATCAGTTTCGTATCCTCGCAAAGCTATGCGACCCGTGTTGTGACAATTGTCCGACCATCATGGAGTCTGCCGATGGTCAGAGCGTCGTGGTGGTCGGCAAGATTGGCGATCCGTCGGTTTCTTCAGACGAGGTGAAACGACACATCGGTGACGGAGAGGCAGCGGTCATCATTCCGAAAAGCTTGTTGCTTGAAGCCATGAAGACGGCTTTCTGACTGGCTCGAATGGCGCCTCGGTCGTCGATGCCGATGTGTCTCGGAACCGAGGCCAAAGCTGATCGCATTGTCCATTGACGAAGACTCGAGAGGAAAATTCACATGAAGACACGCGCAGCAATTGCTTGGGAACCGAACCGTCCCCTCGAGATTGAGGAAATCGATCTGGAAGGTCCGAAGGACGGCGAGGTTTTGGTGCGTATCGTGACAACCAGCCTTTGTCACACGGACGTGTTTACGTTGTCCGGAGAAGACCCTGAGGGGCTTTTCCCGTGCATCCTGGGCCACGAGGCCTGCGGGGTCGTCGAGGATGTCGGCAAGGGCGTGACGTCTGTAGCGCCGGGCGATCACGTGATTCCGCTTTACGTGCCTGAAGACCCAGAATGCCCCTATATCAAGTCGGGCAAGACAAATCTCTGCCAAACCATCCGTAAGACGCAAGGTGCGGGGGTTATGCCTGATGGCACGTCGCGCTTCTCTTACAAGGGCAAGCAGATCTTACACTATATGGGAACCAGCACCTTCAGTGAGTACACTGTGCTGCCGGAGATCTCGGTGGCAAAGATCTCAAAGGACGCGCCGCTGTCAAAGGCCTCGGTTATGGGTTGCGCTGTGCCGACCGGCATCGGAGCCGTGAGGAACACAGCCAAGGTGGAGGCGGGAGCAAGTGTCGCTGTTTTCGGTCTCGGCGCGGTAGGAATGGCGGTTATTCAAGGTGCTGTGCTCAATGGTGCGTCGCGCATCATCGGGATCGATATCAACCCCTCAAAGTTCCCGCTTGCGAAAGCGCTGGGCGCGACGGAATGCATAAATCCGAAGGACCACGCGGCGCCGATCCAAGACGTGCTGGTTGAAATGACGAATGGCGGACTGGACTATACGTTTGAGGCGGTTGGCAACGTTGAACTGATGCGGTCAGCGCTGGAGGCCTGCCACAAGGGGTGGGGCGAATGCACCGTGATCGGTGTGGCCGGTGCCGGTCAAGAGATAGCGACCCGTCCGTTCCAGCTTGTGACCGGTCGGGTTTGGCGCGGCACCGCCTTTGGCGGTGTGAAGGGCCGGAGCGAGTTGCCGGGCATGGTGGATGAGTGGCTGCGCGGTGAGTTCGATATCGACCCCTACATCACCCATCACATGACGCATGACCAGATCAACACGGCGTTCGATCTGTTGAAGGCAGGCGAGTCGATCCGCTCAGTTGTCCATTTCCGAGAGAAAGACACGATGACGGTCAATTCACTTCCCGGGAAAATCGTTCAAGCTTGAGGGCCTGCGATCCGTTGAGAGCGCCCGGCGCTGGCCGCGCCGGGTTGATTGAGAGTAAGTGTTGACTGAGAGTCAGTTGAGCTCAGCTCGAACCGGCCCACACGCCCACCCTGAACTTACGCCACCTGAACTCACACCCCATACTTGGATTCGGATGTTTCCGAGTTCAGCATTCTTGCGCCAACGACATTGGAAACATCCGATGTCGTTGGCGACCGCTATCCGCGGCTCCCGTCCAGCTCGGTTTGCGCCTGTTCAAACCATGCGATGACCTGCTTGCGGTGTTTGTCACCCCAGCTGCTCACGAACTTCTGTGTGTTGTGATTGCCTTCATCGCGCAACTCGTCGAGGCGCTGGGCCACATAGGCTTGCGTCAGTGGGATTTGGCACAGCTCGACGATGCAGTGCTTCCAGTCGTCATATGTGCGCAGCGGCGTCATGGCCGGTCCCTTTCATGGCGGTAGACGTCAACCGTTGTCGTGGTGATTTGACGGCGCAGCGCCGTGCCGACCGCCCGTTCAACCACAATGAGCATTCTCGTTGCGGCACGTTAACACCGTATCGAAGGCCTAACAAACGGGTCACTGAGATCATTTCCGCCATAGATGGACACACATCGCCGGCCCACACCGGTTCGACGCAACTTGGGCGGTTAGGAAGACTGAGTGTGGAGTGATTCTTCCAGCCAAATCTAAGAGACCTTAGCTCCTGCAACGCCGTTGCCGCGTGACGCACACGTGTCGCCGTGTTCGGAAAGCGACCCAGCCTGGCCGCATAGGCGTTGGGAACTGCTAACCTGGCTGCGTTGCTATTGCCTGTTGAGATCGCATGGAGCCATGTCTTTGATCATTCCGGCTCAGCGGGAGAGTGTCGCTACGATCTGCCGGTTCTGTCGTTGAGGGAGGCTCAGTTGCCACGTCTCCGACAACTCGACGATGTTGGCCGTAGCCCGCCCAGTCCAGAAGACCCACCACTGGACCTTCTGGGCTTCAAGAGAACTCAAGTTTTATCAGTTGTTAGCTTACTCCTTTTTGGGAGGCATGTCCTGCATCACCATAGGAGCCGGGTAATACTGGAAGCCTTCGCCGCGCTTGGCGACATGACCAATGCCGGGCCATGGGAAGTGATAGGCAATCATTGGGATGCGCTGGGTCGCGAGCATGTCCAATATCTTATAGCGTGTCTTCGCTGACATCTTCGGGTCAGTGTCATACGCGAATTCCAGCAGCGGCTTTTCGAGCAAAAGAACGTGATGGTGGGTCGTGTCGCCGATGGCGAACATGGTCTTGCCAGCAGAGGTAAGAACGAAGGCCGTGTGACCCAGCGTGTGTCCTGGAGCGGCCATCGCCTGGATGCCAGGCAGAAACTCTTCACCGTCTTTGACGAAGACGATACGATCTCGGTTTGGCAGTAAATTCTTACGGGCGCCTTCCACGAACGGTTTCATGTAGCCCGGTTCTTTCATCGATAACTTGGCTTCGTCCGTCCAGAAGTCGAAGTCCGTCTGTGAGATGTAGATCTGCGCGTTGGGGAAGTTGCGTTTGCCATCGTCGGTCATGATACCCCAGACATGGTCACAGTGCCCATGACTGCACACGACTGCGTCGATGGCTGCGGGGTCGATGCCAGCAACCTTGAGGTTGCTCATCATCTTTCCCGTTGTCGGACCGAACATCGTCGATTGGCCCATGCCTGTGTCAAAGAGGACAAGCTTCTGGCCCGTGTTCAAAACAAGAATATTCTGCTCCAGAACGACATTGGTCGGATCAAGGAAGTTGCTGGTGAGCATTCCCCCGACTTCCTCCTTGGTGGTGCCGAGGAAGCTCGACGAGGGTTCGCCCAAGGGCAACCTGCCGTCTGAAATTACCGTGCCTTGCATGTCGCCGTGCTTGAAACGGTAGAAGTATGGAACTTGATCCGTGGCCATCGGTGCTTTGGCGAGCGCTGGTCCACCGCTCAGTCCAACAGTCGATGCCCCTGCTAAAGCGGCGGTACCTAACAATGCATGACGCCGGGAAATTGAGAGATCCTGCATGGCGTTTCCTCCTGGATTATTCCCCGTTCCATGTCCGCGAGAGTGATGGTCCGGTTGGTCCTGGAGATGCTACGTGCCAACGCCACTCGCACTGGTCAGGGGCTCAGATTGGCCGGATGTTTTTCTGGCACGAAGAGGCTAAGCATCGCTGTCCCCCAGCGCAACAACAATCAATGAGGTGGACCTGCTTGAAGTTGTCGTGGGCGCTCGCGCGCATTCGCATAAACCGCTTAGCCTCAACGTGTCCATTTCCGGACCCGCGTTCATCTTGGTGCCATGTCGCGCTACAGGGGCATATCGGAAGCGCAATGCTGCAGGTGCCCGGTGCCACTCAGGCGTAATTCGGACGCGGTGAATGTTCCGACATGGCAACAGTTGCTCTCCGCAGTTGATGCACGCGGACATTCACGTCTTTGGTACATAGAGGGCGCTACTCAGTCCGGCATCTCGGCCACAGGGCGCCGGACAGAATTCTCCTTCGCCGATGGGTCGCAACCATCGGGCATTGGGAGTTTCAATTTTATCGGTTGAGCGCACGATCTGTAAATCATACGGGTCAATTGTTTCCTATATATTTTCTGACAGAGTCTTGGTGCAGAAAATGCGAATTGGTGGGTTGGCTAAAGTATCTCCGAATGCCGGATGGTGGTCGACTTCAAAGCGGGGAAATGAAATATGGACTCTGTTCGATCCGCAGAGGAATCTGTGTCGCCGTCGGTGCTTTCCATTGAGTATACGCACCTACCGGATATCACACTCTACACGCGGAACACAGCCTCGATCGGTATGACCGCAGCATGCGCGACTCCGGCCTGGGCCGAGATCATCGATAAGCTTGCGGGGCAGTTTCCGGATGTTTTACGGCGTGATTTGGCGCTCACTGTCTTCGCGATTTACGCCGCCCGCATGTCGGAAACGAATGAAGCGGTCTTTCCGTTACAGCTGTCCGGATTGGCCACCAGAACGGCCAGCTTCACGCCGTGCTCCATTGCGCTCGCCCCAGAAGACCGGTTCGAGGATGCTCTCGGTAAAGTCTTGCGAGCTCTGCTGCGCGCCGTAAGCAGCCATGAGCCGTGCGGCGTCGCCGATCCGGCGGCGCTTACCTCGCTCACAGTGACCGTCGGTTCAAACGCCGTTCCGCATGCCGGCTCCCAATTGCACCTGCATTGCCATGACGATGGTGAAATCAGCTTATGGCATGCCAATAATGTTCAGCCAGAAGCAACATCACTGATTACGGAACGGATGGTCGCTCTGGCACAAGGTGTCGTCACCGATCCGAACATGCTGCTTGTCCGTCAGCCCATCATGTCGGCGCGCGAGCGGAAGTTGGTTGTTCAGGATTGGAATGCAACCGACAAGTTTTACAGCTATGACGGCGGCCTTATTGCGATGATGGAGCAAGCGGCATCGAGCGCTCCTGATCACCCCGCGCTGATCTACATGGATACCGAGCTGAGCTTTGCAGACTTCAACAGTCGCGTTAATCGCCTAGCGCGTTTGCTGCGGTCGAAGGGCGTTGGAAAGGACCAGTTTGTCTGCCTGTGTATGGACCGCAGCCTTGAAATGGTGATCGGACTTTGGGCGACACTCAAGGCAGGTGGTGCCTATGTGCCGCTAAATGTCGACGACCCGGTTAGTCGCATTAATGAGATTGTCGACGATTGCCGACCCAAGGTGCTGCTCACGCAGGCCCATATCCGAGATCGCATCGATACCGAGGCGACAGACGTCATCGTGCTGTCTGAGGGCTGTGAAGGTGATCCAGCCGTCGATGACGGTGATCTTGGTCTCGCAATTGGTGAGAATGATCTCGCGTACATGATTTATACGTCAGGATCGACCGGCAAACCCAAGGGCGTGGTCGTCGAACATGGCGCCATACACAATCGTGTCGTCTGGATGCACGAAGAGTACGGGCTGTCACCGGAAGATCGTGTGCTGCAGAAAACTCCCTACACCTTCGACGTATCCGTGTGGGAATTCCTTTGGTCCTTCTCCGTCGGCTCAACACTGGTGGTCGCGGAACCCGGAGGTCATACCGCAATCAGCTATCTTTACCGGCTTATCCGTGACGCCGGCGTGACGCACTTGCATTTTGTTCCATCCGTTATGCGGATGTTCCTGATAGCGCCGGCATTGGAGCAACTGCCGATCAAGAAGCTGTTCTGCTCCGGCGAAGCTTTAGGATTCGACCTCGTCACCTCGTTCTACGAGAAGGCGAACGGCACTGCCGAAGTGCATAACTTGTACGGTCCGACGGAGGCGGCGGTTGATGTCAGCTACTTCGCCTGTCCGCGCGATCCGGCTGACAACACCATCCCGATCGGGCGCCCCGTCAGCAATACCGGGCTCTACGTGTTGGACGAATTTGACCAGCCGGTTCCAGTCGGCGTTCCGGGGGAATTGCATATCGGCGGCGTCCAACTCGCGCGGGGGTACTGGGCGCGCGAAGACCTGACTGCGGAGAAATTCATTCCTTGTCCAGTAGAAGACGCTCAGCACGAGCGCCTCTACCGCACCGGCGACCTCGCCTTCTTCCGACCGGATGGCCAGATCATTTACTTGGGCCGCAATGACTTTCAGGTGAAGGTTAACGGCGTGCGCATAGAACTCGGCGAAATCGAGACAGCGATCCGCGAACAAGATGGAGTCGAGGATGTCGTGGTGGTTGCCGAGGAAAATGCTGGCAACAAGATCCTCGTTGCCTACGTCGTAGCTGAGACCCCAAGCACAGCTGAAGCGGAGCGATTGAAGGCAGGTGTTGCGGCAACGCGGCCGGTCTATTACGTCCCGAAAGACGTGCGATTCATTGCCAAAATGCCGCTTACGGTCTCCGGTAAGATCAATCGGAAGGCTCTTGCCGCGCAGACGCAGTTGGGCATGCTCGAATAACCGCTTGATGTGTTGGGTTGGTTGGCCTCTGAAAGGATGGTCTTGGCTTGTTCGAGCCTCGCCAGGCTGGAGTTCAGATCGCGCCGTAAGCGGCCGAAGACGCAACTGATCCTCGAAAGCCTGGATCATTTCCGCCATAGGCGGAATCGCTTTGCCGGCCCACACTTTCTCCCCGAGCTCGGATGTTTCCGAGTTCGGCATTCTGGGGTCAACGACATCGGACACAGTCGATGCTGTTAGGCGACTCATGAAATCGTCTCGTTGGGTGACCGACCAAGTGGGATCGAAGATGGTGTGTGGGATGGCTCCATCGAAGCCTGACATGCTCTAAGCGCAGCACAGAGTTGCTGAGCGCCGGCAGACGCAATTTGCAAAGCCGACACGCGGCGATCGACTGCGCTTGTGCCCGTCAACAGAAAAGAGAAGTAGGTCGACCGGCGGTGTACCACGCGTGGGATGCGCCCATGTGCCAACGCACGCCCAATAAAGGCCGGAAACGTCGTCCACTGGTCCAGTAATATGTTATGTTATAACATACCGCAAGACGCACTAGTTCTGCGGGTCGTGGCGTTGGGCCAACCGACTGCAGCAATAGATGATTGCGTGCTTCATGGCGCACAGAGCCTGCAGAAGAGGACAGCTCTACGGATGAGAGTGTTAGAGGTCCCGGGCATGTCCCGCACGGCCACATCTGGCTTGTTGCTGTCAGTTTTTGCGTTCGCCTCGTTTGCGCCGGATACGGCATACGCTCATCTGCAAGGTGGTCCGCTTGGCGGATTTCAGAGCGGCTTTAGGCATCCCATTGTCGGTATCGATCACCTGCTTGCCATGCTCGCCGTGGGGATCTGGGGCGCGCAGATGGGCGGGCGTAACGTTTGGACGTTGCCGGTCACATTCCCGCTCATAATGGCGGTAGGCGGAATTCTAGGAATGAGCGGGTTTGACTTGCCCTACGTTGAGCTCGGCATCGCCTGCTCGGTGTTTGTCCTAGGCTTGGTGATTGCATTCGCATGGAAAGCACCGGATTGGGCGGCGCTGTTATTGATCGCAGTTTTCGCAATCTTCCACGGCTATGCCCATGGCGTCGAGCTTCCGCAGGCCGTCGATCCCGCATCCTACGCGAACGGCTTCGTTGTCGCGACCGGCCTCATTCACATCATCGGCATTGGCATTGGGCTGCTACTTGAGCGGCCTTGGAAGGGACAGCTTTCACGGGCGCTCGGTGCAGCAATCGCCGTGACAGGCTTATTCTTCATATCCGTCCCGCAACTCCTGTGAACGCCTCACAACACACCCGCGACGCAATCATTCTTGCAGCTGCGATCATCGTAACCGGCAGCGTGATTATTATGCGCCTTTGGGTTCCGGAAGACGTCGCAAGTTACGTCAGGCATGGATTGCTGTTGCCAGTCTTGAAGTACAGTCTTCTCCTTCCGTTGATTGCCTGTGGTTGCATCCTTTCTAGCGAACGCCCAGCCGTGCTTTTCCCTAGTCTTGTGGTTCTCGCCGCAACGCTTTGGCTCGGCCTCCGATGGGCAGAGCCTACTGTCTTGTCTGATCAACAGTTGGCCGTTCTCCTCGTGAGGTATCCTGTACTCGCCACGACCACAGGCGTTGCCGCCGGATGTGCTCTTCTCCTGCCGCCCCGCGCACGGCGATGGCTCGTTCCGTTGGTTTGCGCAATCTGTGGCTTTGGGCTCAGCCTGTCCATCGCATTGGAAAGCCCTGGGGACGATTACTCTGGCTGGTTTTCATCGGCCGGAGGGCTTGGCGGCATAATTGTTGTCATCGCATCAATCGCACTCGCTGGCACCGTACAGCAGTTTGGCAGCAGTGCCTGGCTCAGCGTCGGCGGCCGCATTCTTGGCAGCTGGTTGATTGCTGCAAGTCTCATGTTGGCAGGATCTGCAGTTGTGCCCCAGCGTCCTCTCGGCTCCCTGACGATACCAGCCACCTTGTTCAATGGTGCCGATCTCCCTCGTGAGCCATAGACCCACAGACCATGCGCCGAGAACACTGTCACAATTGCTCGAGCTCAGCCTCTATAGAACGCAATTCATCGAGCTGGCGCGGTCAGAAGTTTCGAACAGGCAAATCGGTCCGTCAAAACGCGGCAATACAAGGTGATGATTGGCGATCAAGAGACGCCATGTGAGAAGCTGATCAATAGACCTTCTTCTCAGCGTAGCACCTGCGCATCAGCTTGCATCGTTCGGGACCAGGCAAATGCATGCTAGATGCCCGCGCAGGGGTAATGAACTTGCAGATCTTGTCCATCCCCTCAGTCGTCAGCCAACCTTGGCGACGACCTCTCTGGACTGCAAAACAGTCGGCAACTTCTTCGTCGGGCCCGCGGAACTGATGGCCGCATTCGTGCGAATAGATCCAAAGTTTGACGGCGGTGGGCACGCGGGCAATTAGGTTGGGATTGAGGATTACAAAGCCGGGGAAGGCTGCACCGTAATCATCCAAGCCAGGGTCAAGGACTGTTGGGCGCCGTCCACAAGTTAGTCTGTAGCCGTCAAGGACAAGACCGCCGGCAGGCACAATCCGTGCGTTCTTTACGTGGGCCACGTACTCGGTGACACTCGGAGGTCGTTGCGCCATGGACACCTGCTCGATTGAGCTGAATCCAGCTATCAAGGACAAAAGAGCCAATAGCAGTTTCCTGACACCACGGATCATGTCGCGATACCCTTCAGCTTTGAGAGCCGGCCGAAACAATTAGCGTCTCTGAGTGTCTGAAACCAAGTCGAGATAGGCAAATCGATGACGGACTCATCACGGAACACATTTTGATTCAACAGAGCTCATCTGTTGGGTTCTGCGACGCGGTCCGTTTGGACGAGCCCGAGCGGATCAGGTCCTCTTTGGCAATCAGCCTCAAATGGACGGCACTCGGGTCCCGGTATGCCTTGTTTGGCTCTTGGCCGGCTTCACACGCTTTGTCTTCGACGGCACGTTCATGCATTCTGATCCAGGCGGGAAAGACATCGGAGAACCCATCCAACATGTTCTCAGCGCCCGTGGTCCATCAACCTGATATCTCAACCCTAGGAGACAAAGATGTGCCATCCAGTCATCATGGAATATGTGAAGGGAAAAGCGCTCAGCCGCCGCGAACTGTTCCGCGGGTCTGCCGCCGCAGGTGCGGCGATCGTAGCCTCGGCGGCCTTGTCGTCCAGGCCAGTACTTGCAAAAGCCGCCAGCCGCGCGGTCGACCTCACTTACACCCTGACGCACGATTTTCCGACCTACTTCGGCAAGCAGCAGTTCTTTGATGAGGACGTGTTCACCTATGCCAAGAACAAGTTCAATCTGAAAATGCTGCGGGTGAACGAGCATACCGGCACCCATATCGACGCCCCGCTTCACTTTACTGATGGCGGCACGTCGATCGACGAAGTGCCGGTTGAGAGTCTGGTCTGCCCTCTGGTCGTTGTCGATATCAAGGAGAAAGCGGACGCAAATCCGGACGCGCAAGTCACGCCCGAAGATCTGAAAGCCTGGATTGCCAAGCACGGGCCGATACCCGAGGGCGCTTGCGTCGCACAAAATGCAGGGTGGCAGAAGCGCATGGGGTCTGCGAAGTTTCGTAACGCCGATGACAAGGGCAAGATGCACTTTCCGGCCTTCCACGTCGAAGCCGCAAAAATGCTGTTGGAAGAGGCCAAGGTCGCCGGGCTCGGTGTTGACACGTTGTCGATCGACTATGGCTTGTCGCCGGATTTCATCACCCACTACACGTGGCTGCCGACGAACCGCTGGGCGGTCGAGAACATGGCCAATCTCGATCAGTTGCCGCCAAGCGGCGCCACCTTGGTCGTCGGTGCACCTAAGCACAAGGGCGGCACTGGCGGCCCCTGTAGACTGATTGCCTTGGTCTGAGCAGCAGGCTAGAGCGTCGGGCGACAAATATGAATCGTTGAGGTGATTCACATTTGTCGCGAACAGTGATTCTCATTGGGGCACGGAGGTGGCCCATGGGAAAAGCAACATCAGCAGACCTGCGCGCCCGGATGGTGCGCAGTATGGCT
>JBCCOV010000051.1:0-25326 GCA_039039985.1 Pseudomonadota bacterium | reverse complement strand
TCTGGGCTCGAACGGCTCGGTCGTCCCACTCTTCGAGGAACAGATCCGCGCCGGCGGGCCCGTAACGGTCACCCACCCGGACATGACCCGCTACTTCATGACCATTCCGGAGGCGTCTCAACTCGTTTTGCACGCAACGCGCGTTGCGCTCGAAACGGATCGCTACCGCGGACACATCCATGTTTTGGACATGGGGGAACCGGTCAAGATTTTGAGTTTGGCGAAACGCATGATTGTCCTCAGCGGCCTGAAACCCGGTATTGACATCGACATTGTTTATACCGGCCTACGCCCTGGCGAAAAACTCTACGAAGAGCTGTTTTGCGATAACGAGCCCCAAATCGGCACTGGTTTGAGTGGCGTGCGCATTGCAGCGTCGTCCGCCGACACATCCGGGACGGTGTTTGAGCTTGTTCGGCAGCTTGAGACGTCCGTAATGGCCGGGGATAAATCGCGATCCTTCAAATACCTGGACCAAGCCATCAACCCGCATACCGGCAACCAAAATGCAGTGACAAATAACATCGTCGCACTCAAACGGACGGCGCCGGCCTGACAGATCAGACGTTGGAATTGATATGGCGAAACGCACACCGTGACGCGCGCGTCCAAGTCTAAGAGGGTATCGGAGTGAACGCTCGGACCGAAGCTGCTGAGTCCTTCTTTCGTGGCGGACCCCACGACCTCGCGAGCGCCAGCTGGCCGCGTGTTGGCTTTGAGGTCTGGCTGGCGGCAGGGCCACTGCTTGCGCTGCTTGGACACGGACCCTCGGACATCTGGCTGTCGTCACTTGCCATCATTTTCCTTGTCGAGTCCTCTATCCGGTCCGACTGGTCCTGGGCGCGGACGATCTGGTTTCAAGCTGCGATCGCATTCTGGGCTTGGGCCGCTCTGGTGTCGAGCCTGTCGCAATGGCCTGCCGACGGGCTCGAGAATGCGCTGCCTTGGATCCGCTTTCCGGTTTTCGCAGCAGCGATGATGGTCTGGCTGGGGCAGTGCGAGCACCGGCGCCGTCGCATGATGATCGCGATGCTCTTCGGTTGCGGGACATCCATCGCGATCCTGTTTGCCGAACGCCTGTCTGACCCGACCGCAGCGCGCCTGTACGGCACATTCTCGCAAGCGCCCAAGCCCGGTTGGTACGTGCTGGGAATTGGTCTGCCACTCGTGCTGATGGCGCTGCAGAAATTCCGGACCGAACTTCAGTGGGGCTGGGTGGCATTGCCGGCGACGCTTCTGGTGCTGGCAACCGCAATGTCGACCGGCGAGATCGCGGTGACGTTGAAGATCATTCTGGCGATTACATTGATCGTTTTACTGGGCAGCAGGTTTTGGCAGCTCCTACTTGTCGGGGCGTCGGCATCCGTTGGACTTGTTACAGTTCTTATGCTGTATCCGGCCGTTCTCGCGCGTTTCACGAAAGCGCTAACGGAACGGCTGCCATGGCTGCCATCAAGCGACTACTATCCGGCGTGGCTCGGTGGTTGGAATACGATGCTGCAAAATCCGTTGGCGGGCATTGGCGCACACAACTACCAGGCCTATTGCCAGACCTTCGATGACGCGCAGCGCCTTGAGACACTGGGCATCTCTGTTTGTTATCCGCATCCGCATCACCTCTACTTGCAGATCGGAGCGGAAACCGGCGTGATCGGTCTCGTTCTGTTTGTTGTGTTCGCCGCCGCACTCCTTGTTCGCGTCGGCTGCGTGCACGTCCGGGCTGCCGCGCCACCATTCTCGCTAACGGCCCTGGTGCTGCTGCTCGTCGCGCTTTGGCCCGTCGCGCCCTACTCAAACGCGTTCGGGCAACACATGAACTTCTTCACGGCATTCCACATCGGCTGGGCGCTAGCCCTGGTCGGGACTGCAGTCGCAGTCCGCACAAAGCCCGCGGCGCCGCCGACGGGATAGACCAGCCGCCACGGTTGCGCATTGATCGGCCGCAGCACTACGGGCGCAGCGCGTATGTAAAGTTCAGATAGTGCCAGTCGCTATTCCGTGCGTTGTTCGACGGGGCCGCGAATGCCACGATCTGGAGCCTATTTTCGCTCATCGCGAACCCGCCGAGCTGCGTATTGTCGACGCCGCCAACTGCGCGCGCGGCAATGCCCGATATGGCCTGTGCGGCCCCGCCTGCCGTATCGTCGACAGGAAATGGTAGGCCCGCCAGCTCCAAGATCGACCCAGCTGCAAGCTCGCTGTCCGTCACGCCCGAGAGGCGAAACGCACACCGACAGCTGCAGAGTTCCCCCATTCTCGTGTAGGCCGCATAACCAACCTCAACCGCAGTTGCACCGACATAGCTACCCGTCGCCGTTCCAGCGAGCGTGAGCGCAAATGTCGCCGCGATCGACGCCGATGCGGCGCTGCCTGAGGTGTTGGGAAACGAAACTGCGCCGGTGTTGCCATTGATAATCAGCGCCTCGTGCCACGTGCTGCCGTCAGGTGAGACTTTGACGTGGAAGTCGTCATCTCCCGTGAGGCCGAATTCTGCACGGCCGGAAAATCCGGTTTGATACAGCACTGATGCCGTATCGCCGGCCGTGGCCTTGTTCAGCTTGAGCTGATGGCCCTGCCCCTCGTGATTGAAGAGTGATGCCGGCGCATTGACGGACAATCGATTGACGCTGTCGGCCGTCGCGTTGATGCCGACCAGCGGCGTGGGGTTCACGCTGATGCCGCTGCCGCCGCCGAAGTCCGACCACTGCGCGCCATCCCAGACCACCGCGCGCCCTTCATCCTCAACCCATGCCAGCCAACCGCGCTGCGGGTCAAAGAAGGCCCACGCACCATCCTGATAGGCTGCGACGTTGTGATCACGACCAACCCAGGCGTCCGCTGCGCCAGCCCCAACGATGTACCGCACACCTTCGGTCGGTGCGTCGGGCGGGACTGTCCGATCCCGGTCTGCCACAGAGAGCTGCACAACGATGTCGAGTGCGCGCAGCGCCTCGTTGTGGGTGACGTGCTTTTGCGCCTGCGCGGCGGCAATATACGGGAGCCCAAGGTTCGGTGTTGTATCCATGGTCCGTGTTCCGGCTGATGGAGCGTTGGCGAAACACAGACTACGGTGCGCCCCGCGGGCGGGGATAACCTCCGGGATTGGTTTATGTGCGTCGCTGTCTCAGTCTGCGCATCGATCAACGCCGATCGACTGAGGTGGCGACACGCCACAGTGTCACGCCGTCGGATTTGTCAATCACCGCGCTTGACAGGCTGCAAAGGTCCTGTGCATGCCGCGAGCGCCGTACTGCATCTTACGGGGAGTGGAGCTTCCGCAATGACCGATCTCACCCAGCGATCCGCCTTCCAACACTGGGTTACCCATACGATCCGCTATAACGATCAGGATCCTGTCGGGCACGTGAACAACGCCGCAATGGCGACATTTCTCGAGCAAGGCCGGACGACGTTCATCTATCCGTTGATGAAGGAATACGCGGGCCCGGATCTGGAAATTGTCTTGGCGCGCCTGGAGATCGATTACCTCAAGGAACTGAACTTTCCGGGGTCCGTCGATATCGGCAGTGCCGTCGTGTCAGTCGGCAGCAAGTCACTCCGCCTCCAGCATGGTGTCTTCGTCGGCGAGACCGATGTTTGCGTCGCAACGGGCATTTGCATCCTCGTCTTTTTCGACCCGGAAGCGCGAACGTCGCAGCAGCCGCCGGATTCGCTGCGCGAGGCGCTGATTGCACTTGCATCAGAGCAGAACTAGCTTCCTCTCCCGAGACGTGATCCCAAATCCAAAACCGAACAAGGACGCCCCCCATGTCACACCAAGACTTGCAAGCTGCGATCGAGACCGCCTGGGATGCTCGGGAAACGATCTCACCTGCGACGACCGGTGCGCAGCGCGACGCCGTGGATCAGGCGCTCAATCTGCTCGACTCGGGCGAGGAGCGTGTGGCGCAGAAGGCCGAGGGCGGCTGGGTCGTCAACCAATGGCTGAAGAAGGCCGTCCTGCTCTCATTCCGGCTGAACGATATGACGACGATTGCCCATGGCCCCGGTGCCGCCACCTGGTGGGACAAGGTGGCGTCGAAGTTTGATGGCTGGGGCGCCGCTGAGTTCCAGACGGCCGGCTTTCGTGCCGTGCCGAACTGCATTGTCCGCCGCTCCGCGTATATTGCGCCGGGCGTGGTCCTCATGCCGTCGTTTGTGAACCTCGGCGCCTACGTCGACAGCGGCACCATGGTCGACACGTGGGCAACCGTCGGCTCCTGCGCGCAGATCGGCAAGAACTGCCATATCTCCGGTGGCGCCGGCATCGGCGGGGTTCTGGAGCCGCTTCAAGCAGAGCCGGTTATTGTCGAGGACAACTGTTTCATCGGTGCCCGGTCCGAGGTCGCAGAAGGCGTGATTGTTGGCGAAGGGTCGGTGCTGTCGATGGGCGTCTATATCGGTGCGTCGACCAAGATCGTCGATCGCGCCTCCGGCGCCGTGCATATGGGCCAGGTTCCGCCATTCTCGGTCGTTGTTCCGGGCACGTTGCCGGGCAAAGACGGCGGCCCCGGTCTCTATTGCGCCGTGATCGTCAAAACCGTTGACGAGCGCACGCGGTCCAAAACGAGCATCAACGAGTTGCTGCGGGATTAAAATCGTTTCTCCGCCACACGGTATAGCGAACACATGAGAAAGCGCCGTAGATTGTTTATCCGTCAACGGATGATATCTAGAGCAATCTTCTCGTGCGCGTCTTGCTGTTCAGCTTTCATGGTCGGATTAGCCGCAAAGAGTTCTGGATCGGCATCGCGGCTCAAATCTGCCTCGTTGTGATTATGGGGAATACCGGATACTTCGTTATCGGGCATCCGGTATCTCCGCTTCACCACAACACGATCGCCATTTTGATCTTTTTGGCGACGGTGGTGGTATTCTGTTACTGGACTCACTTTGCAGTGCCGCTTAAGCGACTTCACGACCGCGGTAAGTCCTGGGGTTGGCTCTTACTTTACTACGGCATCATAAACGCCGCTGGATACGCGGCATATCTGTTCCCGGCTGGGTCAAAAGCTTCACAGACGGCTCACATGATTGCCGTGGCAGTCAGCATTGTGTACCTCATTGACCTCGGGTTGGTCAGAGGCGAGCGCGGCGACAACCGATTTGGCCCCGCCCCTCTCGCGTCATCCGTTGGTCCGGACCTCGGCGCCGCTGAGATGAAGCGCTGACGCGGTTGCTGCATGAACGACGGACTGTCAACACAGATCTACTTTCCAACGCCGGCAATAGCCCCAATTTGCCTGATCAAGAGCAAACAAGGGGCGACTGTGATGTCCGAGAAATCCATCGTTCAAACGCAAGGCGTCCATCACATCACTTTGATGGGCGCCGATCGACAGACCTCGATTGACTTCTGGCAGGGCGTGCTCGGCATGCCGTTGGTGTTCGAGCAGCCGAACCTCGACGATGAGAGCATGAACCACCTCTACTTCGATCCCGGTGACGGTCGCCTGATTACGATCTTCACCAGCGAAGACTGGCCGATCGATCAACGGCCCAACCCGACGGGTATTGGAAACCTGCACCATCTCGCCTTCATTGTGTCGCGCGCGGTTTATACGCAGGCCGCACGCCGGTTGGAGGCGCGTGGATTCGCAAGTTCCGGTGATGTGGACCGCGGGTTCATGGATTCGCTCTATTTCCGTGATCCACTAGGCCAGTTGTTAGAGCTTGCGTCTTACAAGTTCGACCCGCCGGTTGGACACACACACGCAGACGTCCTGCGCGAGGCGCATAACATCAGGGTCGCCAACGGTGACAAGAACATCGACGACACCCATCTGGCCGATGCGCTGGCGAAGCTCAGCGTCAAAGCGGAACCGGCAGCCGGCTAGGTCCGGCGGTGTGGCATCGGTTTTATGCCGATCTGCGGCAGTGGCAATCGCAGTCTTTGTGTGCGCCACTGCCGGTGCGCCGCACCACGCCGACGCACGCGATCGGGCGGATCGTTACAAGAGCCGGCAGGACGCCGCACGCGATCGAGCGATTGAGCGGATCCGCCGGCAACAGCAGAGCATTCGCGAGCGCAACCGCCGGAATGACGCGCGGCGACGGCAAAACGGCAACGATATTCGCGACCGGTTGCAGTACCGGTCTCAACGCTTCCAGGACTCTTTGCGGCGATGATGTCGTCGCTTGGTTGTCCGTCGTACCGTCGCAGTGAAAGCCGTGTTTAGGTGCCCGTAATCAAACCGCGGACGCCGTCGGAGACGAACTGGACGGCCAGCGCGGCGAGGATCATCCCAAGCAGCCGCGTCAAGACGATACGTCCCGTATCGCCAAGAAGGCGGCTAATCGTGCCGGCAGCGAGAAAGCATAAGAGACACGAGACGCAAACAAGGGCAATTACGGCCAATAGAGCCGCGAGCCCAATCGGCTCGGTGCCAAGTTCGCCGGCCAGGAGAATGCAGGCCGTCACCGCCCCCGGCCCGGCCATCAGCGGAATGGCCAGAGGGAATGCCGCAATGCGGTGATGATCGCCTTCGTCCGCGGCGCGCTCTGCGGTCTCTCGCTTGCGGTCCTCCCGCCTCTCGAAAACCATTTCGAATGCTACGTAGAACAGAAGCAATCCGCCGGAAATTCGAAACGCGGGCAGTGCGATACCGAGTGCACTCAGAAGGCGCTCGCCAACCAACGAAAACAGGGCGAGCACGACGAACGCAATGATTGTCGCTCGCAGCGCGATGCTGCGCTTTGTCGCTGCGCTGAAGCCTGCCGTCAGTCCGACGAAGATCGGCGCCAGACCCACCGGATCGACGGCCACGATGAGCGTCGTGAGCGCCGCGGCAAGCGCATCAAGCGGTGGGGCGCCACTGATCCACGCGTCCACGTAACCGGCCCTTTCACCCTATGCACCGCATCAGGCGCGAGATTACGAGCCCGTGACGACGTCGCCGCCGCTCGCCTCGTGCCCCCACTCAACCCACGAACCGTCATAGACGGCAACGTCGGTTTGCCCGAGCACGGCCAACGCCAGCGTCAGAACACCCGCCGTGACGCCTGACCCGCACGACGTCACAATGGGCTGCGCCAGCGAGACGCCTGCAGCCTCGAACGCCGCACGCAAGTCCGCTTCGCTTTTCAACGTGCCGTCGTTGTTCAATAGCGCCGCATAATGGACATTAACTGCACCGGGCATGTGGCCCGCCCGCAATCCCGCGCGCGGCTCCGCCTCCTCGCCCCGGAAACGACCAGGACTGCGGGCATCGGCAATCTGCTCGGTGCCGCTCGAAACTGCCGCTTTCATGTCGTCAATGTCGCGCACGAGCGCTGCATTGAACCGCGGAGTGAAATGCTTTTCCGTGCGCTTTGGCGTTGGCTCATCCGTGACCGGGCGCCCCTCGGCTTTCCATTTCTTGAGACCACCGTTCAGGACGGCAACATCCTCATGGCCCATGACCCGCAACATCCACCACACGCGCGCGGCCGAGTAGAGACCCGGTGTGTCGTACACGACAACGCGGGTTCCATCGCCGATGCCCATCTTCTTGAGCTTCGATGCGAACTTGGTTGTCGACGGCAGCATGTGGGGCAACGGATTGTCGTCATCGGCGATATCTTCGATGTCGAAGAACAGCGCGCCGGGAATATGCTCGGACTCGTACTCGGTGCGTGCATTGCGCCCTGTAGTTGGCAAATGCAAAGAGCCGTCGACGACAACCAAATCCGGTGCGTCCAGATGCTCAGCGAGCCAGGGGGTCTCAACAATAAAACGGCCGCGCAGGCTCGGCATGGCGATCTCCCGATCAACGTGTTCTGGTCAACAATTCTCTGACGTCGCGTAGGTGACGAGTTCTAAATCAATTCAAGCCGGGCAGGAACCGGCCCGCATGCACCGCCTGCGGGCTATACCTATGCAAATGCGACGCGAATCCTACGGTTCTGCTTGCCCTTCTTTTCGATTTTGGTCACCGCCAACGGACCGATCTCGCCGGTCCGATCAACGTGTGTGCCACCGCACGGCTGGAGATCGACCGCACCGTCTGCACCGATTGCGATCAGACGGACACGTCCCGAACCCATCGGCGGCTTCACGCTCATGGTGCGAACAAGACCAGGATTTGCGGACAGCTCTTCGTCCGTGATCCAGCGGCTCGCCACCGGGTGATCTGCGGCCACCAAGGCGTTCAACTTTTCCGTCAGGTCGTCTTTGTCGATCGCGCTGGCATCGGCGATGTCAAAGTCCAAGCGCCCCTCACCGGCGCCGATCTGGCCGCCCGTCACCGGAAACGGCACCAGGCTGCAGAGCAAGTGCAGCGCCGTGTGAATCCGCATCAGTTGGTGGCGATGTTCCCAGTCCAACTCGGCCTGAACCGTATCCCCAACAGATGGACGCGACGCGCCTTCGGCCGGGACGTGAACGATCGTTGTGCGATCGGCGTCGTATACCGTTGTCGCAATCGGACACACAGTATCGGTGAATGCCAGAGCGCCCTGATCGCCCGGCTGTCCGCCGGAACTTGCGTAAAAGACGGTCCGATCAAGGACGATACCGCCGCGATCATTAATGGCGACGACCTTTGCCGTGCACTGGCGCTCGTATGCGTTGTCACGAAAAACGGCTTCCGTCATCACGACTCCTCGACCGGTTCAAACACCTGAGGCACGTCGCGTTCGCTCTCCAGCCAGCCCGGCACCGGCAGCCCCTTTGACCGCAAGAATGCGGGATTGAACAGTTTCGATTCGTAGCGCGTGCCGTAATCACAGAGGATCGTGACAACCGTTGATCCCGGACCAAGATCTCGCGCAAGCCGCTTGGCGCCGGCAATATTGACGCCGGACGACGCGCCGAGGCACAGGCCCTCTTCCTCCATGAGCTTGAAGACAATGTCGACCGCCTCGGCATCCGGGATCTGATAGGCGTGGTCGACCGAAAGACCCTCCAAATTCGCCGTGATCCGCCCCTGCCCGATACCTTCCGTGATCGATGAACCCTCTGACTTGAGCTCACCGGTTGTATAGTAACTGTAGAGCGCTGCCCCGGGCGGGTCTGCAATCGCCGTCTTTACGTTGGCGTTCATGGCCTTGAGGCCGAAATTCACGCCAGCCAATGTGCCGCCGGAACCGACTGCACAGCAAAAGCCGTCGACCTGACCGTCCGTCTGAACCCAGATCTCCGCAGAGGTCGTCTCAACGTGCGCGAGCCTGTTGGCCACGTTGTCGAACTGGTTGGCCCAGATCGCGCCGTTGGCCTCCGACGCCAAGGCATCTGCCAGCCGCGCCGAGTACTTCACGTAGTTGTTCGGGTTGCGATAGGGCACAGCCGGAACTTCGACGAGCTTGGCCCCCAGAAGGCGAAGCGTGGCCTTTTTCTCCTCCGCCTGCGTCTCCGGAATGACGATAACGGTCTTGTAGCCGAGTGCGGCGCCAATCACGGTGAGTCCGATGCCGGTGTTCCCGGCGGTCCCTTCAACGATTGTGCCGCCGGGTCGCAGTTGGCCCTGCCGTTCGGCATGCTTGATGATCGACAGAGCGGCCCGGTCCTTGACCGACTGCCCCGGATTCATGAACTCCGCCTTGCCAAGGATCGTCGCACCCGTTTCCTCCGATGCTCGACGGAGCTTTATGAGGGGGGTTTTGCCGACGGCGGCCGCAATCGTTTCAGCTGTGTACACGGTCTCGATCCTCGCTCCCATGGCTCATGGTTGGCGAACCGTAGAGGGCGTGCGCGCCGGCGGCAAGAACGACCGGCGTAGCCTTTGAAAGAGAGAGTTTGCGCATGAGCTATACCAAATTGGAGCACGGATTTACTCGGGATTAACTGCAACTGGAGATTATCAACCTCAACGCATGCTGGTCAGGCGCTTGCGTAGGCGACCAGCCGAACGAGGATGATTGTTATGATTGCGACTTTGCGGCTGAGTTTCCTTGCAGCCTCCGCCGGCGTTGCGCTCTGCTTCGCGGCACCGGTCCAGGCGGCTGACCTGTATCCCCCAACTCGTGGCAGCATCAAAGATTTCAGCTACGCGCCACCGCGGCCGGCTGCCGGGCCGTGTTATGTCCGCGCAGACGTCGGCTATTCTGTCAGTGCAGAACCGGACGTCAGCTGGGAAGTGAATTCGATCACGGAAGTCGGCGGCGTCCGCACGTACACCTATCAAGGCGACGATGTCGACAACGTCGCGATGGACGATTCCTGGTTCGGCGAAGTCGGCATCGGCTGCAGCCGTGGTTCGCGCGGCTTCCGCGGTGAGTTTGTGCTTGGATTCCGGTCCGAACGGGACATCAAGGGTGAGCCGCAAGACTTCACGTTCAACGCAACCGACGTGGACGATCCGCTGCATACCTCGATTGATACGTACACGTTGATGTTCAACCTGTACTACGACCTCGGCAAATTCGGGCGGTTTGTGCCCTACATCGGCGTGGGTGCCGGCGTCGCATACCACGACATGTCTGAAGTCTATTTCACCCAGAACCCGTTCCTGACGAACCGCATCCGCGGCAACAGTGATCTGACGTTTGCCTGGTCGCTGATGGTCGGCACGGCCTACCAGCTATCCGATCGCGCGATCCTCGACGTCGGATATCGCTACTTCGATTTCGGTCGGATCCAATCGGCCAGTGTTGACGATGCCTTCTACTACAACCCGCCGGTCAAAATCGACGAGATCGTGGGGCACGAGTTCAAGGTTGGTATCCGCTATCACTTCGGCACGACACATGCCTCTTACCAGCCACCGGGTAAGTAAATGCCCGCATCCTGATGTCGCTATGAATTGAAGCAAGGGGCTGGCCCATGGTCGGCCCCTTGCCCGTTCTTTGCGACTTTCGGACGCGTGAACGCGCTGAAATCATTGGCAAAGTGTCGTGCATCTCACAGGTCCATGCCGGCCATCGGGCCGCGTTCGGGGGCGTGTTCGCGAAATCGGCGGGATCCCGAAAGAGACTTTGGGCCAGCGGCGTCAAGAAAATCCATTGATTCTCGGTAGCCGTGCCGGATATACCCGCGGCTCGATGGATTGTATCGGAGCACGAGCCTGCGGCGAACATGCGCGCCGCATGTCGTGGAGGCGTTGCCGACACCGCCAGCAGGGCCGGCACACTGCGCAACCGGTACCCTGCAACTTTGCGGGCGTGGTGGAATTGGTAGACACGCCAGATTTAGGTTCTGGTGGCTCACGCCGTGGGGGTTCAAGTCCCTCCGCCCGCACCAAGATCTATGAACGATGCCAAGCTTCTTTGGCGGTTTGACACGTCTCCAGTTCGAACTGGAACAACCGGGTTGATGACAATGGAAGTGACGGAAACGCTCACCGACGGTTTAAAGCGCGAACTGAAAGTCGTTCTTCCGGCAACGGAGCTGAGCGAACGGTGCGATCGCCGCATCGACGAAATGAAGGGCCGCGTTCAGCTCAAGGGCTTCCGCAAGGGAAAAGTGCCGCCGGCGCATTTGCGCAAGGTCTTCGGGCGCTCGATCATGGTGGAGATCATGCAGGAAGCGGTTGAAGAAACCAGCCGCAAAGCTCTGACCGACCGCGACGAACGGCCCGCAATGCAGCCTCAGATTGATTTTTCGGAAGACGAGGCCGAAATCGAAGCCGTGATCAGCGGCAAGGCGGATCTGGCGTTCAGCATGGCCTACGAGGTCTTGCCGAGCCTGGAAATTGTGGATCTTTCGACCATCTCGCTCGAAAAGCTCGTCGCGGAAGTCGGCTCAGACAAGGTCGACGAGGCGCTGGCAGGGATTGCGGCGCAAAACAAGACCTATACGGCCGTTGAAGATCGCGCCGCCGAGACCGGAGATCGTCTGACGATTGACTTTGTCGGAACAATCGACGGTGAAGCCTTCGAGGGCGGCACGGCACAGGACGTGACGATTGTCCTCGGCGATGGCAACTTCATTGCAGGCTTCGAAGATGGTCTGGCCGCAGCCAAACCGGGCGATCAACGCGACGTGACGGCGACCTTCCCGGACACCTATCCGGTTGACGATCTCAAAGATAAGACAGCGAACTTCGCTGTCACCGTGAAAGAGGTCGCGCAGCCGGAAGACGTGGAGCTGAATGACGAGTTTGCTCAGACGCTCGGCGCGGAAAGCCTCGAGGCCCTGCGCGGCGCGCTGGAACAGCGTATCGGAGCTGAATACGAGCAGGTCTCACGCGCGAAATTGAAGCGGGCGCTGTTGGACGAACTTGACTCGCGCCATCCGTTTGAACTGCCGCCGTCGCTGGTCGACAACGAGTTCGAAGGCATTTGGAAACAAATGCAGGCGCAGCTCACCCAGAGCGGCAAGACGCTCGAAAATGAAGGCAAAACTGAAGAGCAAGCGCGCGAGGAGTACCGCAAACTGGCGGAGCGGCGGGTGCGCCTGGGCCTGGTGCTTGGCGAGATCGGTGAACGCGCTGAGATCAAGGTTGGTCAGGAGGAGTTGCGGCGCGCAATCGTCGAGCAGGCGCGGCAATATCCCGGACAGGAAAAGGCGGTCTACGAGTACTTCGAAAAGACGCCGGGCGCCGTTGCGGAGCTACGTGCCCCCATCTTCGAGGAGAAGGTTGTCGATTACATCGTCGAACTGGCAAAGCCGACGGAAAAGACCGTTTCGGTCGAGGAACTGACCGCACCTTTGCCTGATGATGATGTAATCGCTGGTGATGAAACGGCGTGAGCCCTTGCCGTCTCTTGGTCGCCGTCGCATATCCAGTACTATAGCTGGGAATCAGACCGTCGACCAACACCACTTGCGACCTAGCGAGGCAGATGAGTTGCGCGTTCGTCTCGTCGACGTCGATTGCGTTTGAACATAATCAACCCACGGAACCGTCAACCCACGGTCTTGCGAACAGTGTTTGGGTCCTACGCAGTGATCGGGACCAATGTACGCCGCCGAAAGAGGACATCAGACATGCGCGATCCTATCGAACTGACGAGAAGCACGTTCTGGCCCATCGTCGTCGAACAGACCAATCGCGGCTGGGAGCAGTACACGCTGCCGTCAAAACTGCTGAAAGAGCGCATTATCTTTTTGTCCAGCCCGATCAATGACGAAGTCGCCGCCGCAATCTGCATGCAGCTGCTCTATCTGGAGGCCGATAACCCGAAGAAGGAGATTGCGATGTACATCAACTCTCCTGGCGGGGTCGTCACCAGTGGTATGGCGATTTATGATACGATGCAGTTCATCAAGCCTGCGATAGCGACGCTGTGCATCGGCCAGGCGGCCTCGATGGGCTCGCTGCTTGTTGCCGCGGGTGCACCTGGCATGCGATTTGCGCTTCACAATGCGCGCGTCATGCTGCACCAGCCATCCGGAGGATTCCAAGGCCAGGCCTCGGATATCGAGCGTCACGCTGAGGACATCATCAAAATGAAGCGTAGGCTGAATGAAATTTACGTCAAACACACCGGTAAGGACTACGATACCATCGACCGGACACTTGATCGTGACTACTTCCTGACGGCAGAAGAGGCCCGGGAATTTGGGTTGATCGACAAGGTTCTGAGCCGGCGGGAAGAAATCGAAACAGAGACTGAACCGACCAGTTAGACTCACGAGCGTTACGATTTTGCTCACGAAAGTTCGGATTTGCAGACGGCCCAACCTATCCGATTAATACTTTCTTGATCGTATCGCGCAGAGCATGCTCAACTTGGGCGCCAGGACTAAAGTGCCGCTTGCCAGGCGTACGTTTCGTGCAACGCTCTGGTGGCGAAGGCACCGGAAAAACCGGACGTGGCGCCGGATATGCGAGGGGTGATCACACCGTATGGCAAGCCAAGAAAAAAACACCCTGTATTGTTCCTTCTGCGGAAAGAGCCAGCATGAAGTTCGCAAGCTGATTGCAGGCCCGACGGTGTTCATTTGCGATGAGTGCGTCGAACTCTGCATGGACATCATCCGTGAAGAGAACAAGAGCACGCTTGTGAAATCGCGCGACGGTGTGCCAGCCCCGTCTGAGATCAAGTCCGTTCTCGACTCGTATGTTATCGGCCAAGAGCACGCCAAGCGTGTGCTGTCGGTTGCTGTCCACAACCACTACAAGCGGCTCAATCACGCAGCCAAGAACAACGACGTCGAACTGCAAAAGTCGAACATCCTGCTGATCGGGCCGACCGGCTGTGGAAAAACGCTCCTCGCACAAACGCTGGCCCGAATCCTCGATGTGCCCTTCACAATGGCCGACGCAACGACGCTGACCGAGGCCGGGTACGTCGGCGAGGACGTCGAAAACATCATTTTGAAGCTCCTCCAATCGGCGGATTACAACGTCGAGCGGGCGCAGCGCGGCATCGTCTACATCGACGAAGTCGACAAAATCAGCCGCAAGTCCGACAATCCGTCGATCACGCGCGATGTGTCGGGTGAAGGTGTTCAGCAGGCACTGCTGAAGATTATGGAAGGGACGGTTGCAAGCGTGCCGCCACAGGGCGGCCGCAAGCATCCGCAGCAGGAGTTCCTCCAGGTCGATACGACCAACATCCTGTTCATTGTCGGCGGCGCATTTGCCGGTCTCGATAAGATCATTTCCGGGCGCGGCAAAGGGACCGCCATCGGCTTCAATGCGAACGTCAGCAGTGTTGACGAGCGTCGCACTGGCGAAATCCTGCGCGGTGTCGAGCCGGAAGATCTGCTGCGCTTTGGCCTGATCCCGGAGTTTATTGGCCGACTGCCGGTCATCGCGACCCTCGAAGATCTCGATGAGGAAGCACTCGTCCAGATTCTAAGCGAGCCGAAGAACGCGCTGGTTAAGCAGTATCAACGCATGTTTGAAATGGAGGACGTCAATTTGACGTTCCCAAATGATGCTCTGAAGGCCGTTGCCCGCAAAGCTATTGAGCGCAAGACGGGCGCGCGTGGCCTCAGATCAATTATGGAAGGTATTCTCCTCGACACGATGTTCGACCTGCCGAACCTCAAGGGTGTTGAAGAAGTTGTCATCGGCCCTGAGGTTGTCGAAGGCGGTGCACGGCCGTTGAAAATCTATTCCGAGCGGGCCGAGGAACAAGGCACGAGCGCCTAGAGCAGCCTGTGTTTATAGGCTGTTTGCCTCAGCTGTCGGCTCATTGTGCGTGGATCACGGGTTGCAGCGCGTTAACGACACGCGCGGCGATTGGCCCGCATCTTGGAACGCTGTTCAAGCGTTTCTACATTAAGGACACATGAGCCACGGTCTGTGGTCGACTTACATCTATCCACGGGCCGACATAGAAGACAGCGCGACCGTCTGGCATAGTTTGCCGGATCAACGTAAAGCCGTTCCTGGCCGTTCTTTGAACGGTCTTGAAAAGCGTTGGTTGTCAGCTGTTCAACGCAGCGCGCCTGCCTTGTAGGCGCATTGACCGAGAGAGATGCCATGAGCGATCAGCCAATTGAACCTGTCGTTGGCAAGGGACTTTATCCGGTCCTGCCACTGCGCGACATTGTCGTGTTCCCGTACATGATCGTTCCTCTGTTCGTCGGGCGTGAGAAGTCGATCAACGCGCTCGAAGAAGTAATGCGGTCTGACAAACACATCCTTTTGGCCGCACAAAAGAACGCTGGCGACGACGATCCGGAACCCGACGCGATTTACACCGTTGGGACGCTGGCAACCGTACTGCAGCTTTTAAAGCTTCCCGACGGCACGGTGAAGGTGCTGGTCGAGGGGACCGCGCGTGCAGAGATCAAGTCGTTCACCGACAACGCATCTTACTTTGAGGCGCACATCGAACGGGTACCTGAAGATCTGGGTGCCGCAGACGAGGTCGAGGCGTTGGCGCGTTCGGCCGTCTCGGAATTTGAGAACTACGTCAAGCTGAACAAGAAGATCTCACCGGAAGTGCTGGGGACGATTGGTCAAATCGATGACTATTCGAAACTGGCCGATACGATTGCGTCGCACCTGGCCATCAAGATCTCCGACAAGCAGGACATCCTTGAGACAACAACGATCTCAGAGCGGCTTGAGCGCGTGTATGGCCTGATGGAGAGTGAGATCTCCGTTCTGCACGTGGAGAAGAAGATCCGCTCGCGGGTCAAGCGTCAGATGGAGAAGACGCAGCGCGAGTACTATCTCAACGAGCAAATGAAGGCGATCCAGAAGGAGCTTGGCGACGGCGACGAGCGCGACGATATCGCCGAGTTCGAGGAGAAGATTGCCAACACACGGCTGTCGAAAGAGGCACGAGACAAGGCACAGGCTGAGCTGAAGAAGCTCCGTCAAATGAGCCCAATGTCCGCCGAAGCAACGGTGGTGCGCAACTATCTCGACTGGTTGTTGTCGATCCCCTGGGGCGTGCGTGGCAAGGTCAAGAAGGACCTGGGCGAAGCGCAGGACATCCTCGACGCGGAACACTATGGCCTTGAGAAGGTCAAAGAGCGCATCGTTGAGTATCTCGCGGTCCAGAACCGGACGAACAAGCTCAAGGGGCCGATCCTCTGCCTGGTCGGGCCGCCAGGCGTCGGCAAGACGTCGCTCGGCAAGTCCATGGCCAGTGCGACCGGTCGTGAGTTCGTTCGGATGTCGCTCGGCGGCGTGCGCGATGAGGCCGAGATTCGCGGCCACCGGCGGACGTACATCGGGTCGATGCCGGGCAAAGTCATCCAATCCATGAGGAAGGCGAAAAAGACGAACCCGCTGTTCCTGCTCGATGAGATCGACAAGATGGGTTCCGATTTCCGCGGCGATCCGGCAGCAGCGCTGCTGGAGGTTTTGGACCCTGAGCAAAACTCGACGTTCAACGACCACTACCTGGAAGTCGATTACGACCTGTCGAACGTCATGTTCGTGACGACGGCCAACACTTTGAACATTCCGCCGGCACTGCTCGACCGGATGGAGATCATTCGCCTTGCCGGCTACACAGAGGATGAGAAGGTCGAGATCTCGCGTCGCCACCTCATCCCGGCGCAGCGCAAGGCACACGGGCTGGAAGACAATGAGTGGGCGATCGATGATGATGCGTTGAAAACGGTCATCCGTCGTTATACCCGCGAGGCCGGCGTTCGCAGCCTTGAGCGCGAGTTTGCGAAGCTCGCACGCAAGGCGGTGAAACACATCCTCACGCACGACGTCGACACCGTTCTGGTGACCGATGCCAACGTCGAAGAGTTCCTTGGCGTTCCCAAGTACCGGTTCGGTGAAGCGGAGCTCGAAGATCAAGTCGGTGTCGTCACCGGCCTGGCGTGGACCGAGGTCGGTGGTGAGATTCTCACAATTGAAGGCGTCATGATGCCGGGCAAAGGGAAGATGACAGTCACCGGCAATCTTCGCGACGTGATGAAGGAGTCGATCCAGGCGGCGAATGCTTACGTGCGGTCGCGGTCGATTGAATTCGGCATCGCGCCACCGCTGTTCGAAACGCGCGATATCCACGTGCACGTGCCGGAAGGTGCGACGCCGAAGGATGGGCCATCAGCAGGCATTGCGATGGTGACGGCCATCGTTTCGGTCCTAACCGGGATCGAAGTGCGTAAAGATGTCGCCATGACAGGCGAGATCACGTTGCGCGGTCGCGTCCTGCCAATCGGTGGGCTGAAGGAAAAACTGCTGGCGGCGCTACGTGCTGGCGTCAAAACCGTGCTTATCCCTGATGAAAACGTCAAAGATCTCGCCGAGATCTCGGACGATATCAAAGGGCCACTGGACATCGTTCCGGTTGCGAGAATGGACCAGGTTCTGGAGCGGGCGCTGGTCCGCAAACCGGAAGCGATCGTGTGGGATGAAGCTGCTGCTGCGGCGGCATCCAGCACGGAATCAGCACCCGGTTCGCCGTTGACCGCCCACTAACGCGGTCGCAAACATCGATGATTCAGCGCCCCCAAGCCGGTTTTCGGCGGGGGCGCTGTCGTTTTTGGACCTAAAATCGCGATTTTTCACGTGTTTTTGGGCATTTGCGGCGGCTTTCGTCTTGACGGAGCGCGGCGAGCGGCGTTGTGTCGACCGCGGTGGCGCCGCAAATCCCGTGTTTGCGGGGTTTTGCGCCGAAACGGCACCTATCGCAGGCTGCACAAAACGGAGCGACTATGAGCAAGAAAGACCTGATTGATGCCATGGCCAGCCATGCTGACATCACAAAGGAAAAGGCGGGTGCTGCACTCGACGCGATCGTTTCGCACATCGAGAGCACGTTGCAGAGCGGCGAAGAGGTCAATTTCGCCCCGCTCGGCAAATTCAAGGTGACCAAGCGCGAAGCGCGTGAGGGTCGCAACCCATCATCAGGCGAGAAGATCAATATCCCTGCGTCGAACGTTCCGAAGTTCAGCCCGTCCAAAACACTGAAGGACGCTCTGAACCCGGAGCCAAAAGGCAAGAAGAAGAAGTAAGCTAACGGCCCAGCGTTTGGCCGCACCTTTCGGTCCCCCGGCGAATTGCTGTGTGTTTGGCGACAACAGCCTCACCGGATGGGACCGGACGGGCAGTGTTTTCCGGCTCCCAAAATCAACTTATTGAGGGCTAACATCCGGTCTGCTGGCCTCTTGGCGCCCGGATTTTTGGGCGTGCTGGCCTTTGGTCTTGCGCGCTATCGTATGGTTGGCAAAGCACACCGTGTTCGCGCGCAATAGAGCAGCACGACCTTTCAATAGCTCGGTTTTGAGACTGAGGTTCTGGTGGGCGGTGAGAGGGTCGAACTCCCGACATCCTCGGTGTAAACGAGGCGCTCTACCACTGAGCTAACCGCCCGCTGTCCCTTGTTTACCCCCGACGCGCCCGGCATTCAACGTTCTGCGCGGATTTATCAGACCTGCCGGTTGTGGGTTGCCTGAAGAGGCCCGCGCGACAAGCCTAAATCGGTGCTGATGGGCGGTTGTCGCAGCGGCTATGCGTGCGCTGGCGGCGGAGGGCATGCGGCGCTCAGGCCGCCGTCGACGATGATCTCAGTCGCCGTGATGTAGCGCGACTCATCCGACGCGAGGAACAAGGCCGCATTTGCAACGTCCCATCCTTCGCCCATGTGCCCCATCGGGACCTGCGCATCGCGAGACCGCCGAATGGCATCGACATCGCCGTCGCCGCGCTGATGGCTCAGGCGCACCTCGACCAGCGGTGTGTTCATGAGGCCCGGGACGATTGTGTTTACGCGGATCTGCTTGCTGGCGTACTGAACAGCGGTGACTTGCGAGAACTTTATCAAGCCGGACTTTGCGGCCGCGTATGCGACGACGTTCGGGCCGAAGTGCCGCAAGCCGGCAATCGACGCGAGATTGATGATCGAACCACCGCGGCCTTCGCTGTCGAACTGGCGCTCCATCACGGGAAGCACGTACTTGCACGTCAGGAACACGTAGCGGATGTTGGTCGCGAACTGATGGTCCCAAACCTCGGTTGTCATCTCGACCGGCCCACCGGGCATCGAGCCGCCAACATTGTTTAACAACACATCGATACGGCCGTAGGTGGCCAGGCAGCGTTCAACCGCCTCCGCGATCGCCGTTTCATCGGTGACATCCGATTGCATGATGGTTGCAGTGCCACCCTCTTCGGTCACAAGGCGCGCGGTTTCCTCAGCGGCGCTGAGATCAAGGTCCGTCCCAAAGACTCGTGCGCCATGGCGCGCAAACAGAACTGCCGAAGCGCGACCGTTGCCCCAGCCGGGGCCAACGGATCCTACGCCGAAAATCAGAGCGACTTTGCCTGCGAGGCGCGGGCCGAGTTGTGCTTGCGTCATATGTGCATCCTGTCTCATGTGTTCTTGCAGCACCACGTTGTTGCCACCGTGCCATGCGGGGTCAACGAGGTCTTGCATGCGACGGTTTGCCAAAGTGTGGCCGTACGGCAGCGCCGGCTGATCACTCGTGTCTTTACGCGATGTTTCGTATTTGGACGTAGCGTTAACATGCCGATGATGTGGGTAGACTTTGATTTCACCGGCCGGAATGCCGAGGAAAGTTGCCATTGAACTGCCGGGATTGCAGTTCACGCCAGTGGCGTCCGAGTGAGTTCAGTTTGCCCTGCTTGGCGGCGGTTGTTCTACAGTGCACGCGTCAACCTTGGCGCGAACAGGTGGGTTGAATGCGGAAGTTCGTTGCCGGTGTCGTTGCGTGTGTTGCCTGTTTGGCGACGCAGACGACCTATGCGCACGCGATGCCGCCCGTCCGCCTGACGCCCTCGAACCTTGTTCCGCAGTGCGTGACACCAGATCGGCTGATGGCATTTGCGCAGTCGCGCAATCCTCGGATCAATCATCGCTATGACAATCTCGCGGAGATCTACGCGGCAGAGGGCAAGCGTCTTGGCATCCGTTGGGACTTTGCGTTCTTTCATATGCTGCACGAGACCGGAGATCTGACCTACCGACGGTCGCCGACGGTCCCGGGTCCGGTCGCGCCGGAGCAGAACAACTTTGCCGATATCGGAGCCGTCGGGCCCGGAGCCAGTGGCGAGTCGTTCTCCGACATCCGCGCCGGCGTCCAGGCGCATCTCGAACATCTCTTGGTCTATGCCGGCGTAAACATCGCTCAGCCCGTCGCGGCGCGCACGCGCAATGTTCAGAAGTGGGGCGTTCTGAAACCGTGGCTCGCCAGTCTGTCGCGGCCAGTCACGTTTGCCGATCTGTCGCTGCGTTGGGCCATGGGCGAGGCGGCTTATGTGCGCAGTTTTGCGCGCGTGGCGCAGGCCTTTTACGTTCGCTTCTGCCCGGACGCCGATCGCGTACTGACAACGCTTGTGCATCCGCCGCGTTTGGCGACCGCTTGGCGGGCGACCAAACCGCCAGCTGGACCAAGCGGTCCAGTGCTCGCCGACGGCTCATCCGGCCGCTGGTCGATCAAGGCCAAGCCAAAGCCATCAGCACTTGGTGCACGAGACGTTGGGCCTGGCCGCGCCGACGTTGCCAATGCCGCCAAGCGACGGCCGGATCGTACAGACCGCAGTCGCACGATAACCGATCGTCGTGTGAAGATGGCCGCCCTGCACCGGCGTATCCCGGCGTCGCGCCGGCAAACAGCGCGGACGCCTGCGGCCAGGAAAGCCGATCATCCGCTGCACCGGCTTGTGAGCGGCAACAAGGTCTATCTGACAACGTCCATGGGTGCGACGATCCCGATGCGCTTCCTTCCCGACGGCCGGGTGATCGGGCATGCGAACGGCTACTCGTTTTTCCTTGGCGCTGCGACTGATCGCGGGCGTTGGTGGATCGAGGACTCAATGCTGTGCACGAAATGGCGGGTCTGGCTGGACCGCGAGAAACACTGCATCAGGATTCTGCGCAAGCGCGGAAAGACGATCTACTGGCGTTCAGCTAGCGGCAAGACCGGCACGGCCCGTATCATCGACGGTTAGCCAGGTCATGTTGCGTTGAGCTGTAACCACATCTCACATCCGATGTTCGCTTCATCCTGGCCGGCCACTCGCTGTCGCCATCGCCGACGCGATCACGCGGTGTGCGCGCGCATCCCAT
This sequence comes from Pseudomonadota bacterium, assembly GCA_039039985.1. GTDB lineage: Bacteria > Pseudomonadota > Alphaproteobacteria > Rhizobiales > Hyphomicrobiaceae > JBCBWG01. Next base: position 4,005 of record JBCCOV010000051.1, on the reverse strand, counting down.
AACTCAAGAGAGCGCCAGCGCCAATTCGGCGGCGACGCGCTCCGACGGTTACCTCTGATATCCTTGACGACCGGCTACTCCGCCGCCACCTGAACCGGCTGCGGATCGTCAAGCAGGGCCAAGAGCTCGACCTCTCGCGCTTTCGCCTTTACGTGGTTCTTCTCTTTGACGTGCCCAAATCCGCGAACCTGCAGCGGCAGCGCCGCCAGCTCCGTCGCACTCGCGTGCGTGTCGGGACCAAGCCGCAACGCAATGCGTTCCAGAACGGCTTCATAGTCCTGGATCATTTTTCGTTCTTCCCGACGCTCGGCGGACAGTCCGAAGACATCCCAACGCGTGCCGCGCAGAACCTTACCTCTTGCTAGCATGCGCAGCATCGGCAGCATCCATTGCCCAAGCCGGACTTTGCGCGGATGGCCGGTTGCCTTGTCCTTGAAGAATGCACTGAGGATCGGCGGCGCCATGTTGAACTCAATCCGCCGCACATCGGTGAACGCCTTGTCGAGGTCCGACTGGAACGTTGCGTCGGTGAATAGCCTGGCGACCTCGTACTCGTCCTTATAGGCGAGAAGTTTATGATATCCGCGTGCGACCGCCTCGGTCAGTTCGGTCCGACCGGGAGTCTTCTCAGTCTCCAAGTTTTTGATCCGCTCAACCTGCGCGCGATATCGCGATGCGTACGCGCGATCCTGATAGTTGGTCAGATGACGTTCGCGAAACGCGACGATGTCATCCAGCGTTTGCGGCACATCGCCCTGTGCGGCACGCGGTTTGGCGACGCGGTCCAAGGCCGCACGATCGTGGGCTGCCAGACGTCCGAAACGAAACGCTTGTTTGTTCATGTCAACCGCAGCGCCGTTGAGCACGATCGCTTGTTCGATCGCCTCAGCGGGCACTGGAATGTGTCCCAGTTGATACCCAACCCCGAGCAAGAACATGTTCGATGCAATCGAGTCGCCGAACAGGCGTACGGCGTACTCATGCGCGTCCAGTTGTTCCAGTGGCGCGCCGCCCAGACGGTCTTCAATCGCCCGGACTAACTCTGCGCCCGGAACGGCGAGATTCGGGTTGCGTGTAAAGTCACCAGTTGTCATCTCGTACGTATTGACAACGACGGCCGTCTCTTTCGGCGTGATGGTCTCCAAAATCTTGTTTGAAGCCGTCACCACCAGATCGCCGCCAAGCACCACATCGGCCCCGCCGATACCAACCCGGATCGCGTGAATCTCGTCCGGTGAGTCCGCAAATCGCATATGACAGGCGACGGCGCCGCCTTTTTGTGCCAGGCCTGTCATGTCGATTGCGCCGAAGCCGCGGCCGGCAATGAACGCCGCCTGGCCCAGCACCGCCGAGATCGTCACCACCCCGGTGCCACCGACGCCCGTAACGATCACAGCCCGCGGTCCGCTCTTCAGATCCGGCAATGTTGGCTCCGGCAGGCTGCCGAGCATTTCCGCAAGTCCGCTCGCGCCTGCCAGACCTTCGGACTTTCTCGGCTTTGCGCCATGGACCGTTACAAAACTTGGGCAGAAGCCCTCAAGGCAGGAGAAGTCCTTGTTGCACGCGGATTGATCAATCTGGCGTTTGCGGCCAAGTTCCGTTTCCAAGGGCAGAACAGCGACGCAGTTCGATTTTTCGCCGCAGTCGCCGCAGCCTTCGCAAACGGCTGAGTTGATGAAAATGCGCTTGTCCGGATCCGGAAACTGACCGCGCTTCCGGCGACGGCGTTTTTCCGCCGCGCAGGTTTGATCGTAGATCAACGCGGACACGCCGCCGGTTTCCGCCAGTTCGCTCTGGACCACATCCAGGTCCCGGCGGTGGTGAACCTTCACGCCGCCTGGCACGCCGGAATAGAACCCATACTTCTCCGGCTCGTCGGTGACGATGTCGACTTTCCGTACGCCCTCAGCCAGCAGCTGCGCCGCAATCTGCTGCACCGTCATACCGCCATCGAGGCTTTGCCCGCCGGTCATCGCCACAGCGTCATTGTAGAGGATTTTGAACGTCACGTTGGTGCCTGCCGCCACTGCCGCGCGCACGGCAAGGCTGCCGGAATGGATGTACGTTCCGTCACCGAGATTCTGGAACACGTGCTCGCGCTTGGAGAACGGCGCCTCGCCGACCCAGTTCACGCCTTCACCACCCATGTGGGTGAAGCCTTCCGTATCGCGGTCCATCCACTGCGCCATGTAGTGGCAGCCGATGCCGGCGTACGCCCGTGCGCCGCTTGGAACGCGCGTCGATGTGTTGTGCGGGCAGCCCGCACAGAAGTACGGGGTTCGCGTAAAGAGCTGTGCGTGGACCGGCCGGTTTCCGCGAACGCGCTTCAGCTCCGAGATACGCTGTTGAATGGACTCGCTGCCGCGCCCGAGTTGCGACAAGCGCTCGCCGATCGCAATGGCGATTTCGGACGGATCCAGTGCACCCTTCGCCGGAAAAAGCTCAGCGCCGTGCTGGTCCCGTTTGCCGATTACACTCGGCCGTACGGCCCGGTCGAAAAGCAGCTCTTTCATCTGCCGCTCGATCAGGCCACGCTTTTCCTCAACGACAATGACGAGGTCGAGCCCTTCGGCAAACTGCAAGAGTTTCGTCGGCTCCAGCGGCCACGGCATCGCAACCTTGTAGAGCCGCAGGCCAAGCCTGTTCGCCTCAAGTTCGTCTATGCCCAGCATCTCAAGCGCCTGGCGCACGTCGAGGTAACTCTTGCCCGTTGTCGCGATGCCAATTCTGGCATTCGGGCCGCCGCTCAGCACAATGCGATCAAGGGCATTGAGTCGTGCGAATGCTTTGACGGCTGGGATCTTGAAGTCGTGAAGCCGCGCCTCTTTCGCGAGAGCATCGTCTAGGAGTCGAACATTAAGACCGCCCGGCGGCATGGCGAATGCATCGTCATCCGGCAGGACGATTTGAACGCGATCCAAGCGCCCGTCGACCGTTGCGGTCGATTCGATGTTGTCCTTCACGCACTTGAGGCCGACCCAGGTCCCGGCATAGCGTGACATCGCAAAGCCAATCAAACCGAAGTCGAGAATCTCCTGCACGCCGGCCGGGTTTAACACCGGAACCATCATGTCGACCATTGCGTACTCGGATTGGTGCGCCGTGGTCGAGCTTTCGCACGTATGATCGTCGCCCATAAGCGCGAGCACGCCGCCATATCGCGAGGTGCCGGCATGATTGGCGTGGCGGAAAACATCTCCGGATCGGTCGACACCAGGCCCCTTGCCGTACCACATGGCAAAGACGCCATCGTATGCGCCTTCACCGCGCAATTCCGCCTGTTGCGTGCCCCAAACAGCGGTCGCTGCGAGATCTTCATTCAGGCCCGGCTGGAAACGCAGGTCGTTTTCCGACAACAGGCCGCCGACGCGCTGAAACGCACCTTCGAGACCTGCGATCGGCGAACCTCGGTAACCCGAGATATAGCCTGCCGTTCGAATTCCCGCCGCCCGATCGCGCGCTTTTTGCATCAACGCGAGCCGCACGACGGCTTGGGTTCCGGTTAGGATCTGATGATCCAGGCTCAGATCGAACTTGTCGCTTAGGCTTACGGCGTGCTTTGCCATGGCAGCCCTCGTTTTGTTTGCGGTCTCCCGGCGACGATCTACTTGCCGTCCTTAAGTTGTATAGTAGGTCAGTATTGCTGACATATTCAAGTCCGTTTATGTCATGGCTGTCGTGAGATTGACAGACATCATATGCGGACGGGCTTGGCGTCCGGCGTCACATCGGCTTGAATTGGGGGCTTGAACTGGGCATAACGAAGCGCGCGCAAGGATAACTGTCCTCGCGCGCGACATAAATTCAACCGGAGCCGTGCGATCGCAGCGGCTAGGCCAACGCGTCGATTTTATTGAATTTTTTCGCGAGCAAGTAGTAGAAGATCACGCGGTTTTTCCGCTGATCCGCTTTCATGGCTTCGCAGACTTCTTTGATGGCAGCATCCAGATCCGCATCGGACTGTGTCAGTGCCAGTTTCTTTTTGCACCAGCTCTCGCGGACCCG
>JBCCOV010000050.1:0-25549 GCA_039039985.1 Pseudomonadota bacterium | reverse complement strand
GGGCCCTCCGCGAGGGCGGCGCAACGCGCCGGGCCGCGGTCGCGGCCAGGGATCGTCCTCGCTGGCTAGCTAGCGCGGGGTGTTTATCGCTCACGGGCTATTCCGGCCTTTGGCCGGGCCCTCCGCGAGGGCGGCGCAACGCGCCGGGCCGCGGTCGCGGCCTGAGGATCGTCCTCGCAGGCTAGCCAGCGCTCGAGCCGCGAGCCTGCGAACAGCGCCATCAAATACTCGCGTGCGAACAGCGCAAACTAAAGACGTGAATCTGACTTGGTGCGACGAGTTCTAATCTGTCTTCTGCAGGCGTTCTGCGTCGGCGCGGAGGCGCGCAATCATTGAGGCCAGGCCGTTTGAACGTTGCGGCGTGAGGTGTTCTCTCAAGCCAAGTTCTGCAAACAGAGCGTCCGTATCTGTTGCGAGCAGGGCTTTCGGCGTTTGGTTGTTGTGGATTGCCAGTAGAACGGCAATCAAGCCCTGGACAATGTGGGCATCACTTTCGCCGCGAATCTGCAGCGTCGTCTCGCGCGTGTTCGGGTTGGCAACCGCCTGAGACACCATCCACACTTGGCTTGCGCATCCGCGCACTTTAGTTGCGTCGGTCTTGAGTTCGTTTTCCAATGGCTCCAGCGCGCGGCCGAGCTCAATGAGATATCGGTAACGGTCTTCCCACTCATCCAGGAGTTGGAAGTTCTCTCGAATGTCTTCAAACGACATTGTGCGTCCCCACGGTGTAGACCTCGCCGACGACGAACTGGCAAAACAGCACTGCCGCTCTTGCACGGCAGTGCAGGTCCCAAGACTGACCTAAGTGGGTGCGCGCGTGGGCGCAAGCAGGTGCGCACCTCGTCGCAACGCCGCACGTGGCTGAATGACGTGGCCTTAGCGAACGCGGCGAGAGTCCACCGCCCGTGATGCAAAGGTTTTGCGATCCGCAAATCCTTGCCACGGCAGCTCGCGATCTTCGACCCGAAGGGTGCTGGTTCGCTCGCGATCGTGAGCGTCGTAGGATGCCGGCTTGGCCCATGGTTGTTCGGACGGAGGCCGGAAACTGTCTTGCAGCATCTGCAGACCGACTTTTGTGAGGGCTTTCGTTTTCAGGATGAATCCATCTGCCAACTCATAGCCGGCTGCACAGGTGTAGGGATTGCGTTCGCAGAACGGCCGCGGCGTTTCGTTTGCCACGAACGTTCCAGTTTCGCGGTCGACGTCCGCGGGTATCAGCGTGACGAGTAGGACTAGTGCCAATCCTAGGCGGATCATTACAGACGAACCTTCCGTCTTACGGTAACGACTAGATGCGTCGAACGCGTCGAATACGAAGACGCGTCGATAGCCTGCACCCTAGCGGTGGTGTCTGGACAGATGGTGCAAGTTGCTGCGCCCAATCGAGCGATGCTGGCAAGCTCTGGGCAACACTGATTAAGAAGTTCCACCCAGAGACGGTTAATATGCCATTAACCGCCAAGTGGCATCGTGGCGGCAGTGCAGTCCAGCGATCCGGTGACCTATGACGGCCAATCGTGTACGCGTGCTGAGTGCAACCTTTCTGGTTATGTGCTTTGGCGTCGCACTCAATATGATCGCTTTGCAAACGCCGCACGACCCGCGCGCTATGAGTTCGGTCGTCGTGTCGGACGGCGCCACCGACACATCTGCCGACCGCGGTTCTTCCGCTGCAAATGCCGCAGATGTCGGGAAAAAACGGACATTGCTGCGTGCGGTTCAACGTGAGCTCAATCGCGTCGGCTACGGCGAGATCAAAGAGGATGGCCAGGATACGGCCTTGAGTCGCGCAGCCATCATGGCGTTCGAGTTTGACCATGGCCTGCCGCTCACGGCGCGCGCTAGTGACGGCCTGCTTGAGGCGCTTCTGCTTGGCCGCCAACGGGCGCCCGGCGTCGGTGCAGGGCGTGCCACGGACGAGGTCCGCACGGTCGTTCGTGCCGTTCAGACTGCGCTAACCAAGTTGGAGTTTTCGGTCGGGAGAATCGACGGTCGGGTCGGACGCCGGACGCAGGTGGCGATCAAATCCTTTGAGCGCAAACATGGCATGCCGGAAACAGGGCGGATCTCCGCGCCGCTGGTGGCGCGCTTGGCACGCATGACCAACAGCATCACACTGTCGTCGGCTCCGTAGGCGTTGCCAACGCAGCGCCGCGATCGTCTGTTTGGTGAGCGTCAGTCATGCAGCTGAAATCAGAAGTTTGGGTGCACGCATTTCTTCGTTCCAGCGCGGGCGCCGGAGGGATGCCCGTTGTCGTGCATCACGGCGACAACGACGCGGGTGCGATCTACATCAAGCTTTTCGAGCCGCCCAACCTGGCTGATGTGTTTGGGCCGGCGCCGATGGGCCTGTCTGACACGTTACAGGATCGTGTTTTCGTACGTCAGCTCGGTGCTGAGCTGGTGCCGGAAGCAGATGCTGATGCATTCTTGAGTCAGCAACTCGAATTCGATCGCGATCTCTGGATTGTCGAGGTGCAGCGCAAGCCGGGCCTGATTGCTCTAGAGCCCTGGATGGTCAACTAGTTTGATCTGCAAGCGGCGCAGCAGAGACGCCTGAACTTGCTTGCAAAATCCTTAATGCTCAAAACTGTTATCAGAAAGACTCAGTTTTGAGCAAATGTGGCACTTCCAAGGCGAGGCGTGCGCTTGTCGCTTGACCAAATCACGCAAAGCAGTGATCCGATTAATGAGAGATTTCGCGTGCAAACTGTTGCGATGGGTACAGCGAAACGGTTGCGTAATGGTTGAGTTTGACTGTGACCTTAACACTTGAACCGATGTAGCGACCAACGCAGCTATGGCTACAATTATATCATTATCGAAGCACGCAACCACGGTGACCGACGGCGATTCAATGGAAGGATCTGCCGAGATCATCCTCTTCCCCGGCGTTCAGTACGAGCGGCACGAGATGCCGACGGCGCGACGCAAACGTCATCAGACACGGCGACGAGACTGGCTCGAACTCATGTCGAGCCAAGATCAGGCTTAGGATCCGCGCTTCCAGAGCGCGGGACTGCGACGGTCCGCGCCCTCAGATCATGTCCATCTTTGGTGGGTGTGTTTTAGCGCCGAACTCTGACCGGTGGTACGAACATCCGGTCCGCGCGACACATCCTTCTTGGCCCTTCGTTCGCCCCACAGGCCCGCAGCTGTCCGTCCGGCGTGAAGCAGATTTTGACTTCGCGCATCCGGTTGCCGCTGCGACGACGACACGACACCGTCATCATATCGCGCCGTAGTCCGCGGTTTGCAGCGATGAACTCGTCAATGACATCTCGCGGGGAAATCGTTTGAGGTTTGCGCGGCGCAATGAACCGTTGCGGGATTTTGATGCTGTCAAAGAGACGACGCGCTAAGGCGAAGTACGGTGCCGGTCTCAGGCCGGAGCAGGTCCCGTGTTTGCGATACTGATGAATGATCAGGCCACGCGCCGGCATGATATCAATCATGTCGTCGATCACACGATTGGGCACAAATGGTCGGCGTCCGATCCGACAATTGTTTGGAAAGCCGCGTTCGTACTGTGGCCATAGGCCATGCAACACGAACGCATAGGGGCGTCCGTCGCGCGGGTCGCATTGACGCCGCGAGCGCCGTCGATTGCCCTCCTCCGCACAGAATGTCGGGCTCCAGGACAAGACGAGTGTGTAGTAGTCGAAGACGCCAGCTTCTGGAGCGCGCCGGTCATACCGTTGTGCCGTCCCTGTGTCCGCCAATGCAACGGACATCAACATGGCAAGGCCCATGAGGCCGATGGCGTTGCGGACGTGAAGCGAACGGATGTTCGAAGTCATAGCGTTGTCCTGAGAGTATAGTTGGCCGGCGCACAGCACCGGCTCACAGTGTGAGACTTGCACGCGGGATGTGCTAACGGCGCGCGCGGCGATTATCCTTTTGATCGGCAAGCGCGGCAACAATACGAGCCCAGCTGCGGCTGCCTTTTCGAAAACTGGTAAGGTTGTATTTTTCGTTCGGCGAGTGAATGCGATCGTCGTCAAGGCCGAAGCCAATGAGAAGGCTATCCATGCCGAGCTCAGCCTGAAATGCCGAGACGATTGGGATCGAACCTCCCGAGCCCATCATGGCAGGTGGCTTACCCCATTCATCCTCCAGTGCGGCCGAAGCCATCTGAAAGGCCGGGCCGGTGGTGTCGAATGCGGTTGCGGCGCCGCCGCTGCCATAGAGGAATTCCGCTTTGCAGTCGTCGGGTAACTGCTGCCTGAGGAAGGCCTGTAGCGCGTCTAAGACGTGTTGTGGGTCCTGTCCTGGGACCAGTCGACAGGTCAGCTTTGCTGAGGCCTGTGATGGAATAACGGTCTTTGATCCGGTGCCCTGATAGCCGCCGGTGATCCCGTTTATCTCGACGGTGGGTCGCGCCCAAAGCTGCTCGAGGACGGAGTATCGGGTTTCGCCGGCAGAATTGCTGAGGCCGACCTGCTTCAAAAAGTCCACCTCGTTGAAGTCGAGTTCGCGCCACTGTTTGCGCTGCCGGGCCGGCAAGGGCTTGATCCCATCATAAAAGCCGGGAACGCGGACACGGCCGCCATTGTCGTGCAGTGCAGCGAGTGCATTTGAGAGGGCGCGGATCGGATTTGTCGCCGGGCCGCCGTACATGCCGGAATGCAAATCCAGGCTTGGGCCGTGGACGATGATCTCGGTCATCGCAATGCCACGTAGCATCGTGGTGATCGCGGGCGTATCTTTGTCCCATTGACCGGTATCGCAGACCAGGGCCAGGTCTGCGCGCAGTTCTTTGCCGCGTTTTTTGAGGAAGGCCGGCAGGCTTGGACTGCCCGTTTCTTCCTCGCCTTCGATGAGGACCGATACTGCGATGGGAAGCTCTCCTGCGACGGCTTTCCAGGCGCGCATCGCCTCAAAGAACGTCATCAACTGGCCTTTATTGTCCTGGGCACCGCGCGCGACAATGACCTTGCCGTTGCCTTTCTCAGTCGCGAGCTTGGGCTCGAACGGGCTGCTCTTCCAGAGCTCAATTGGATCAGCGGGCTGGACATCGTAATGGCCGTAAAACAAGACGTGTGGTGTGCCCTTGGCGACTTTCGCCCGGTCATGCCCAACTACCATCGGGTGCCCGGTCGTCTTTTCGACCCGTGCGTCAAACCCGATGTCCGTCAATTGGCCGGCACACCATTCGGCCGCAGCCAAGCAGTCCTTTGAAAAGGCCGGATCTGTCGAGATGCTGCTAATCTTCAGGAACTCAAACAGGCGGTCCAAGGCGTCATTGCGGTGCGCGTCGAGGTGTTTGAGAACGGCACCAAGATGTTCAGTCATGTGTGGGTTTTCCCTCTTGTCGTCCGCTGCGCACGGACAATGCTCAATTCAGGCGGTGCCGTCGAGGCGTGTGACGGCCCCGTGGCCCTCGGACTCTGTTAGATAGATGTCGCGTTCGACCTATGTCGACCATCCGTCGAGATTGCAATGACGTTGAAGGCGTGCCTATGGACCGCGGATCAGACGGGACGATGGAAACAAGAGACTTAGAAAGGCGTTGCCATGAGTGAGGCTCCTGTGAAGACAGGCGAACCGCAGTGGGTCTACGTGTTCGGTGCGGGTCGGACCGACGGGCGGGCAGCGCAGCGCGATCTACTTGGCGGCAAAGGTGCTAACCTTGCCGAGATGGCCAGCATTGGTTTGCCGGTGCCGCCTGGGTTCACGATTACCACCGAGGTCTGCTCGGCGTTCTACGCCAACGACTCGTCGTTCCCACCAGAGCTCGACGGCCAACTGACAAAGGCCCTGGCGGCTGTCGAAGCGACGGTCGGTGCCACATTCGGAGATCCGGATAATCCGCTTCTGGTTTCGGTCCGTTCCGGAGCGCGCGCCTCGATGCCGGGCATGATGGACACGATCCTGAACCTTGGGTTGAACGATCAAACGGTGGAGGGGCTTGCGGCGCGTTCTGGCGATCGGCGTTTTGCGCTCGATAGTTATCGTCGCTTCATCCAGATGTATGGCGACGTCGTTCTTGGCGTTGATCACGGCGTGTTCGAGGACATTCTCGAGAACCACAAGAACCTGAACGGACAGGCGCTGGATACCGATCTCGCCGCCGAAGACTGGCTCGACGTAATCGCCGCCTACAAGCAGGCTGTTCAGGACCAAACCGGCTCGCCATTTCCGATGGACACGGGCAAGCAGCTTTGGGGCGCCGTGTCGGCCGTGTTTGCGTCATGGCAAAATGCGCGCGCGACGACCTATCGGCGTCTGCACCAGATACCGGATGCCTGGGGAACCGCCGTAAATGTGCAGGCCATGGTGTTTGGCAATCGCGGTACAACAAGCGCAACGGGTGTTGCGTTTACACGCAATCCGTCAACCGGCGAGAACGCGATCTACGGTGAGTTTCTGGTCAATGCGCAGGGCGAAGATGTTGTCGCCGGCATTCGTACGCCGCAGCCGTTGACGGAAGATGCGCGCAAGGCGGCCGGTGAGACGGATCCCTCGCTTGAGATGCTGATGCCGGATACGTTTCGCGAACTGACCAACATCTTCGATCGCCTGGAACGTCATTACCGCGACATGCAGGATATCGAATTCACAATCCAAGAAGGTCGCCTTTGGATTCTGCAAACGCGGAGCGGCAAACGGACGACGGCCGCAGCACTTAAGATCGCAGTCGATCTGGTGGATGGCGGCGTGATCTCGCAGGACGAGGCCGTCGCGCGGATTGAGCCGGGCGCTCTCGATCAATTGCTGCATCCGACGATTGATCCCGATGCAGAGCGTCATGTCATCGCCCGCGGTCTGCCGGCGTCGCCCGGGGCGGCATGTGGTGAGATCGTTTTCACGTCCGATGAGGCTGAGGCGCGCAAGGCGCAAGGCGTCGACGTCATTCTTGTCCGCGTCGAAACCAGTCCGGAAGACATTCATGGCATGTACGCGGCGGCCGGCATTCTGACCGCCCGAGGCGGGATGACGAGCCATGCCGCCGTAGTTGCGCGCGGTATGGGACGCCCGTGTGTGACGGGCGCAGGTACGCTACGCATCGACAATCGCGCGGGCACGGTTCTCGCCGGCGGTGAAACGCTGCGCCAGGCGGATCTCATCACGCTCGATGGGGCGACGGGTGAGGTTTATCTCGGCCGGGTTGCCATGCGTCAACCCGAGCTTTCGGGCAACTTCGCGAAGATCATGGCGTGGGCTGATGCCGCGCGCGACATGCGCGTTCGCACGAATGCTGATACACCTCGTGATGCGCAGCAGGCACGTGACTTCGGGGCAGAAGGGATCGGTCTCTGTCGGACCGAGCACATGTTCTTCGATGACGCGCGTATACTTGCCATGCGCGAAATGATCTGCGCGGAGAGCGAGGCCGGCCGGCGATCCGCGCTGGCCAAAATCCTGCCGATGCAGCGCGAGGATTTTCAGGCCATCTTCGAGATAATGGCGGGCTTCCCGGTCACGATTCGACTGCTTGATCCGCCGCTTCACGAGTTCCTTCCCCATCGAACCGCCGAGCAGGAAGCCGTTGCTGAGGCGCTTGACATTCCCGTCGATCGGCTTCGCCGGCGCGTGTCGGAGTTATCCGAGTTCAATCCGATGCTCGGTTTTCGCGGATGCCGCCTCGCTGTTCGCTACCCCGAAATCACTGAAATGCAGGCCAGAGCGATTTTTGAGGCTGCCGTCGCTGTCGCGGCGAAGGGCGTGTCAGCCATACCTGAGGTCATGATACCGCTTGTGGCTTATCGTCGAGAGTTCGACATTCTTGCCGGCGTGATCCGGCAAACGGCAGCCGCCGTCGAGCAAGAGGCGGGTGTGACGCTCGATTATCAGGTCGGGACCATGGTCGAGTTGCCCAGAGCATGTTTGCGTGCAGACGAGATTGCTGCTGGGCCGGAGGGTGCAGCGTTCTTTTCTTTTGGGACCAACGATTTGACGCAGACCTCACTCGGTCTATCGCGCGATGATGCCGGGCCGATTATCACCAACTACACGGACGAAGGCGTGTTTGAAACGGATCCGTTTGTGTCCCTCGATACCGGTGGTGTCGGCGACCTGGTACGCATTGCCGTCGAGCGCGGGCGGTCTGCCAAACCGGATATCAAGCTCGGCATTTGCGGTGAACACGGCGGTGACCCGGCGTCTGTTGCATTCTGTTACGATGCCGGCCTCGCGTATGTGTCATGCTCGCCGTATCGGGTGCCTGTCGCACGGCTTGCGGCAGCACAAGCAGCTATTCGGGCAAAACACAAATAAACTCAATAAGAGTATATTTAACTCTCGCAGCCACTGCAGCGCGGAGCGTCCGACATAAAACAAGAGCCGCCCCGTCGAAACGGGAGCGGCTCTTGATTTCGTCTCAGTCAGCGCTGACAGAGCGCCGCAGTACGAAACGCTTACGCTGCAGCGATATTCGCGACTGCCGTCTTGCCAGAGCGGCGATCAAGTTCTGTATCAAACTGAACTTTCTGCCCCTCGTGCAGCGGACCCATTCCGCAGCGCTCCAGGGCCGTGGCATGGACGAACACGTCCTTGCCGCCGTTGTCCGGCTGAATGAAGCCGTAGCCCTTTGTTTCGTTGTAGAACTTAACCGTACCGGTTTCCATCGTGCTGTGTCTTCCGTCGTCCGTTTCACTTCAAGTTCCGAACGTGCGCGAACGCACGTTGGTCAGGCGTCGTCGATTTTTGGTAGAGTCCCTAACCAGCGCTCGGCAAACCGATGCCTCATGGCCATGTTGTCCGGCCAAAATCGATACCGGGTAAGTAGAGGCCCGAGCCCGATATTACAAGGTTGTTTCCGGCCGGCATGGGATAATTCCCGCCTACCGATTTTGGGGGTGATCATCTGCCCATATAATAATCTAGCTGGGCAAGTCTTCCTCATCCAGCGTCGGGCGCCGCGGGGCTGGGCCGCGATTGCGCGGCAGGAGAAAAAGCACCAGCAGAGATGGCGGAAAGATGATCGACCACGCCGTCCACGCGGACCAGTCGCGGTTCTTGCTGGATGCAACAAAGGCGCCCGTGATACCGGCAATCAGGATGACGACGCCCCAGATCACAATGCCTTCTACCATATTGGTAAGGTCCCCTGAATCGGGTTTTCAAACATGCCTAGATTACTCACATAAGGTGACCCGAAAGTGGTTCCAAGAGGGTGAACGGCGCTCGACCGAGGTGTTCCGTGGTATGTCAAGTTAACAGTTTGTGACGTTTCCAAGCCGTCTCCCTGCCACGCCACGGCACCGGGCGGGCACAACATGATCAAATGGTAATGTCGAGCCCGATGTCTAGAATTTCGGCCGAGTGGGTCAGGGCGCCTGCCGAGACCAGGTCGACGCCGCTTTCGGCCACGGCGCAGATCGTATCGAGCGAGATCCGGCCGGAGGCTTCCGTAAGGCACTTGCCGCCAACCATAGCAACGGCGCGTCGCAATGTGTCCGGATCCATATTATCGAGCAAAACAGCGTCGATCTCCTGCGTCAGGGCTTCCGCCAGCTGATCGAGCGTGTCGACTTCGACTTCCAGCTTCACCATGTGCCCGGCGTGTGCACGAGCCGCGCGAACGGCACTCGTTATCCCGCCTGCAACGGCAATATGGTTGTCCTTGATGAGGACGGCGTCGAACAAGCCGACGCGGTGGTTCGTGCCGCCGCCGCAGCGCACAGCATATTTTTCCAGAGCTCTTAAGCCCGGGGTGGTCTTTCGCGTATCGACGACGGTTGCCTTTGTGTGCGCGATTGCATCTGCAAAGCGGCGAGTCTGTGTCGCGATGCCGGATAGCCGGGACAGATAATTCAAGGCAACACGTTCGCCAGTTAAAATGGCGCGTGCGTTGCCGGAGACAGTGGCGATCGTCGTGTCCGGCGCGACGCGTTGACCATCTTGCATATCGGCGGTGAAGGTCACCGAGGTGTCGAGGGCAGTAAACGTCTCGGCAGCGACATGCAGCCCCGCGATGACACCGGGCGCACGGACACGAAACTGGGCTGTTGCATGGCGGTCGACAGGGATCGTTGCTGTTGTCGTGATATCGCCTGCCAGTCCGAGGTCTTCCGCGAGTGCCGTGTTGACGGCATCACGCACGAGGTGAGGCGGGACGGGAGACGGGGGGACGTGCGCGGTCATTGGGCCAGGTCTTTGCGGGTTGATGTCGGCCGCAGATCCGAACGCGTCAGTGTGGCGCTTGCGGCCAGTTGCGGATTGGGTTCCGGGAAGTCACTGCGAAAATGGGCACCACGGCTCTCCGCCCTGCGGAGTGCGGCCATCGCAACGAGGCGCGCCGTCGTAATGGCCATCCAATCCTCGGTGGCCTGTGGGGTGAGGCCATCGAGGGTCGCTAATGCGGTTTTGAGGCCGTGTGCCGTGCGGACGACGCCGACGTGATCGCTCAACGTTTGCCGAATGACGCTGCGGGTTCGCGCGCTTTTCTCGACATCGTCAGTCACATCATTCGACGCTTGCGTTGTCCGGACGGTCGCATCGCGCGTTGGTACGGCGCCGTCGCGGATCTGCGAAGCGACGCGCTCGGCGAAGACGACAGTCTCCAGCAGAGAGTTGGACGCGAGCCTGTTTGCGCCATGCAGACCGGTCGCTGCAACCTCTCCAATGGCCCAGAGACCCGGGACGCATGTGCGGCCGTTGGCATCCGTCTTGACGCCACCCATGTGGTAGTGCTCGGCCGGTGCGACGGGGATGAGTTCGCCAACGGGATCGATACCGTGTGTGCGGCACATCGCGTAAATGGTGGGAAAATGCTCCGGGAACGCGGTGCCAATGGCATCCCGACAGTCGAGGAAGGCCCCGCGACCGGCCGCGCGTTCGTTGAAGACGGCTCGAGCGACAACATCGCGCGGGGCGAGTTCTGCGTCCGGATGCAGGTCCATCATGAACCGATCGCCGTTCGCATTGACGAGCCATGCGCCGTCTCCGCGTAACGCCTCGCTGGCAAGAGGCGCAGGGTCAGCCGGAACGTCAATCGCCGTTGGGTGAAACTGCACAAACTCGGCATCGGAAATCTCGGCGCCGGCATTGACAGCAAGGGCCAGGCCTGCGCCTGCCGACGTTGCCGGGTTGGTCGTCGCTGCGTACAGCGCACCAATACCGCCGGTTGCCAGAACAACGTGTGAGATGCCCTCGATGACATGACGAGATCCATTGCGACGCAGTTCCAGTCGCCCGTCGCTTGCATCAAGACCAACAACCGTTTCACCCTCGATGATCCTGATCCGATCGTTGCGCCGTACTTCTGCGATCAGGGCCGACATGATTGCTTGTCCGGCACGATCGCCGGTGACCCGAACAACGCGGTGTTTCGAGTGCGCAGCTTCGCGCGATTGAATGAACCGACCGTTCGCATCCTGGTCAAAGGGAACGCCGATTCGCAGAAGATCTGCTACGCGCATGCCGGCTTCGCGCGCGACTCCAAGCGCGATGTCGGGATCGACGAGACCGCCGCCCGCGGCAACGGTATCGGCCGCATGCGCTTCGGGCGTATCGCCATAACCGACGGCCGCCGCGATCCCGCCTTGCGCCCAAGCGCTCGATGCGCCAGTACCAAGTGGGACAGGTGATATGACTGTCACCGGCAACGGGGCGAGTTTCAGGGCGCAGTAGAGCCCGGCCAATCCGGCACCGACAATGACAATTGACGGGGTGTGTTCCGTTTCAGCCATGCGACTTCTCAGCGCTCCTTGAAGCTAACCTGCGGTGTGTGGTTTGACGTCTGTGTCCAACACCGCGTGCTGCGGCGGCGCTCGTTCGAGGCCCTGTTGAAATCGGCCTGATTGCGCGATCTCAGCCATGCCACGTCAATTCTCGTCCCGTCGGGTGCCATGGCTGAGGTCTGGAGGGCGAGGCGCTCGCTGTGGGCGGAGCTACACGCGCCCCGCTTAAGCCGTTGCGCGCACCATGCGTTCGACAGCCTCACGGGCGCGTCCCGCAATGTCGGCGTCAACAAACACTTCATGCTGCAGGTGACGTAAGCTGTCGCGCACATTTTCCAGCGTAATGCGTTTCATGTGCGGGCACATATTGCATGGACGAACGAACTCGACGTCCGGGACCTCAACGGCCACGTTCGATGCCATCGAGCATTCGGTCACGAGCACGACCTTGGGTGGTCGCTTGTCCTTGACGTAGTTGATCATGCCGGACGTCGAACCTGTGAAGTCTGCGGCCTCAATGACATCCGGCGGACACTCCGGATGCGCGATGATCTTGACGCTCGGGTCAATCTCCCGGAGTTCGCGCAATTCATCGCCCGTGAACTGCTCGTGGACCTCGCAACGGCCCTTCCACGTAATGATCTCAACATCCGTTTGAGTCTGGACGTACTTCGCAAGATACTCATCGGGGATGAGGATCACGCGACGCGCGCCCAGGCTTTCAACGATTTGGACGGCGTTGGCGGATGTACAGCAGATGTCTGTCTCCGCTTTTACGTCTGCCGACGTGTTCACGTATGTGACGACAGGCACGTCAGGATAGGCATCGCGCAGTGCGCGCACATCCGCGCCCGTAATTGATGAGGCGAGCGAGCAGCCGGCTCGGAGATCGGGGATCAATACCGTCCTCTCCGGATTCAGCAGCTTCGATGTTTCCGCCATGAAATGCACGCCGGCCTGAACAATCACATCGGCGTCGGCATTGGCGGCCTCTTTCGCTAGCTGAAGACTGTCGCCACGAATGTCGCCGACACAGTGGAAGATGTCCGGCGTCATATAGTTGTGGGCGAGGATCACGGCGTTCCGCGTCTTCTTCAGCGCCTCGATCTCGCGGATCATGGGGGCGACCAGCGGCCATTCTAGCGGCATGATGTGCTGCTTCACGCGCGCATACACGGGCGCCATCTCGCGAGCCAGCGCTGGGGTGAATTCGAACTCCGCCGCGACGAAATCTGTTTCGCGCGCGCTCTGACGATCAACATCCGGAGACCAATCCATTGGCGTGTCCTTTCATTTTGCTCTTTTTGAGCATTAATGAGCCGCAAGTTGACAGCGGGTCGCGGCACATTTATGCTCAATGTGAGTATTCTTGAGATAGTATAAAGGAACCGCTGGGCAACAGCCAGCCTAATCGTCGCTTATGTGGCGGTTGCTGGTATTCGGCTCCTGCATGCGTCTAGGCTCGACAGCAGTGCGAATGACGATAATTGATTTGTAATCAAGCCATTACTCGGTAGTCCGCCGAGGCCTAACCTAACGGCGAACTACCCGATCGTAACCCTACATCCGGCCCGCTTTGACACGGACACCAGGTGCCGGACGCTCCATCAGAACTTCCCTGCGGAACTTGAAGAGTTTTGCCGGCCGACCGCCCGTTTTGGCTCGCACATCGCCGGTCGGCTCAACCAAGCCGGCGCTTTCAACAAGGCGGCGAAAGTTCTGCTTGTGCAGGTGTGGGCCGAGAATTGCCTCAACCGTCTTCTGCAGTTCGAACAGTGTAAACTCGTCCGGCATGAGCTCGAACACAACCGGGCGATACTTGATCTTGCCGCGCAAACGACCAATCGCTGTCGCAAGGATACGGCGATGATCATATTGCATTGACACGCCGAGTTTCGGCAGTTGGCCCCACAGTAATGCGGCCTCGCGGCCATCGCGGCGCGCTTCTTCAATCAAGCCGGCCTCATAAAGAAGCTCGTACCGATCAAGAACACGCTCTTCGTCCCACGTTCCGCCAATACCGAATGCCATGCGGATCCGCTCGGCCCGTGCCACCGGGCGCGACCGCGATCCTGGCACTTCGTTGCGTTCCGCCCACTCCGCCAATCGCGGTTCAATAACCCGCGAAAAGATCTCCGGACGGCCGCGGCGCCAGTCTTCCCAAGGGAAGAAATCGTACCATGACCGCCAGTTCGAACCTGCGGCGTCCGTGCTGTGATCATGGTTGCCGTTCAAGCCGCTGGTTGCCGGCCACGAAGGACGCGTCAGCGCCAAATAGCCGATCGATACCGTATGCGGGCTGTCGTCCATTGGATTGGCATGACGACCGCGATCTGCGAAGGTATAGAGTTGCTCAGCATAACCCAGAGTCAGATCAGCTTGATCTGAGACCCAGTCCCGTAGACCGCCCTCCAGAGTCCGATGCTCTCTCGGAGAGAACGGGCCAGAAGGTAACGCATCGACTGATCCCCCATCACCCGTCGCGGCCTTGACTGTGAGTACAACTGGCTCGTCACTCCGAACCGCAGCGATGGCCGCACTTAGCCCAATTTCCACCGCGGATGTGTCAAGGCGATGTCTACGGTCCGGATGTGACAAGCGCATCGGTTCCGTTTCATCGCGCCTAAGAGGTTTGTTCATCCGTCCCACCGATTTGTTTCCCGTCGTTGGTGGAACAAATGAATTGCGATCATGGCAGAAATCGGAACGAAAGTCCGCCATCACCGAATTGCTTGAAGTTCAGGCCTAGAAGTGCTCACGAAATGTAACACACTGTTTCAGCGGTGCTTTTCTGTAACGGCTGCTGTGGCACGATGATCGCGCTTATGCTCGAAATTCAATTAGTGCGAATTGTTTGAAGTGAGGCAAACAACGCCAGAAAATTGGCCTGTGCGGTAGCGGTGTCGATCGCACGGAGCTGTTCTAGTTGAGAGTGCATCTCATGCGGGAGCGTGGCTGGTGTGCCAAAGAATTCTCTCGCCTCAGTTGCGGCAAAACCGGCAAGACACGTTGCCTCAAAGTAGGCAGAAATCCGGTCAGCTTGTTTAATGATGGCAGAAACGTGTCGAGGCAGAGCGGCAGGCAAGCCGAATCTGATGTGAATCGCTCGAATCAAATCATTCTCGACTTGCTTGTAGTCATCGCCGATTGCAGCTTTAAATGGAGAGATAAGATCTCCGACCACGTACTCGGCGGAGTCGTGGAGTAGGGCGGCGAGCTTCCAGTCTGCTGACCACTCGGGTTCCAGTGCGCTTGTGATTTCCGTCACAAGAAGACTGTGCTGAGCCACGGAAAACGCGTGATCGCCCTGGGTTTGTCCGTTCCAGCGCGCGACCCGCGCCAAGCCATGGGCAATATCTTCGATTTCAATATCGAGTGGAGATGGGTCCAGCAAGTCCAGGCGACGACCAGACAACATGCGCTGCCAAGCGCGAGGTGCCGTTGACGCTCGGCGCTGATGCTTTAAAGTTTGGCTCATTGTCAGTCTATCCGAAATGCCCGTTGCAGGTCTGCGCACGGCGCGTGGCGGTGGCATGTTATTATGTGGTCATTCACGACTCCGACCGACTGGAGAAACGCATAGGCCGTTGTTGGTCCAACAAAACGAAATCCATGCGCTTTGAGCTGTTTTGATAGATTTTGTGATAAGTCGGTCTGAGCTGGAATTTCCGAGAAATCTCGACGTTCGTGAATTATAGGTTTGCCGTCGACCAAACCCCAAACAAGATGTGCCAGTCGTGTTTTTGAGCTGAGATCAAGAAAAGCGCGGGCATTTGTTATTGTCGCCTCTATCTTCGCACGATTGCGAACAATGCCCGTGTCCGACATGAGCCGCGCGACGTCGGCATCGTCGTAGCGAGCGATCCGCGTCGCATCGAAATTGTCGAAGGCGCTGCGAAATGCGGGGCGCTTCTTGAGTATTGTCAACCACGACAAGCCGGACTGAAAGCCCTCGAGGATCAGCTTCTCGAACAGTCGTCTATCGTCGTCGACCGGTACGCCCCATTCTTCGTCGTGGTACCGGGTATACTCCGGATCGGAAATGCCGGGCCACGGGCAGCGCTGCGTCGGATCGTCTATTGTCATGACTTGTCGCGCGCGAAGTCGTCGAGGGAGAATGCCAGCCAAGGCTGTACTGCAATGGTGATGGGCTGTCCGTTCACGGTCAATTCCACGCCAGCCGAACGGGCTTCGGCGACGCGGTCCAAACGCATGAGTGCCAGTCCCGTGGTGCCGTCGGATGAGCCAACGGTTCCAATTGTCGCCGTGCCGGCTTTGACTTCGGCTGCGGGTGCCAAACGTGCGTTGGCGGTCAGGTGCACGATGCGCTTACGCGCTGTCCCGCGGTGCTGCATGCGGCTGATCACTTCCTGGCCGATGAAACAACCTTTGGTGAAATCAATCGATCGGGTCTGATCCCAGAGCGCTTCGTGCGGAAAGGTATTGCCGTAGGCGTAATCCGATCCGCCATCGGGTACGCCGAGGGCAATACGATGCGCCTCGTAGGCTGCAAAACTGTCCGTGTCAGTCATGTCGGGGCGCGTGGATATGGCGTCGCCGGGTGTCCAGGTTGGTGAGGCCAGAAGCCGGAGACCCAGGTTCGGATGGCGCGGGTCCTGGAACGATAGCCCCGGCGCCTGGCTTGCGGTTTCGCTCGCGTTCGGCCCCCAAAGCGCAAAAACAGCAAACAGCTGCGATGCGTCGCTCAGCGCAACATCCGATCGCAAGCGATACATGGACAAGCGCTTGATCAGGCTCTCATGTTCGCTGGCAGGCACATCGAGCAAGAAGCCGTCGTCAGTCTGGATGACGAAAAAGTCGCTGATGATCTTGCCTTGCGGTGTCAGGAGGCCGGCGTGGATACTGTCGCCGACGGCCTTGAGACCGTCGGTATTATTGGTGATTAAGTTCGCCAGGAACGTACGGGCATCCGCACCGGTAACGGTTATCGCGCTGCGGTCCGCCAGCCGTGCGATCGTTCGTTCAATCATCTCGTCGCTGCTTGTCATCTCGAGCCTGTACCTATCTTGGCATATGGCCGCCGCGTTTTCCCATCAAATCCGGTTCCTCACGCTTTCCAGATCACCGGTCCCTTGGTTAAACTTTATATGTGTTCGATGCGTGAGATCAGAACACATCGACTGTGGAGGACGCTCCCATGAGCGACAGGTTCGATCGCATATATAAAGATGGCACCGTCGTAAGCCACACCGGTCGAGAGCAAGCCGACATTGGTGTTGTTGACGGTCGGATCTCTGCCATCGGGCAGCTTGATCCCGCAAGTGCGGACGATGTCGTTTCGTGTGCCAATCTCCATGTTTTGCCTGGCGTGATCGATACGCAAGTCCACTTTCGCGAGCCGGGTCTCGAGCACAAGGAAGATCTGGAGACGGGATCGCGCGCTGCAGTCCTCGGTGGCGTGACGGCAGTATTCGAGATGCCGAATACAACGCCTTTGACTGTGACGGCAGAGACGCTTGCCGACAAGGTGCGGCGTGCGCGGAACCGCATGTTCTGCGATTTTGCGTTCTACGTGGGAGGAACGCGTGAGACGGTGGCCGATATTCCTACTCTGGAACGTCTGGAGGCCTCAGCAGGGATCAAGGTCTTCATGGGGTCGTCGACTGGAGACCTCTTGGTCGAAGACGATCCGTCGCTCGACCGCGTCGTGGCGGCGCTCTCGCGGCGGGCCGCATTCCACGCGGAGGATGAAGCCCGGCTTCTGGCGCGCCAAGATCTGCGTGTGCCTGGGGATCCGCGATCGCACCCCGTTTGGCGTGATCCCGAAGCCGCAATGCTCGCAACGCAACGCCTGGTCGCGTTGGCCGAAAAGCACCGGAAACGGGTTCACGTCCTCCATATCTCGACCGGCGATGAAATGTCGTACCTTGCTCAACATAAAGCGTGGGCCAGCGTCGAGGTTACGCCGCATCACCTGACCCTGACGGCGCCGGAGTGCTACGAGCGTATCGGCACGCTTGCGCAGATGAACCCGCCGGTGCGGGATGCATCTCATCGCGCCAGGATCTGGAAGGGCGTTGCAGATGGCACGGTTGATGTTCTCGGCTCCGATCATGCGCCACATACGTTAGAAGAAAAAGCGCATCCATATCCGAACTCACATTCCGGTATGACGGGGGTGCAGACGCTTGTGCCGATCATGCTTGACCACGTGAATGGCGGGCGTTTGTCGCTTGAGCGATTTGTCGACCTCACCAGCCATGGTCCGGCGCGTCTTTTCGGTATTGTCGGCAAGGGCCGGATTGCCGTTGGGAATGATTGCGATCTCACCATCGTGGACCTAAACCGTCATGCCACGATCGAGAACAGTTGGATTGCAAGTCGGTGCGGCTGGACACCGTATGATGGCGTTGCGGTGACCGGTTGGCCGGTTGGCACCGTTGTGCGCGGTGCTCCTGTCGTCTGGGATGGAGAGATATTGCCGGAACCGGCGCGTGGGGCTCCGGTTCGCTTCTTTGAAGCTGGCTGAACTCTTACGTCGTCTGGCTTGTGGATCTCGCCGAAGGTTGGCCTTTGCAGGCGATCCTGTCGGCACACAGGCCGTCGTCTCAATGCGATTGAATGCGATCAATCAGAGCCGTCCGACTGGTGCTTCACTTCGCCGAGCCTGCGCGGCTGAAGCTGTGCCAGGTTCCGTCTGCTCCGATCGTCACCACCCAGTGTGTGTAGCGCTTCGTATTGATCATGGCGGCGGCTTCGCGGGCCGGCAACAGGCGATAGAGGTCGAGCGTCTCACGCGCCGTCAGTTTCGAAAGATCCCGGTCCGCGAGGTAGGGAAAGACGTAGATGTTCGGGTTTTCGGCGTCGGCGCCCAGCGGGGAGACCGTATGCGGCATGGACAGCACGGTCAGCAGTGCGGCCAAGACATCGAGGCCGCTTCCGTCTGCTGACTGGCGCTTTAAGGTCGCAATCGGGTCACCGCTGGCTGGACCCCCGAAGTTCGGGGGCAGTTCGTTCCACTGGATCGGGACGCGGAGTTCCTCCAGCTCGCCACGCAGCGCGGCGGCCGCAATCATTTCCCGCATCTCCGCCGCAAGCGTCGTCAGCTTCGGCTTACGATTGCGCTTTGATGCGCTTGATTGGTTGTCGCGTACCGGTTTGGAGCTTTGTGCGGTTTTCTTGCGATCTGCAGCGGCCGCGTTCGGGATATCATGTGCTCCCAGTTGGACAATCGCGAGCAGGACACTTACGAGTGCGAGGTGCAGAATCCGGAGCCGGTCAAACGCGTTACGGGGCGACCTCAGATTGCGGGGCGACCTCAGGTGGCCAGCGTGGCCAGTTCTGGATTGGAGGAGGTGGTGCATGCCTCGGTCCGCTAAGATTGCAACGCTCTGGTCCCGTCCAGTTCACCATTGTCGGGACTGTCGTCAGGAGAATGCCGCTTGTTCGGTTGGCTGCCCAATCCGTTTATCGTCCCGGTCGGGTTCGCGATTGGTCTCTTGATTGCAGTCCCTGTCGGGCCCGTCAACGTTCTCTGCATTCAGAGGTCTATGGAACGTGGGCTGTTTGCTGGCGTGGTCGCCGGGTCCGGCGCGGTTCTGGCAGACGGTTTGATCGCGTTGCTGGCTGCACTGGGTGTCGGCGCCATATCCGGTCTTGTTCGCGATTATCGCACGGCTATTCAACTTATTGGCGGTCTGGCACTGCTGGCATTCGGCCTGCGCTTATTGTTGGCCACGCCCGAACTCGAGCTGATCCGCCAGGAGCCGTTCAATCGCAGCCAGCTGCGCGGCGTGTTCCGGGACTTGTTCTGGGATCTGCCGAAAGCGTTTTTTCTCACGATTACCAACCCTGGCGCCGTGCTCGGATTGTTTGCGATCTTCGGCGGCATCAGCTCTTTCGTTGAGATTCGCGGTCCGGTCGAAGCTCTGATTATGGTTGCGGCCATCATGACGGGCAGCCTGGCCTGGTGGATAACCTTGTCCGGGATCGTCGGGCTGATCCGAAGCCGCATCGATGCCGCTTGGATGGGGCGGATCAACGGGTTCGCCGGTGTGCTGCTACTGCTGTTTGGCCTCGTCCTGTGCGGTGAACTGCTCTTTGTCGTGACCGCCTGACATGACCGGCGGAGCTATTGGATTGTATCGCAGATCGTGAATTCGCCGCTGCGCACGCGGGTTGCCAGTGTTTCAGCGAGGCCGGCTACGGCATCTTCGCCATAACAACCCACCAAATCACTCAGTGCTGCGAACAGCGCCGCGTACGCCATCATCTGCGGTGGAATACCAGCGTCGGTGCCGTCTTCCCACGCGGCGAGGACAATGCCGAGCGCAGCCAGCGACGAATCGTTTTTGCGCATGAGGTCGTGGATCGTGTCCATCGTGATCGTCGCTTTCAATCATTGGCCGGAGTCGCGTGGGCCGTCGTTGTGCCTACCTCCGCGTAACACGCGGTCGGTCAACACCGATCAGCCACCGTTATTCAGGGTGAATCGGTTGATAGACTGTAAATGCTGGTCTCACTGGCCCGGCTGTTGTGGTGGCGTGGCAACATCCCCCAACAATTGCCCTGTCAGCCGCTCAGCATCTTCCAGTAACCGATCGAGTGTCGCTGCTGCGGATGCCGTACACCGCCGGTGCGTTCGACTGTAGCTTGCAAAGCCGCGGTTGAAGCGGCGTGTCAAGACAACTCTGCGGAGCGCTGACGAACCTTCCGCCGAAATGATGGCAACCATCTGATCCCGCCACAGCTGCCCGTCAGGCTTGCCGCATACGGCACGCAGGTAATGGATCGAACCGAGCATTTCTGCCAGCCGTAAGAGTTCCGTGTCATAGGGCCGGGTATCTTGCGATTGCGCATTGGCCGCACCAGGAGATATTGCAAGGACGACAGACAAAACGAGTGCGTGTGTAAGACACCGTCCTCGCGTGCGACTGCGGTTTGCCATGCATGCTCCATGCGCGCGGGTTGTCGCCATCCGACCAGCTGCCCCGCATTCATTCGGCTACGCGTCTCATTATCCTGCGGGTCAGCTCGCCGGGGGTATATGGTAACACGAAACATCTCCGCGGCGCGCGGACATACTCCAGCGACGAGGGGTATGTCAGGCCCCTTAAAAGCGCAAGCTGTCCGGGATGTGGCAGATCCTAGTTCAGTGTACTTGCGCTCTTGTGCAGCGGGCGTTCCGGATGGAACGCATGAAAGACAAACGCAAACGTCACATCATAGGCGACCAACTCGGTTGCGCCGGATGCTGAACGCCGTGTGACGGAGACCGTTCCAACATCCTTACCTTTGGAGATGTCACGGGTATCGAGCGCAGAGTTCTGGCCCGGTTTCCAAGTGAGTGCGATGCCGTCGATCGTGATGGCCTTCTTGTCGACCAGTAAAGGCAAACTCACCGCGATCGGTCCGTCCTTCAAGCGAACGACAACAACCCGTGTCATCGGCGGAATGCCTTTGGGCAGGTCACCGCTGAACAGGAAAGGCTGGCTCGCAGAGTCGTATCGAAGATATGGGTTCCGGCCGTAGGAGCGCATCTTGGGATTGTTTGGTTTCAGGACTTTGCCCTCTGGGTGGCGGGCCTTGAAGTCCGCGAAGCTCTCAAGACGTGCCGGCACCAACGCAAGTGTTTTGCCGAGCAGCTCGCCGATGATGGCTTCACCGGTGAACTGTTGCCACCAGCTCTCTGTCTGGCGGTCGTACATGACAAGATCCGAATGGCGGAGTTTGCCCGTGGTGCCGAAGTCGAGGACGCGGCCGTCCAATGTTCGGTCGAACACGATCGCCGCGTTACACAACGGGCAGTAAGTGACGGCCACAGGCTTGCCACCGACGGCATCGTTGACGATCTCGTGCCATGTCAGAATGCGGAGCGGATAAGCCCGCGCATCGCCGTTAACCTCCAGACCGATGACCGGCTCTGTTGCAACGAGCTCCGTGGCCTCCGCAACCGTTTGAAAAACCGGCTTGTCGATTGAGGGAATGCCGTCCTTTGGCGGTCCGCCGGACAAGATCTCGGAAAACGTCACGCTCGATTTCGAAAAGTCGGTTTTCGACCAGCCTTGACGCTTCCAGGTCTCCGGATTGGCGACAGCGGTGCTTGCTGTAAGTATGGCTGCGCTGACAAAGGTGAGAATCCAGGTGGGAAGCGCGTTGCTGTGAGCCATAGTTTGTCTCCGGATGGCAAGTCACCCAATCGTTGTCTCGGCACTGTTCGGCCGCAACTCACTTCGCCACACGTCACCGTGAAACCAGCGCTTCGGGAAATCTCTCCGCAGCCTGTGCAATCAGAAGCTGAGCGCGCGGTGTTGTTGGCAAACTGGTCAGGCCGTCGAGCGGAACGAAGGCTGCGTCGTCGACATCGCTATCGGCAACAGGTGAGCCGGACCGCCAGATCCCGACGTGGACTGCAATGACATAGTGCGCCATCAATCTGCCGTCTGAATCTTTCAAAATCACATCGTGGATGTCCAGGACACCAAGGATGTCTGCGGTGACGCCGGTTTCTTCCGCGAGTTCACGCTTTGCTGCGTCTACGGCGCGCTCGCCAGGTTCGATGTGGCCGCCGGGCAAGCTCCAAAGGCCGGCGATTGGTGGTTTCGCGCGTTTTGCCAGAAGCACGGACCGGCCCTGGAAAACAGCGATGCTCGCTGCCGCGCGCGGCCACGGACGATGCACGGTGTCGACATGGGACATGTTGCCGTTTGGAGCATCAGGGCTGCGAGAGATCAAGGGCGAAGTTCCGCGAGACCTCGACGCTGCTTGAGGCGCGCTACAGGTTGCGCACGCATGAGTTTGGGCGGTCAGCCAACAGCGGGGGATTGGATGGCAGCACGGTATCAATTGGCTGCATCGCCGGAGACCATAGAGTCCGCGTTTGGGTTGTCGCACTGCGACCCATTTCCGCCGCGCTACAACATCGCGCCGACGCAACCCGTGCTGATCGTGCGCGAAGACCGAGTTGCTCAGCGCACAGCGGTTCTGGTGCGCTGGGGACTGATCCCCAGTTGGGTTCGCGATCCAGATGACTTTCCATTGCTGATCGAGGCGCGGGGAGAGAGCGTGCTTGAAAAGCCATCGTTTCGAGGCGCCATGCGCCATAAACGCTGCCTCGTTCCGGCGACGGGATTTTACAAGTGGACGGGTGCCCAGAGAGCGCGACAGCCCCACCTACTTAAAGAGGCGGGCGACGGCCTCTTGGCTTTTGCCGGATTGTGGGAGGACTGGCTCGGAGCAGACGGCAGTGAATTGCAGACCATGGCGATTGTGACCGTCGCCGCCAATGCCGACGTGTCCCCGTTCCATGATCGGATGCCGGCAATCATTCCATCACAACACTTCGAAGACTGGCTGGGTGTGCGTTGTGTGGAGGCGAAAGATGCCGCGGGCCTGCTTGCACCGGCGCCTGTCGGCGCGTTAAACGCAATCGCCGTAAGTCAAACGATGAACAATCCGCGCAATGACGGATCGGATCCGACTGAGTTTTGACGACCAAGCCTCTCGGTGACTGCGATTGATTCGGCCTTAAGATGTGGCCAACGGTCGCTTTTCTCGCGTATATTCTTGACAGGCTCTCGCTGATCGTCGCCGTTCAGGATATTGTGTCGAAGTCAAGGCGTTGTGTTTGTCACTTGTGATATGGCTCGGGTCTGTATGGCGTGGCGGTTGCCGCCATCTTGAACAAGGATTGGCGGAGAGTATCCGCTGTAGAGGCAGCTGGAATGGTGACTGCGTATCAAGGCGGCGACCTGTCGCTTCGAACACCGAAGGTTCCGGGCGGCTCGCGTGAACTCGCGCCGATTCCCGAGTTCGCGATCGAAGCTCCGGAATGGTTGACCCGCGCACTGTCGGAAGCCGCAACCCAAGGCCCGGAGATCTGGGTCGACAGCGCGGTTATGACATGTTGCAACCAGGCATTCGAATTGGCGGTTGCCCATCGTGCACGCGATGTGCGGCTTGAGCACCTTGTTCACGCCATGACTTTGGTCCCTGCTGCGGTCCAGGCCCTACAGGCAGCCGGGATTAGCGACGCGACGCTTCGGCGAGAGAGTGGGGTCATTATTGCGCACGACATTCCAAGCGTGTCGGGCGCGAATGGTACGATCACGCCAAAGACATCCCAGGAAATGGAAGATGTCCTTCGTTATGCCGCTGAGGCAGCCTACCATCATCGATCACCCGTCACCATCGACGACATTCTACAAACGTTGTTTGATATGAAACGCGATCTCCCAACACGCAATCTTCTCACCCGACATCGTGACGACTGGAGCTTGCGAGAGCCGGTCGACAACGGTCAGCCCAGATACGGCGAGTCCGGTCGTGAACGTCTCCGCACGAGCGCGGGCCCACCGACGGTGACGGATACGGTACAAAACTCGCGGATCGATGAACTCGAACGTCGGGTTACGGAGTTGCTCGCACTCCTGCAGCGTTCGGGCGAACCGGTGCCGCCGGAGCAACCGCCGCAGCCGGAGCCAGCCTATGCGGGTGCGTCGCCGCGTGATGCGGAAGCAATGGTATCTCGCCTGACGGAAATCGAGACCAGCGTCGACCGCAAGTTTCGGGAACTCGCTCGGACTTGGAATGTCCTCGGCGAGCGGTTGCAGACGGTCGAAGATCTCTTGATGGAGTCCGATTCGGGCACGCGGGCGTCGGGGGCCACATCGGAGGAGTGGCAACGGCTGAACGAGCGGCTTGAGCCTGTCACCGCCAAGCTTGAGAGCCTCGACGGCTTACGAAACTTCGACCAGAAGCTGGCGTCGTTAGAGACCACGTTCGCGCGCGTGCTGGCGCGTCTTGACGACGTTGAACGGCGCGTTAATGGTGTGGATCTGGCACCGGTTCATACGCGTCTGGAGTCGATCCAGTCCGCTGTTACCATTGCGCGCGATGTCAATCTTGCGCCGATTGACGCCCAAATCGATACATTCAGCTCGCAGCTTGCCGACCATAACCTGCTGATCCAAGCCATCGGCGACCGCCTGGATACTTTTGAGTCCAATGTCGACTCAGCTCGCGCGCAGTTCGGTGACGTCACGGCTCAGCTGGGGACCGAGGTGCGTGCTGTCGCGAGTGCCGTCGGATCTCAGCATATGGCGGCTGAGCGCATGCGTACGGTCGTCGAGAATGGATTGCGCTCGATCAGTACAGGCAATGTTGATACGAGCCAGATCGTAGAGGCCGTGCGCACGCCGGTCACCAGTGCGGTCGGAGAGGTGAGAGTCCTCGTCGAGAAGGATCGCAACGAACAGCGGGAGCAGTTCGATTATCTCGTGACCGGTTTCGACCGCATCGCGAGCGAGTACCGCAACGATCTTTCCGAGGTTCATGAGGCCCTGCTGAAGCTGAACTCCAACCAACAGACACTCGCGGAGTCGATGGACCAGTGGCGCAGCGACGTTAGTGGTCAGCTCGGGCGGGTGGTGTCGCGTATCGATTCCGTCGATCGTCGCATGTTGGAGCCGATGAGATCTCTGGAAACGATACAGCAACGCCTGGATACGTTTGCGGCAACGACAACCGTCCAGCATCGTTATGAAGAGGTCTATGTGGAGCCAGCCAGTGACAGTTTTGCCGCCTGGCTGTTCGGGACCGAAACTTGGTGGTCGGATGGCTGGCGCACGGCTGAAGAGCGCGCGGAAGTCAAACGCAACAGTGATCTTGAGCGCGCGGACGCCGGTCACGTCACCGGAGGCTATGCGCACTTTCAGCAGGCTCCGTCGGATCCGCGCATTCGCAATTAATCGCTCACGGGCTACTCCGGCCTAACGGCCGGGCCCTCCGCGGAGGCGGCGCAACGCGCCGGGCCGCGTTCGCGGCCTTGGGAGAGTGCTCGACGGCTGGCCCGCGCTTGTTGTTTCTCGCTCACGGGCTACTCCGGCCTAGAGCGTTTCAGATTTAGCTCGAATCGGTGGCTTCCCAAATCAGTTTGGTTTTGATTCAACATGGCTGCTGGG